>DAIQAV010000148.1:0-6056 GCA_036781505.1 Candidatus Anoxymicrobiaceae bacterium | reverse complement strand
TAAGTCTTGAAGTCAGGCCGGCAGGTGCCCTCGGCGAAGTAGAAGGTCGTCGCGGTGCCGGTCGCTCCCACCACATCGTCGCCTCCATCCCAACCCTTGTAGTCGAAGTACAGGGCCCGCTCGGCGATTATTCCCGCGCCGCCCGCGGAGGCGATGCAGCACGAGAAGTCGTGGGCCGCGTCGTCCGCGGACCCGAGCACATCGGCGGGATGCACCGTGCCGCGCGCGTGCGAAGGCACCGTGATGTTCTGGATCTTGCTGGTGCCGTCGCCCTTCATGTAAGTGACAGTCACGTTCTCGTTGCTTGCCCCGGGGTTTTGCAGGGTAAGGTAAGGATCGAAACCGGGACGGGTCGTCCCCTCCGCGAAGTACCAGCATTCCGAAGGGGCAAGAGCTCCCACCACGTCGCTGCCGCCTGTCCAGGCTCCTTTGTAACTGAAGTACATCGGGCGCTCGGCGACTATGCCCACGTCGTTCGTCGAAGTCACGTGGCACGAGAAGTCGTGGGCCGCGTCATCACCGGTCCCGAGCACGTCGGCCGGGTGCACCGTCGAGCGCGAGAAGGGGGGAACGTTCATGATCTGGGTGGTTGTGGTGCCGTTGCCCCGCATGTAATCTAGCGCCACCTTGGCAGCAGTCCCTCCCGGGTTCAGTATGCAGTAGTAAGGGTCAAAGCCCGGGCGCGTAGTGCCCTCGGCGAAGTAGAGCGAGGTCGCCGGGCTGGTTGCACCTACCACGTCGTGCCCCCCGGTCCAGCCGCCCTTGTAGCTGAAGTACATCGGACGCTCGACCATTATCCGCCGCCCGTTGGTGCACTGCACGATGGCCGAGAAATCGTGGGCCGCGTCGTCTCCCTGGCCCAGCTTGCCGGCGGGTGAGACGGTGAGGCGTGAGGCCCCGGGCACGGTTATCTTCTGGCTGTCCCTGGTCCCGTCGCCTTTCATGTAGGTGATTGTCACCTCGGCCGCCGGAGCTCCCGGGTTCTGGATGCAGAAGTAAGTCTTGAAGTCAGGCCGGCAGGTGCCCTCGGCGAAGTAGAAGGTCGTCGCGGCCGCAGTCGCTCCCACCACGTCGTGACCGCCCGAGACAGGCGGTGGAGAAGCTACATTGCCGAAGCGCCAGAACGTCGGGTAGTAACCAGAGCGGCCATAGTCTTCGGGATTCGGGTCCCAGTTCAGATTCTGGGACACCAGCCCCGGGGCTTCCCAGTTGGACTGGACGATCCAGTACCTGCCGTTTCCGTAGTTCTTGACGATGCAGACCGTGTGAGGATGGCTCCAGTCGCTGTCATTGCCGTTCGTCCACTGTACGACGTCGCCTTTGGTGGCCTCGGTGGCACTGATCTGAACGGCGCCGAGTTGGTGTATCCGGAGATGACGCCGCCGTAACCAAAGACACCGCCGGCCTCCGCGACCCACCTCTGGACGCTCTTGATGCATTCACCAGGCTGGTCCCAGCCGGTCGGCCTGGTCGTTCCCAGTTCAGCAAGCCCGCAATCGGCCACGCGGGCGTTGTCGAAGTTCTGGGCCTGCGCCGTATCGACGACCAACGGGACCTTGAAGATCACCAGCGCGGCGAACACCAGTATCACCATACCGATGATAATCGCGCGTCTCGCCCAACTACTGGAAAAATGCATACCGGACATCATGCTCCTCGCGTGACACTCTTTGACAGCGGACAATCCCCCACTGATCGGGGTACCGGGACATGGTATCACTTCCGCCGGTTGGCTGGCCGACCCGGACGGCCGCAGGTCACTTATGTTGCTCGAGACTGTTGTGCTTCAGGCTGGATCTGGCATACATTCAGATGACCGGTTCGTCAGGACCCGGGTAGAACGCGCGGTGCAGTGTCCCTCGAATCCAGGACAAGATGAAATGAGAAGACAAGGAGTTCGGCCGGGAGAACACGACGAGGAACTGGAACACCGTCTTGAAGATACACGACAAGATCGGGTTGCAGGAATAGCTTTACGGGCATAGAAACTTGATAACTGGTGAGCAGCCCGTGCTCACTCGAGGGTATCGGCGAAGCATGACCATCGAACGGAATCGACAATATGATAAGCCCTCACCCGGATAAGACAGAACTTGAGGAAATGGTACAAGCCTCACCGTACGGGACGGCCTTTATCTCTCCCAACGTCACGGCCGAAGACACCCTCTGGTCTTTCCTGATACGCGAGAGCCGGGACGTGGTGCACACGATCGGTGAGGCAGCGAGGGACGCCGATTCGGAGATCGGTCATCCCGACGCCAAGTGCGTCCTGATCACGCTGAGTTCGGACGGCGTCAGAATCCCGATTCTCGCGTTCCTGTTCAGGTTCGAGACCGACCCGGCGGCCGCGTATTCGCTATTCATGAACCCGACGGACCCATCCATAAGAGAGCTGCTCGAAGACCTGTCGAAACAGAAAGAGCTGATAATAGATTTCTACGACGAGCACCATGTGGCTCGCCTCAAGAGAGAGAACAACCTACGGGGATGCATCGCTGACACGCTGGCGTCCCTGGACGACGCAGGTCCGGTGGCGGACGAGAGGTTCGATCTGGCGCTCGACAACCTGGTGTCGGAGAGCTTTGATTCAGAGTCCCTCTGGACGCTCTTCGGGGAATGCTTCAAGTAGCGGTCCTGCGAAGATGGGCGAGGACTTCGCAGAACGAACTTGAATAAGCGGGTTGTTCAGGCGTCAGTGTATCTGGCAAGAGCGCGGGCGCCCCTCACGGCGCCACCGGCAGCACCAGCCGGGATGGGTGAGACGGCCCGTAAAGTATGTTGATGGTGGCCTTCTTCATCTCGGAGTTTGTCGTCTCCAACTGGCCGGTCTGCAGGTTCCTGGAGTAGGTCGGGAACCACGAGCCCATGATGTACACGCGCAGCCGGTGCCCTTTCTTGAACGTGTTGCCGGTCAGCAGGTTGTCGTAAGAGATCTTGACCACCTCGCCGGGTCTTACCAGCTTGCGCGCGACGGTCTTGTCGCGATAGCTGGCGCGCACCACCTCGTGCCCGGCGCTTTCCAGGTTGTAGGCGGTGCCGTCGGGCGCCACGTCGATCAGCTTGAGATAGAGGTCGAAGTCGGGCGCGTCAGTCGAGACGTAGACGTCGGCCCCCACGTGTCCGACCACCGACTCGTCTTTCTTGAACGGCTCGGTCTCGAAGGACAGCACGTCGGACCTGTCCGCCAGCCCGCGCAGGTCGAAGGCCCCGAAGTTGGTGCCGAACTCGTCCTTGACCGGGTTCGCCGGGTCGGACACGAAAGAGCTCGTGCCTTCTTTCGCGACCGGCTTGAGCGCGATGGAGCCCTTGGCCCCCGGGCCGGAGCCGGGACCCAGGTAGACTGTCTGGCGCGTGAGTCCGGCGGGAGGCCAGGCGCCCGCGCTCTGCCAGGCGTTTTCGCCCATGACGTAGTACTTGACGTTGGGCCAGCCGGACACTCCGTTGTCTATCCCTCTCACGTAGTGGTCGAGCCAGTCGAGGACGACCTGGTCGTAGTCGATCTTCGCCGAGGAGCCGAACTCGCGCTTCCCCGATACCGTGGACCCGGTGGCGTCCACACCGTGTATCCAGGGTCCGACCAGCAGCTTGGTGCGGGTGTCTCCGGCGCCCGCGCGCGACTTGAGAAGACCGAGGTAGTTGGTGATGGCGCCCTCGGTCCCGTATGGCTCGTCGTACCACCCCGAAAGATTGAGCACCGCGGCCTTCACGCCGGGATACTTATCCCGCAGGTTCCCCCACTCCCACCAGGGGTCGTACGGCGAGTGCGCTAGCCAGGTGTAGTGGTAGGGCTCGGTGTCCTTCAGGTAAGGCATCTCCATGCTCGGGAGCCAGCCATCGATCGCGTCGTCGCCGCCGAGCCGCTTCCATTCCGCCTTGGCCTCATCGATCGTCTTTGGCCCTGGCAGGTTCTTCCTGACGCGGGTGTCGGGGCTCATGTCGATGTAAGACCAGTTCGCCCATGCGGTCTCGAAGACGCCTCCGAAGTAGATGAACTGCGGGCCGATGGTCGAGAAGCACATGGCCGGGACCATCGCCTTCAGGTGCGGCGGGTTCTCGACCGCGGCGAGCCACTGTACCGCCCCGGGGTAAGAGAGCCCGAACGTTCCGACCTTGCCGTCCGACCAGCTCTGGCGGGCCGCCCACTCTATAGTGTCGTACCCGTCCTTCCCCTCGTTCTGATAGGCGGTGAACTCGCCATCAGACGCGTAGCGGCCGCGGACATCCTGGATGACCATCGCGTATCCGCGCTTGACCGCGTCGTTGAAGCTCCGCTCGTTATACGGATCGCCTTCGTTCTTGTCGTAAGGGGTACGGAAGATCAGCACGGGGTAGCGGCCCGTGGCCTTGGGCCGGCGGACGTCCGCCCGCAGTATCACTCCGTCGCGCATCGGGACGGCAACGTTCTTCTGGATGTAGAAGCCGGTGGTCTTGGGCGTCCCGCCGCATCCGGACAGTCCGAATCCCAGCGAGGCGCAGACGAGCAACAGAAGCGCCAGAGTCGCTGCGATTCGCGCGGATGACTTGCCGGCAAGAGCCTGTGTTACCAAGAGGCGACTTTTGCCCGGAGACTCGATCGTTCTCATGAATCACTCCATCTATCGCGGTTGCACCTGAGTATTCCATCGGCCTCGACGAGGGTTAACCCGATAGCCGGCGCTCAACCCCTCGCTATGCCTCCGTTTCTGACCAGTTGGATCGAGTGGTGCGAGACGAGCACAGCTGTCAGGAAAGCGATGGCCGTGACCAGGATCTCCTTCAGGCCATAGCCGAGTTGAGCGGACGAAGCCACCAGCGCAACGGCGACTAGCGTCAGCGCCGCGAGCGCCACAGCCGCGGCGGTGGAGAGCGCTCCACTCGACAGCGACGCCTCGCCGATGGACCGCCTCCGCCCCTCCGGTTTTCGCTTGCGGACCGAGAAGATCCAACCTCTCCGGTATGACCTGATCGCAAGCCATGCCCCGACCAACCCGATCGTGAACGCCACCAGCGCGACGCCGAAGAGAATGTCCGCGATGATGAACGCCAGCGGGCGGGACGAATACTGCCCGTAGTAACGACCCACCAGAACCGTGACCCACAGGGTGATCAGCGCGGCGGCCAACCCGGCGCCCAGCGAGTAGACCTTGGGGGTCGAGACCAGCGGACTGTGCCTGCGTATCTTCGTGCCCTCGGTCTTGCCGACCGTCTCTTTGTAGGTCCGCCAGAAGTAGAACGCGGACTTCCTCCTGAACCTCATGAACGACCGGACCCCGGCGATATTGTCCTGGAGGATCCAGCGCTTTTCCCGGTTCCGCGACCACCTTATACCACCCTTCGCCAGCGCGTAGAGCCCGTAGAACTTCAGGTACGCCTTGATCTGCAGCTCCATGATCTCCATCCGCGAGAGGTTGGGCGTATGCATGTGCGGCTCGCACTCGCAGTACTCGGCGAAGTCGAACTCGTCGATGAGGCCTTGCTCCCTGGCGCGCTCATACAGCTCGGTCCCGGGGTAGGGGGTGATCACCGTGAAATCCGCGATATCCACTGGGAGCTTCCGGCTCATTGCGATGAGGGCGTCCACGTCCTCGTAGGTGTCGTCCAGGTTCCCGATGATGTGCCCGGCCCAGATGAGCATCCCGTTCGTCTCCAGGATCTCGCAGGCCCTGTGGATGTCGGCGATGCTCGTCTTCTTGTTCATGCGGTCCAGCGCGGCCTGGGTCGCGGCCTCGATGCCGATGAAGACGACTCGCATATTCGCCCGCGCCATCTTCGCTACGACCTGGGGGTGTTGCACGATCGAATCCACCCGCGAGAAGACCGAGTACAGCCTGTCGTTCAACCCGCCCTCGATGATGAGGTCGCATATCGCATCGACCCGCATCATGTCCTGGCAGAAGTTGTCGTCAACGAAGCTGACGACCTCGGTGTAGTCCATCCGATCGAGCTCGGCAACCACTTCGGGCGGCGTCAGCTCGCGGTATCCTTTCCAGATCTTGGGCACGCAGCAGAAGCTGCACCTGAACGGGCAGCCCCGGGCGGTGCTCAGCGCGCCGAGGCTCTTGCCGAAGGCCTGGTAT
>DAIQAV010000147.1:0-6111 GCA_036781505.1 Candidatus Anoxymicrobiaceae bacterium | reverse complement strand
ACCGTGGTGGGGTTGAAGCCCTCCGGCAGCGATTCCTCCGGCACCCCCAGATATATCGCGAACACCGACGGCGCGCAGGTAGCCGAGCCGATCCACGACGTCGTCCCTTCTGACAGCGTCCCGCCCGGCAGCAGGCGGGTAAAGAGGTCGGTCGCAGAGGTGTTCGCTATGACCGCGTCCGCGGCTATGCGCCTCCCCCCGGCGACCACGACCCCCACGGCCCTGCCTCCCTCGACCTGGACGCTCTCGACTCCGAGACGGTAGGTCACCTGACCACCGCTGGTGATGATGCTCTTCTCAAGGCGGTTAGGGATCTGCTGTGATGAGCCTATCGCGTGATGGGTGCCACCTATGTGGCGGTCGAGCATGGCAAGCGCCGCGAACGGCGCGGAGAGGTCGGAGAGCCTGTAGCCCGTGGTGAAAGTCGAATCGGCGTCGAAGAAAGCGGCGGCCAGCGGGTCGTCGCAGTGGCGCTCGAGCACGCGCCGCGCGCTGTTCCTGGCGTACTTGGAGAGCCTCATCACGCTCATGGGATGCCTCATCATCATCCCTCCTCGCTGAAGGGCGGGCTCGTCAGACGCCGGGCGGGGAGGCCCGCCGGCGTCGAGGAAGGCCTGGTATATGTGCTCGAGCTCGCGGTAGAACGACAGCAGGCTTCCGGCCTGCTGGGGGAACAGAGCTCCCAGCTCGGCAGTGAACGCCTGCCGGTCCTGGTGGAACTCTATGAGGTCATCGCCGAAGTGCATCGCATAGGCGCTGCCGCGTCGGACCAGGTCCACCTGCTCGCCCAGAAAGTCGAAGAGCGTCCGCAGCACGTGGTAGCCGACCTGGCCGAAGCCCTGCAGTATGCCGGCGGCCGCGTCGAAGGTGAAGTCCGCGACGGTGAAAGAGGAGCAGCAGCCTCCCGGCCGGTCGGCCTTATCGAGCAGCAGCACGTCGAGGCCCTCGTGAGCCAGGACTGAAGCGGCGGCAAGCCCGCCGATCCCTGCCCCTATCACTATTATCTCGTACCTGTCTTTTAGGATTGGTTCAGAAGCGACCAAGCGTTTTCCCGAGGTTGTGCGGCGATCATGTCCGGCGGAGCGGCCCGCGTGGGCGGCGCCGCAAGGAAGATGATACTGAAGTGGGCCTGCCAAGGCAATCAACACCTTTTGATAACTATATAAAATATATATTGACATTTAGGGCAAATTACATATATAAAACATATAGTTATGGAAGAGCATTCCGAGTACGCACGCAGGGAACCGAAGAGACAGGCCAACTTTCTGCTGCCGGAGCCGTTGCTGGCCGAGCTGCGCCGCCTGATCCCGGCGAAGATGCGCAGCCAGGTTGTGGCCAGCGCGCTCGAGCGCGAGCTCGCGCGTATCAAGGCGAAGAAAGCGCTGGCGGATTACTTCGGGGCATGGCGGGCCGCGGACGGCAAGGCCTGAAGGGGGAGCCGGCACGAAAGACGTACTTGTCTCGAGCGAGATACTGATCGACTTCCTCAAGGGATCGCAGGGCGCGCTCTCCGCGCTGGAGAAGGCCGCCGACGAGGGCGTCATCCTCGTCAGCGCCGTCAGCGCGGCCCAGGTCGCCTCTGTTGCCGTGGGCGGGCGCCGGGCGGCCGCCCTGGAGATGCTGGACTCTTTCGCGATCGTTGGCGTCGACAAGGAGGTGGCTTCACTTGCCGGGACTTTTTTCCATGATAGCGGTGCAGGTAAGTTTGAGCTCTGCGATTGTCTTGTTGCTGCTAGCTGCCGGCAGCTGGGAGCGGTTCTTCTGACAAGGGAACGCTCGAGGTACCCGGTCCGTGGCCTCGAGGTGCTGCTCGCCGAATACTAGCCCCACGCACGCACCCGGTCGCGTTGGAGCGTGTCGGAATCAGCCGTTGCCCGCCTGCCGCCTCAGTGGTAGCCTCTTGCCGTCAAGTCGTGACCTCGACATGGAGGGATCAAAATGGCCGATTCTCCCACGAGCCACAAACGTGGGGTGATCATCACCATCGCCTGCGTGCTGCTGGTCATAATCCTGGCCGTGGCCGGCGCCCTGATCTGGATGACCCAGGGGCTGAGCACCTACTCGAAGATGACGATCAGCAACGTCGACTTCTCCCGCCTGCCGGACGGCACCTACCAGGGGACTTTCAACGGCGGGCGGTTCTCCAACACCGTCGAGGTCACGGTCAAGGAACACAAGGTTACCTCGATCAAGGTATTGAAGGACGTCACGTTCAAGGACCCCGCCAGGCGACAGCAGATCATCGACAGCGTCATCAAGGCCCAGTCGCTGAAGGTGGACACCATCACCGGGGCGACGGCGACCAGCAAGGCCTACCTCAAAGCGATTGAAAACGCGCTGTCCGGCGCAAAATAGAACCCGGTCTTCTCAGCGACGCTTTCCGCTGTGCCCGGCGGGTCGGCCTGTTGTATAATCTAGGCTCATCCAGTCACGACAACCCGGGCAGGAAGTGTCGATTTGAAGCACCAGGTCATCTCGTTTGCCAACCAGAAAGGCGGAGTGGGCAAGACCACCACCTGCATAAACCTGGCCGGCGCGCTCTCCGAGGTGGGGCTCTCGATCCTGCTGGTCGACATGGACTACCAGAGCAATCTGACGCTGGGCGTCGGACTGCCGATGGAGAACGGGGAGAAGGGGACGGGCCACATCCTGCTCTACCCCGAGGTCTCGTTCCGCGACATCATCCACGAGTCCTCGATACCCAACGTCGACATCGCTCCGGCGACCATGGACCTGTCCAAGGTCGACATCAACATCGACAAGAGGCCGGAGAGGCACAAGATACTGCACGACAAGCTGGGCGAGGTGAAGCACAACTACGACTACGTCTTCGTCGACTGCCCGCCCGCATTCAACCTGCTGACGGTCAATGCCCTGTCGACCTCGGACGGGATCATCATCCCGATCCAGTGCTACCCCTATTCGCTCGCCGGCCTCAACACGCTGCTCGAGATAATCGACGACATACGCTACGCCTACAACTTCGACCTGGAGATCGCGGGCATAGTCCCCACCGCCTACGAGACCAACACCAGGCTCGCCGCCGATGTGCTGCAGGAGCTGCACGACAGGTACGGCGGCAAGGTCTTCGACACCATCATCAAGAAGAGCGTGAAGGTGGCCGAGGGGCCGCTGCATCGCAAGCCCATCGTGCAGTACGCGAGCTCCCATCCGGTGGCGAACGCCTACCGGGAGCTTGCCGCCGAGTTCATCCGCAGGGAATCACGCTAGAGCCGCTCCGGCCCTCCGCTCACTTCTTGTCCAGCTCTCGTATCATGGCCATCGCGAGGTCGCGAGCCCGCTCGGTCACGCTGATGTCCATGTTCTCGGGAGTGTCCTGCGGCGTGTGGTAGTTGGGCACGAAGTTGTTCTCGTTGAACCCGAAGATGGTTATCGCCTTGAAGCCGCGCACCAGCGGCACCATCGCATCGGTCCCCAGCCGCACCTCGTAGGTGCCGATCTCGTCGAACCCGCCCGACTCCTTGAGGCGTTCGGCTATTCCGACCAGCTCGGAGGAGTAGGGCCGGACCCGCACGAATCCTTCGCTGGTGCCGTAGCGGACCGTCCCGTAGCCGATCGACTCCAGGTTGATGAAGTAGGTGTTCTCCTTGTCGAGCTCCCGGCCGTGCTTCTTCATGTACTGCACCGCGCCCATCATGATCGACTCCTCGCAGCCGAAGCCGACGAACTCCAGCTCGCTGTTCGCCAGCGGCTCCGCCAGGATGCGCTCGCAGATCGACATGCACCCGGCGATGCCCGAGAGGTTGTCGCAGGCGCCGGGCACGTACACGCCGATGCCGATGTCGAAGAAGCTGACCAGCGCCACGAGCAGCCCGGCTGTGCAGATCCCCTGGATGATCCAGGTGACCGTCCACATCGCCGCCCCGCTCGGCACTATGGCGCGCACCACGGCCACCACCAGCAGGCCCACCATGGTCAGCAGTATGGGCATCATCACGTTGGGGGTGGAGTCGAACTTCTCCTTGTAGAACTTCGCGACCTTCTCGTCCAGGTCGGGGTTGAAGACCAGGCTGCCGACCTTGGCCGCGTCGATGTGCGCGCTCACGATGACGCGGCGCTTCGCCTTCTCGTTGGGGATGATTCCCACCACGTTCTGCGACGGGTAGCGGGGGATGATGTTGCGGATGAGGTGAAACTTGGTGGTCAGGTCTCCCCAGAAAGAGACCGGGATGAAAGCAAGGACCGCCGCCATCAGCCAGGGTATCCAGGCCGGCCTGGTCCAGATCGTCGCGACTCCCGCGAGGATGGCCAGCAGCGTATGCGTGAAGTAGACCCAGTAGTAGTGAGGGCTTATCTTGTAAGGCTCCACCGTCGTTGCCAGCCCTATCTCCTTCATCCTGGATGCCAGGTATTCCGCCGCCTGCTTCTCGCCGGGCTTGGTGGGACCCCGCGCCGGGAACGCCGCCATCGTCTCTATCTCTTTCATCATGTCGACTGCCATGGCTCGCCTTTCGATCTGGTGACAGGTACTTTCTACTCTATTTTCTACTGGCGACTTCGCGTCCGCCGCTCGAGGTAGAAAAACGAGGTGGAAAGTACCTGTCCCTCTACCAGTTGTTGTCCCTGACGATGCAGGCCGACGCGTTGATCCCCGAGAGCATCACCAGCGGGACGCCGCCGCCGGGGTTGGTGCTGGCGCCGGCGAGGTAGAGGTCCCTGACCACCGGCGAGCGCCAGGAAGGCCGGAAAGGCCCCAGGTTTGGAAGGCTCATCTCCAGGCCGTAGATAGCTCCCTCGGGCAGCAGCAGCTCGCGCTCGAAGTCCAGCGGCGTGCGCATGTCCCGCTGTTCGATGAGCCCTTGCACCCCTGGCAGGATCGTGCGGTCGAGGTGGCTTGCCGCCTCCTCGATGAACGCGGGCTTGAGCTCGTCCCAGGTCCCGTACTTAAGGTGGTACGGCCCGGCGGAGAGAAGCCCCAGGCTGAACTTGCCCTCGGGCGCGAGCTCCGGGTCGGTCATGCCGGGGCAGATCAGCCCGTGGGGCAGGTCCTCGATTGGAGGCATCAGGCCGGCGCCGTAGTACTCGTCCCAGTAAGAGTTGAGCTGCTCGGGAGGCGGCACCATGACCGTGAAGTGGCTCTTTATCTGCTCGGGTTTGCGCGACAGGCCGAAGTAGACCATCGGCGCCGGGATCGACAGCGTGTAGTTCGCCACCGCTTTGGCGAAGGAGGTCGGCAGGTTCTGCCGCCCGACCAGGTCGAGGTAGGTCGAGATCGCGCTGGCGTTGGAGACCACCACCTTCGCGTCGACGGTCTCGCCGGTTGCGAGCTCGACGCCGGTCGCCCGCCCGCCCTGGACCGCGATCCTGCTGACCAGCGTGTTCATCCGTATCTCGGCGCCCGCGTCCACCGCGATGCGTGCCAGGGCCTCCGGCACCGCTCCCATGCCGCCCCTGGGGTACCAGTAGCCCTCGTGCGAGAGGTAGCTCATCACGGCGAAGATCCCGCTGATGCGGTCGGCCGGGATCCCCGCGAACAGGTTCTCGAACGAGACGATGGTCAGCGCTTTGGGGTCTTTCAGGTAGCGCCGGTTCACGCTGTCCTGGTTGGTGAACAGCACCCGCATCAGCGCCGGCAGGGCGCGCAGCAGGCTGGCGCTCGCGGCCGTGCGCGCCAGGTGCGACGGGGTGCCGATTCTTTCGAGCGGCGGGAAAGGCTTCTCGACCAGTACCTTGCTCGCGTCCCATATCCTCTTCATGTCGGTGCAGAAGGCGAGCCAGCCGTCACGGTCCGTAGGAGCGATCCGCGAGATGACGTCCGCGGACTCGATGGGGTCCATGGGGAGGAGGACGCTCGAGCCGTCGCGGAAGTGCATGTCGTAGACGGGGTCCAGCAGCCGCATGTCGATGTAGTCGCCCAGGCGCAGGCCCATCATCTCGAAGAAGCGCTCGTAGAGCTCCTTGTAGAGGATGAATATGGCGCCGACGTCGAACTTGTGCCCGTCCAGGTCGTAAGAAGCGCAGCAGCCGCCGAGCCTGCCGCTCTGCTCGAGGATGAGCACCTTCTTACCGCGCCGCGCGAGGAGGTCGGCGACGGTGAGTCCGCCGATGCCCGAGCCTATTACGACGACGTTATACAAACTGCCACCC
>DAIQAV010000146.1:0-6127 GCA_036781505.1 Candidatus Anoxymicrobiaceae bacterium | reverse complement strand
GAACGGCGCTGTTCCCCTGGGCAAGGGCGCGGGCAACGAGTGGTACCACAGCCGCTACGACCATCCTTATCTGAGGGACATCATGTTCGGGTGGGGCGTCATGACCGACACCCTGGAGACCGCCACCACCTGGGACAACATCATGAACCTCTACCGGACGACCAAGGACGCCATCCGGCAGGCGCTCACCGACTTCGACTCGCCCTCGATCGTCACCTGCCACCTCTCGCACTCCTACGAAACTGGCTCGAGCCTCTATTTCATCTTCCTGGGCAAGATCGCACAGGGGCGCGAGATCGAGCAGTGGGAGCACATCAAGAAGCTGGCCGGAGACTGCATCCTCGCTAACGGCGGGACCATAACGCACCACCACGGCGTGGGCTACGAGCACGCGCCCTGGTTCGTGCAGGAGTACGGCGAGCCGGGGATGGAGGCGCTGCGCGGGCTGAAGAAGTCGCTGGACCCAGCGGGGATCATGAACCCCGGCAAGCTCGGCCTTTAGGCCTGACGCGAAGCATGCCTTCAGGCGACATCACATTTCTTGCGGGCGAGCACGGCGCACGCTTCCCGGACGGCAACTGCCTCTTCATCGATGACGAGGTGCCGACCGTGGTTGACCCGGCCACCAGGAAGCCCGACCTCGAGCGGATCGAGCGCGACAAAGGCGTCCGGCTGGTCGTCAACACCCACTACCACGTGGACCACACGCGCTTCTCCAGCATCTTCACAGGCGCCGAGCTGGCGGCCCACCCCCTCGACGCGCCCGCCATCGGCTCCCTTGAGGTGATGGCGCACATGGTGGGGATCGAGGACAAGCCCTGGCTTCCGATATGGCGCAGCGTCATGACCGAGCAGTGGAACTACACGCCCCTGGAGGTCACCCGCCCGGTCGAGGACGGAGACGAGGTGAGCCTGGGGGCCAACACGGTGAGGTTCATGCACCTGCCGGGTCACACCCCGGGCAACATGTGCCTTCACTTCCTGGAGAAGAACGCCGTCTACCTCGCGGATATCGATCTGACCCCCTTCGGCCCCTGGTACGGCAACCGCTACTCCGACATCGACGCGTTTCTCGATTCGATCGAGCGCGTCAAGACGATCAGCGCGGACACCTGGTACACGGCGCACGGAGAAGGCATCATCGAGGGAGACATCACCGACCGCCTCGATGCGTTCGCCGCTGTCATCGACGCGCGCGAGAGCCGCATCCTCTCCTCGCTCTCTCGGCCGAAGACCCTCGCCGGGATCGTCGACGAGGCGATCGTCTATGGAAAGCGATGGGACCCGCCCGAGATGTTCGACTACTTCGAGGGGACGATGGTGTCCAAGCACCTGGCACGCCTGGAGCGCTCGGGCAAAGCGCTTTGCGTGGACGGTGTGTGGCGGCTTGCCTGAACCAGCCTTGGATTCCGGGACCCTACCGCTGTACCGCTACGTTGGCGTTCACTGCCCGGTCTGTCAGTCGCCCAGGACGTCGCGCGCGGTGAAGACCTCGTTGATCGATGGCTGGTAGTACCGGCACTCCGGCGCCAGCTTCTCCACCATCGCCGCAAAAGGCATCAGCTCCACCCACTGGCTCACCGGCGGGAAGAAGTCGTCGAAGTGCTGCGGCACGACCGCGCGAGGGTTGATGGCCGCCGTCAGCAGCGCGGCCCGGGTGCAGATGCGGCTGTGACCCTGCAGCGGGAGCATCAGGATGTCGGGACTGCGCAGCCCCTGGTACTCAGCCTCCTCGGGGGTGATCCCCAGGCTGCCGGTGTGCGCGACCGTGAGCCCGCCGAAGTCGAACCAGTATATGAGGACCGGGCCCGACGGCATCCCCGACACCTGGCGCAGCAGCTCCCTGTTGCTCAGGCGAAGGACGCGTGGCGCGGTGCGCATGATCAGGCGCGCGTCGAACCGTATGTGCTTCGAAGGAAACGTGTGGAGTGTGAAACCGCCCAGGTCGAGCGATTCGTCCCCGCCCAGCCGGGTGATCTTCGCGCCCGGCACTCCCTTGCTCTGGAGCGACTCGGCCGCGACGCTGGAGCAGTAGACGGCCGCGCCGGACACCTCGACGATGGCGGGCACGTCCGCGATGTGGTCGAAGTGGCCGTGGGTCAGGAACACCATCTCCGCGTCGGCCATGTCCTCTGGCCGCAGCGTTTGGGCCGGCCGTGCCTTCGGTCCCCGGTTGAAGAAGGGGTCGATCAGGAGCACGCGGCCGCCGTGCTCGATGCGGAACCCGGCGGTCCCCAGCCACTGAAATGTCGTCGGCTCAGTCATGATCGTCCTCCCAGGCAGGTGTCAACGAATTGTAACCGAATCGACCAGAAGTGACATTTGTCATTTTTCTATCGGTGCGGTAGGGTTAGGATAATCGCAGACAGATCTGCGCCGGCAGGAGGGTTATCAATGGAGAAAAAGCAGGTAGAGGATGTCCTGGCGAAAGTCAGGCCCATGCTTCAGCGAGACGGCGGAGACGTCGAGCTCGTAGACGTCGAGGACGGTGTGGTCAAGGTCCGGCTTACCGGTGCCTGTGGGGGATGCCCCATGGCGACCCTCACCCTTAAGAGGGGCATCGAGGCCAGGCTGAAGGAAGAGATCCCCGATCTCAAGGAAGTCGTGTCGGTCTGATCCAGCCAGAGTTATCGAGGGGTGGTTCCCGGAGCCACCCCTTTTTCATGTTCGGATATAATCAGCCAGGTGGATGGCAAGGCCGCCGGCCCGCGCCGGCGCGCATGGATTGAGAGGTTTCCCATGCCGGTTGCCGGTGTAGACATAGGCTCACTTACGGCGAAAGCGGTGATCTTCGACGGCAAGGAGATACTCTCCAGCTCGCTGCTCCTGACCGGCCACAACAGCAGGCAGGCCGGGCGCAAGGCGCTGGACCTCGCTCTCGACGGAGCCGGCCTTACCGAAGCGGATCTCGAACTACTGGTCGCCACCGGCTACGGCAGGCTTGCCGCCGATTTCGCCGGCGAGAAGGTGACGGAGATCACCTGCCACGCGCGCGGCGCCTATTTCGTCCGTCCGGACGCGCGCACGGTCATCGACCTGGGCGGCCAGGACTCGAAGGCCATCGCCATAGACGATCGCGGCAAGGTCCGCGACTTCGTGATGAACGACAAGTGCTCGGCGGGAACAGGAAGGTTCCTGGAGGTGATGGCGCGTGCGCTGGAGATAGAGCTCGACGACCTCGGGCGGATATCGCTCGAGTCCACCTCGCCGGCTTCCATCAGCAGCGTGTGCACGGTCTTCGCCGAGAGCGAGGTCGTCTCGCGGGTCGCGGAAGGCGTGAGCAAGGTCGATATAGTCGCCGGCATTCACCAGGCGATAGCGTCGCGCATCTACGCCATGTCAGTGCGGATACCCGTCGAGGAGCGCGTGGTGATGACAGGCGGCGTGGCGCGAAACCAGGGCGTCGTCAAGGCGCTCGAGGGCCGGTTCAAGACCGAGATCATCGTGCCTGAGATGCCACAGCACATGGGCGCCCTCGGGGCGGCCATCATAGCCGCCGAGAGAGCCGGGAGCACCGAGTCGGAGGCGTGATGGACAGACGATGGCTTACCGCCTACGACCCCGATGTCCCCCAGTCCATCGAGTATCCCGAAAAGGGAGTCCATCAGGCCTTCTTTGACGCCGCCTCCCGCTTCGGTGCCACCACCGCCCTTGTCCATAGTGACCGGCGGATCAGCTACTCGGAGCTCGCCGCACAGGTCACCGCCTTCTCCCGCGCGCTTGCCGGACTGGGCGCCGGCAAGGGTTCGCGAGTAGGAATATTCCTTCCCAACGTCCCCGAGATGGTGATCACCTACTACGCGGTGCTGGCCACGGGCGCTTCCGCCGTCATGCTCAGCCCCGCGCTGGTAGGCCCGGAGTTCGCCGGGATGGCCGCCGACACCGGCTTCGACATCCTGGTCTCTTTCACTGATTTCATGCCCACGGTCGCGGGCGCCGCGGAGCAAGGCCCCAGGACCCTCATCGAGGTCGGGGGCAGTGGGGCAGGAGCAGGGACGGCGCTCTCTTTTTCCGAGCTCATCGAGCGGGAGGGACCGGAGTTCGCGCCCCCCGAGATAGACGCGCGCGAGGACGTGGCCGTGTTCATCTACACCGGGGGCACCACCGGCCTGCCCAAGGCCGTCATGCTCACCCACTTCGCGCTGATCGCGAACGCGCTGCAACTGGGCGCCTGGGTAGACCTGCGCAGGGGGCAGCCGGTGGTCGCGGCGCTGCCGCTCTTCCACTCCTACGGCATGAGCACGGGCATGAACGCGGCTCTCTTCCACGGCGCCACCTCGGTCCTCTTGCAGGGGCAGGGGCCCGGCGAGCTGGTCGAGGCCATCACCCGGCATCGCGTGAGCCTGCTGGTCGGCGTACCCGCGACGGTCCAGAGCCTGGTCGACCATCCCGGCATCGAGGAGGCCGACCTCTCATCTCTGGAGTGCTGTTTTGTGGGAGCCGCCCCTACGCCGGGAGTTGTCAGGAAGAAGTTCAACAGGCTCACTCCCACCCGCCTGCTGGAGGGCTACGGCCTCACCGAGGCGGTCACCGCGCAGTCGGCCAACCCCGCCCACGGAGAGAGCAAGTGGGGCTCGATCGGCCTCCCGTTCCCCGACGTCGAGTTCAAGATCGTCGACCTCGAGACCGGATCCAGGGAGCTTGCCCCGGAAAAGGCGGGCGAACTGGTCATCAAGAGCCCGTGCCTGATGAAGGGCTACCACAACCGGCCCCGGGACACCGCGAAGGCTCTACGGGACGGATGGCTTTTCACCGGCGACGTCGCCTGGGTTGACCGCGATGGATACTTCTACGTGATCGATCGCAAGAAAGACATGGTCACGACCGGGGTCTACAAAGCCTACCCGGCCGAGGTGGAGGCGGTCATCAACAGCCACCCCAAGGTGAAGGAGTCCGCGGTGGTCGGGCTCTTCGACGACTTCAGAGGCCACAGCCTCAAGGCTTTCGTGGTGCTCGCACCCGGGGAGACGATGACCGAACGCGAGGTTGCCGACTTTCTCAAGGCGAACCTGTCGGCGCACAAGGTGCCTCGGGTCATCGAGTTCCGCGATGAGCTGCCCAGGAGCGCCGCGGGCAAGATACTGCGCAAAGATTTAGAATCATAGGGCGCGCTTGCGCGCGCTGTGAAATGGCCTTCGACGATATTTGATCGCCCAATGGCAAGTTGGGTCAGGCTAAAGCCTGCCCCCATGGCGATTGTGTGAAAGGAGCATAGATGTCCGGCGAAGCCCTCGAAAGATTGATGAAGATGCGGGACGACCCCTACGCGGCCGCCCGCGCCTGGAAGGAGCGCACCGGCGGCAAGGTGATGGGGTACTTCTGCTGCTACGCTCCCGAGGAGATGATACACGCGGCGGGAGCTCTGCCCGTGCGTATCACCGGGGAGAACCGCGACACCACCGCCAGCGGCGCGCACCTGCAGAACTACTGCTGCTCGCTCGCGCGGACCAGCCTGGACATGGCTCTCGACGGCACGCTGTCTTTCCTCGACGGGACCGTGTTCGTCCACACCTGCGACACCATGCAGCGCCTGAGCGACATCTGGCGCCTGAACGCGGGCTTCGCCGTCCACGCCGACCTGGTCCTTCCGGTTCGCTTCGAGACGTCATCCGCGTGGGACTACATGACCAGCGAGCTGGCCTCCTTTGCCGAAGGACTGGAGAAAGAGTTGGGTCCCATAGAGGATGCCGCGCTCATCGAGAGCATCAAGCTCTTCAACCGGAACCGTGCCCTGCTCGCGAAGCTCTACCAGATGCGCCTGGCCTCGCCCGGCATCCTGCCCTATGACCAGGCGTTGTGGTGCTCCACCTCCAGCGCCCTGATGGACAAGGCCGAGCACACCGCCCTGCTCGAAGAGATAATCGCGGACCTCGAGGCCGGAGCCGTCACGGCCGACGGCTCGGGCGTGCCGCTGTTCGGAATCGGCTCGGTCATGGACCAGTGGGACTTCCTGGCCATGGTGCAGGAGTCGGGGGCGACGTTCATCGACGACGACTTCTGCAACGGCCGGCGCTACTTCGACTCCGAGGTCCCCGAGGATGTCCCGCCCGTCGAGGGCATCGCGCGCAGGCTCTGGGGCCGCTCGTCCTGCCCCTGCAAGCATGTCCCGTCGAAAGACAGGGGCGCG
>DAIQAV010000145.1:0-6150 GCA_036781505.1 Candidatus Anoxymicrobiaceae bacterium | reverse complement strand
TCGTGGGCTCGATCGAGAACTTCGTCGGCCCGGCCCTCAGCCAGGTCTACGCGGACGTAGACGGCAACATCGGCTACCTCGCCGCGGTGAAGATCCCCAGGCGCGCCAGCGGCGACGGGACCATCCCCTGCGACGGCGCTTCGGGCACGGCCGAGTGGGAGGGCTACGTCCCGTTCGAGGCGATGCCCCGCTCTCTCAACCCCGAGGAAGGATTCATCACCACTGCCAACTCGAAGATCGTGAGCGAGGGCTTTGGAGAGCTGATAACAAAGGCGTGGGAGGCCCCTTACAGGAACGGCAGGATCTCTGAGCTTCTGCGCACGCGCGAGAAGTGGGCGCCCGAGGACATGCCGCTGATCCACGCGGACGTGTTCACGTTCCCCGGCAGGACTTTCTCTGAGCTCGCGGTGCAGGCGGCGTCGAAGGCTGCCTCGGACGAGCTGTCGCCGGCGGCTCGAGAGGCGGTCGAGCGCCTCGCCGGCTGGGACTTCCAGGCGCGGGAGGACTCGGTGGCCATGACCCTCTACGCTTTTTCCTGGGACCAGCTGCGCGAGACGCTGCTGCGCCACAGGCTCGGCAGCACCCTCTACGCCGAGTACGTCACGACCTGGTCGACTGTCAGCCTGGCGGTAGAGAACGCCATCGCTTCGCGGGACCCTTACTGGCTCCCGCCTTCCGCGGGCTCCTACGACGAAGCCGCCCTCGACGCCCTCGAGAAGGGGATCGCCGAGATAGAGAAAGTGTATGGCACGGCCGATCAGTCGTCCTGGAAGTGGGGCCGCGTGCACTACCTGACCTGCCTGAACCTGCTGGGGCTGTTCTGGCCGCTGGACAAGATCTTCAACGTAGGCCCAGTCCCCCGCGACGGTGAGGGCGACACCGTGAACGCCTCTCCTTCGGCGGGCGATCCCCTCACGCAGCTTCTCGCCAGGGGGACGATGGGAGGGTCGACCGACATGGCCCTGCTGCCGGACCCGGAGAGCCGCGCTGCCTACGCCGGCCCTGTCCTGCGCATGATCATCGACTTCAGCGATCTCGACAACTCCAGGGCGGTGCTGGATGTGGGTCAGTCGGGGCACCGGTTGAGCCCGCACTACAAGGACCATTTCCCGGTGTGGTGCCGGGTGGACTATCTGCCGCTCCCCTACACGCGCGCCAAGGTTCTCGAGCAGGCGGCAAGCACCCTGATGCTTGTGCTCTGAGCCCGGTCAGTCGGGCTGCGTCCGTTGGGAGGTGGAATCGCGCATGGTGAACTCGAAGACCGCGCCCTTATCGTTGCGCGCGGTGATCTCGCCCCCGTAGACCTTGACGATCTTCTCGACCGTGGCCAGACCGATCCCGGTGCCGCCGCTCTCACCCTTGAAGAACGGCTCGAAGAGGTGCCCCAGCGAGCTGGGAGCGATGCCGGGCCCGTTGTCCCTCACCACGTACCGGTGCGCCCCGTCGGGGTCGTCGCCGACGTAGTCTATGGCGATCACCGGCGAGTCGACCTGGCAGTACTTGATAGCGTTGTCGATGAGGTTCGCAAACAGCTGGTAGGCGTGAGCCTCATTGGCGTGGATCACACCAAGGTCGCCGCTCACCTTAATCTCAATGCCGCCGCCCTCGATGGCCTGCCTCTTCTCGTCGAGGATCGTCGCTACCACGGCTGACACCGACACGTTGGTGAGGTCGACGGGAGTCTGCCCTGCCTCGGCGAGCTCCAGCAGCTCGCTGGTGAGGTCGACCGCGCGGGCGACGTTGTTGGTTATCAGGTCAGCCAGCTCGGAGATGTCGACCCCCTCGGTGGACGGCCTGATGCCGGATTTGGCGGCCTCGTCCTTGAGAAGGCCGGCGGCCAGCATAGCCGTGGAGAGTGGCCCCTTCAGGTCGTGCGAGACAGTGTGGGCGTACTGTCGCAGCTCCCGCGTGACGGCGCTGAGCTCGGCCGCCATCCGGTTGAAGGCGTCCGCGACTTCCTTGAACTCGTTCTTCCGGCCCGTGTCTATCCTGGTGTCCAGCTCTCCCGCGCCCATCTTCAGCGCGCCATCCTTCAACGCGTCGATCGAGCTCGTGACGTCGCGCATCAACAGCGCGGATATGAGCGCGATCACCACCAGGCCGACGGGGGCGAAGATGAGAGGCATGAGCCTGGCGGTGTTGGAGGAGCTCTTGGAGTTGGCGTCCGCGCGAGCCGCGTTTGCCTGCTCCACCACGATGGCGGACTCCAGGCCGGGAACGAACGTCTGGCGGTAGGCGTCGTCCGCCTTGGTCGCCAGGACCACGGCCTCGTTTACGTCGCCGCGGTCGCTGGCCTCGGTAGCCGCGTCGACTGTCGCCCCGATGGTCGAGAAGGTCTTTGACAGCGACTCCACCCGCAGCAGCTCGCTGGCCTGCCCGCGTCCGAGGTCCGTGTTGCCCGAGAGCTTGATGTTGCCCTTGAGCGAGTTCTCCCAGCTCGCGAACGAGGCCGCGACGCTGGGGTTGTAGTCTTTCTTCTCGTACATGGTTCCCCGCGAGGCCTCCAGGTCGTCAGCCTTGTCGAGCTCGAAGCCGGCGTACTTGGCGACGGCCTGAGCGTCCGAGAGCCGCTGCAGGGAGAAGCGCACCTGGTCGTCGCTCCTGTCCGCGGCACTGGTTGCCAGCAGGATTATTGTTATGAGCAGCGCGACGATCACAAATTCGATCACCGAACCTATGATGAGGCGATTTCTTACCGACATACATGTGTCCAATCGGTCGGCGCATGCCTGCTCGTTCCTGCGCAGGAACAAGAAGCCAGGGCCGGTTTGCCGGGTGGATGACGATCATGCCGCCATAACCATTATCGGCATAATAAGGAAAAGGATTGCCATTCCGTGAATATTTATAGTGTAGGGAAACAGGCGACCAAAAGTAAGGTTCGTGATGGCGGACCGCGAGAAGAAAAAGAAGAAGCGCGGCAAGCACTCTGAAGGTGCGGTTGAAGGGCAGCAGCCGAGCGCGCGTCCGCCCGAGGCCGCGGGCCGCCAGGTGTATCCGCCGACCGGCGCGCCGCAGGGTCAGGTCCCGCCCGGCGTACCTCCTTTGCCACAGGGAGGAGTCCCCGGCACCGAGCCTCCTCCGCAGCAACCGGCCGCGCCGAACGTGCCCCCTGCCCAGGTAGGAGCGCCGCCGACTTTCGCTGGAGCGCCGACAGCGCCACCGGCCGCGGTGCCACAGGCGCAGCCGATGGCACCAAAGCCGCCGGCACCAGTGCCTTCTCAGCCCCAGCAGCCCGGCCCACCGCAAGGGCCGATACAGGAGCCGCCCGCGCCGAAGGCGCCCTCTTCCCAGACTGGGTTTACGACGACTCAGGGCGGAGCGCTGGAAGCGCCATCGGACGACGCCGCACCGCCGCCGCCCGGGCAGCAGCCGCCGCCGCCCACGCCCGCGAAAACTCCCTCGCCGCCGCCGGAGCCGCCGGTGAGACCGGGAGCGCCGCAGCTTCCGGTGCCCGGTCAGCCCCCGGAAGGTTCGCAGTTCTATCCGCCCGGAACGATGCCTCCGCAGGGTTACTTCTATCCGCCGCCGTGGTACCCGGGACCCTACACGATGCCGGGGCCGTACTTCGGCTACCCGCAGCCTGGGCAGACTGGCCAGATCCCGACAGTTCCGCCAGGCGCGGCCCAGCCGCCCGCACCGAAGGCACCCCCTGCCTACACCGGTGCACCGCTGGCTTTCGATGGAGCGTTGACCCCGCCGCCTGGACAGCCGCCGCCAGGCATGCCGGAGCCCGGGCAGTTGCCACCGCAGCCGGTCCCGTTCGGGCCGCCTCCGGGGTTTGGGCTGCCTCCGGGGTTCGTGCCGCCGGGCTACCCGGGAGCTTACCCGCCCGAGATGCAGGTGCCGATGGAGCTCTCGTCCCTCGAGGAGCCGGAGTTCGAATCGCTGACGTCGGCCGAGTCGAGCCACTGGCGAGGTGACTTCAAGTGGGTGTTCGGGATAATCACGGCGCTCTTCATATTCCTGACGCTGTCGAGCGCGGGGTTGTACCGCGTGACGGGACCCGGCGCCGCCAAGCAGGTTATGACGCCGATAATCACCAACGCCACGCAGGTCAAGCAGTTCGTCAAGGACAACTACCAGGAGCTCAGGTCCAAGGCGCGCAAGAGCACCGCCGCGAAGATATTCATCCCGGATATCGGGGTGAGCGTCTCGATCCAGGGGGACGTCATAACGTCGCTCTCCTCGGACGACCTGGCGGACCGCGTCCTTACCGAGGCGCAGCGCGAGATCTATGCCCAGGGATATAAGCAGAGCCTGCCGATGAAGACGGCGCAGGGCGTGGGCGAGGAGCGCGCCAAAGCGACAGCGGTGACTATTCTCAGCAAGATGAACAAGTCGACGCACAGCTCGCTGTTCTGGCCCATCATGATCTTCGGAGTGCTTGCCGCAGCCTTCGGCGTTCTGATGATCGTGTTCTCCCGCGGGTGGGGCAAGGCTATAAGCTCGGGGCTCGCGATCATCGGGGGAGCCATCGTGGGCTCGTTGTGGCTTCGGGTGGCGAACCAGTTCATCTGGAAGGCCGGAGTGTCGGGGACCTTCAAGCCGGCCGCGCACCAGGCACTCAGGACGATGGGCTCGCTGGCAGTGATCTACTTCGACATAGCGCTGGCTGCGGGCGCGGTGGTGCTGCTGGTGGGAGTGATTGGCGCGGTCATCGCGCGCAAGTCGCGCGAGCGCATCACGCCGTTCACCGACCTGAAGCGGCCTGAAGAGGCAGTGGTGGGCGGGCCTCCGGTGGAGCCTGGCATGAACGGCATCCCCGACGACAAGGAGTCGTTCTTCCTCCAGGAGTGAAAAAGAGGGGCAGAGGAAAAAGTGTACCAGGTACTTTTCTTCCCCCGACAATGGACTACTGGAGATATCTTCTGCCGGGGGGAAGAAAAGTACCTGGTACACTTTTTCCCCTCTTTCTACTTTTCACCCAAATGAAAAACCCGTGACCTTGAGGTCACGGGTTTAACTCGATCTCTCGAAGCTAGGCCTTCTTCGCGGCCTTCTTCTTTGCGGGCTTCTTGGCAGCCTTTTTCTTGGCCGGTTTCTTAGCGGCCTTCTTCTTGGCAGCCTTCTTGGCCGGCTTCTTGGTTGTGCTGAGCTTCTTCTCAAGGCCCGCAAGGCGGTCCTCGACGCTCTTGATGTCGGACTTGGTCACGATGCCAAGGGAATCGAGCGTGTCCTTGACGACCTTGCCGATCGAGTCGACGAGCTCCTCGCTCTCCTTCTTCCCCTTCTTCACCAGATCCTGGATCGTGGCTTCGAGCTTCTTGTCCTGGGCTGTCTCCTTGACCTTGGCTTTCCCGCCCTCGGCCAGCTCCTTGCCCTTCTTCACCATGTCATCGACGGTATTGATCGAATCATCCCTGACCGATGCTAGGGCTCCGAGCAGGAGATAAGGCATGTCGTTCATTTCCATGTCGCTACCTCACTTCAAAACTCGGGGGTTTTTGACGCTGTTGCGTCGATTACCTGATGCGCTTCTCGATGTTCGCAAGTCGCTTGTCGAGCGCCCTGATATCGTTCTTCGTGATAGCGCCCATGTTATCGAGAATCCTGGTGACTTCTTTGCCGATCGAATTCAGGAGGTCTTCCCGCTCTTTCCTGCCTTTTTCCACGAGATCCCTGACCGTCTTATCGGCCTGCACAATTCCCTTCGCCGATTTACCAGTGCCGCTTTTCCCCTTCTCGACCAGGTCGTCGACGGTCTTCTTAGTCTCCTCGCGGACAGTGCTCATCGCTCCGAGGAGAAGGTAAGGGACGTCCTTTGGCTCCACGGTTCCACCCCCCTTCAGCCGTGCCCAAAACAGTGCCGGTTCGCTGTTGTGAGAAGTAATGCAATTATAAGCACGAGTGCGCATCTGTCAAGTTCGTTGCGGCGGCGAACAAACAGTTTGAAAAGTTGACAGGGTTTGGCCGCGCGACCTCGAATCAGGTGAGCAACCAAGTGGAATAATGCAAAGCAAGGTGGGATAATGAGGGAGCGGATAACAGGAGTTCCCAGACGCAAGACAGACTGTCAGGCGTTCAATGTATTATAGGGGGCGATCTAAGTGGCCAAGGCGAAGATGACCCGCAGCGAGGCAGGTCGCAAAGGAGGTCAGACCACCAAGAAGAAGTACGGCTCCGAGTTCTACTCGAAGATCGGTAGCG
>DAIQAV010000144.1:0-6218 GCA_036781505.1 Candidatus Anoxymicrobiaceae bacterium | reverse complement strand
GAGGCGGGCCCCATGGATCAATTCAGACGGAGGCAGTTAAATTGGTAGACGAAAAGAAACTCAGGGAAAAGGCCAAAGAGGTCCTTGCCCGTGAGGACGTTAGACGCCTTATCGGCTGGAAGCGCGGCACCTACGGGTACGAGTCCGCGCCGGCCGTCCTCAAGGACGCCTCCGAGGCCGACGAGCTCATCTTCGACCCGACCTGCGTGCAGAACCCGGCCTCCTTCATAACCCTGGAGGAGAAGCTACCGGTCCCGCGCGGCCAGGACCCTGACACCCGCAAGGTCGCCGTGCTGGTCAAGGGCTGCGATTCGCGCGCGGTGGTCCAGCAGCTGGTCGAGAAAGCGTACGACCGCGACAGCGTGATAGTGTTGGGCGTGCCGTGCACCGGCGTGGTGGACAGGCGCAAGGCGGCCAAGATGTTCGGTGACACCTCCGAGCCCGTGCTGATAAAGGAGGAGGGCGACAAGTTCGTCTTCACCATCGACGGCGAGACCAGGGAAGGCTCCAAGGCCGAGCTGCTCGCCGATAAGTGCGTGCGCTGCCGCTTCCCCAACCCGCTGATCTACGACGAGCTGGTGGCGGACGAGGTGGCCGTGTGGGGCGCGGACGAGTTCGCCGACGTCGACGAGTTCGCCAAGATGTCGCCGCCCGAGAAGTGGAAGTTCTGGGAGGAGCAGTTCTCCAAGTGCATCCGCTGCTACTCGTGCCGCAACGTCTGCCCGATGTGCTACTGCCTCGAGTGCGTGGTCACCAAGCAGAAGCCGCAGTGGACGCGCCGCTCGACCGACGTCAGCGAGAACACCGCTTACCACATCCAGCGGGCGTGGCACCTCTCGGGCCGCTGCATCGAGTGCGGCGAATGCGAGAGGGTCTGCCCGGTCGATATCCCGATAACGACACTCAACCGCAAGATGACCCGCGACGTGAAGGAGATGTTCTCCTACGAACCGGGCGTCGACGTCGAAGCCGAGCCGCTGTTGTCCTGCTACAATCCGCAGGACCCCGAAGAATACATAATGTAGGTGGGTGACATATGGGAGACTTCAAGTTCGCAAAAGACAAGCTGGCAGAGGTAGTCGGCGCTCTCAAAGACTATGAGGTGTTCGCCCCTACGGCTGTGGGCGACGTCCTGCGGTTCAAAGAGGTCGAGGACGCCTCGAGTGTGAGCTTCGACTTCAAGAACACCAACGTCCCGCCCAAGGAGCTGATGTTCCCGGAGACGGAGACGCTGTTCAAGTTCAGGGTGGGCCAGACCGATATCGAGCCGGCCGTGCCCGATGAGAGCAAGAAGCGGCTGGTGTTCGGCATCCGTCCCTGCGACGCGATGGCCTACACGATAGTCGAGAAGCTCTACTCGTGGGACTACCCCGACCCCTACTTCGAGAAGAGGCGGGAGAGCAGCGTGCTGTTCGGGCTTGCCTGCAGCGAGCCGGTCCCCAACTGCTTCTGCACCTCGCTGGGCGGCGGTCCGGGCTCCGAGCAGGGGCTGGACGCGCTCATGTTCGACCTGGGCGAGACGGTCTACGTGAAGACGATCACCGATGCCGGCGACGCGGTCGCAAAGGCAATGGGCCTGGAGGCTGCCGCCGACGCCGAGAAAAAGGCAGCCGCTGCGCAAGAGAAGGAAGCTTTGGCCAAGATCAAACGTACGATAGATACTACTGGCATCCCGGAGAAGCTCCCGTCGCTGTACGACCACCCGTTCTGGGAGCAGTTCTCGGACAGGTGCCTGTCGTGCGGGATCTGCACGTTCCTCTGCCCCACCTGCCACTGCTTCGACATCCAGGACGAGGTCGAGGCGTTCAACGGCAGGCGCGCGCGCATGTGGGACACCTGCATGTTCCCCGAGTACACGCTGCACACCTCGGGGCACAACCCCAGGCCGACGCGCAAGGAGCGCACGCGCAACCGCATCAGCCACAAGTATTCTTACTTCCCGGAAAAGTTCGACGTGATAGCCTGTGTCGGCTGCGGCCGTTGCATCAACTACTGCCCGGTCAACATCGACATCCTGGACATCCTCGAGAAGTCCAAGCAGGCTGAAGCCAAGGAGGCAAAGACGGCATGATGGACGAAAGCAACCCCTATCTTCCATATATAGTCAACATCGAGGACGCCTGGTACGAGACCCCCGTCGGCGACAGGGCGGTGAAGACGTTCAAGGTGAACTTCAAGGACGAGAAGGTGTGGGACACCTGGAGCCACAAGCCCGGCAACTGTGCCATGGTGGGGCGCCTCGGGATCGGCGAGTCCATGTTCTGCATTTCGTCTTCGCCCACCGAGGAAGGCTACCTGCGCTTCTCGATAATGCAGGCGGGCAAGGTCACCAGCGCGCTCCATGATCTGGAGGCCGGCGACACGATGACGGTCCGCGGGCCGCTCGGAAACTCGTTCCCCATGGAAGAGTGGGAAGGAAAGAACATCTTATCAATCGGCGGCGGCATCGGACAGGCGCCGCTTCGCCCCGTGATCAACTACGTGAGGGCCAACAAGGACAAGTACGGAACCCTCTCGGTGCTGTACGGCGCGAGGACGTCGGACCTTCACTGCTTCAAGAGCGAGTTCCAGGAGTACCAGGAGGAAGGCACCGAGTGCCACCTGGCGATCGACATCGAGGAGGAGGGGTGGAAGAACTTCGTGGGCTTCGTCCCCGACCTCCTGCTGGACGTGGCCCCGTCGGCCGAGAACACCATCGCGGTGACCTGCGGCCCGCCCATCCTCATCAAGTTCGTGACCCAGGGTCTGGAGAAGCTCGGCTTCACCGCCGATCAGATCTACACCACCCTGGAGGAGCGCATGAAGTGCGGCATCGGCAAATGCGGCCGTTGCAACGTGGGCTCCCTGTACGTGTGCAAGGACGGACCGGTTTTCAGCTACGCGACGCTCAAGGAGATCCCCGAGGCGTTCGCCTGATAAGACAGAATAACTACTGCGCATTGGGGCGGGCTTTAGAGCCCGCCCTTTTCGTTTGCCCGCTTATTATATGGGGTTCAGGAGAGAAAAAACGCCTGATACCGTGGAAAGTAAAGGGAGCGGCGGTTGCTTGAAACGGTCAGGTGGTGACGGTCTCGGGGATTTCCTGACGCACCGGTTCGGCGCCATCGCCCGCTGACTTGCGTCCGCTGAAGAAGATGACGGACTTGACCTTGCGCGTGACGATCCTGGAGATGCCGCGGGCCTCGAGCCCGGCCAGGAGCTCGTCCTCGGTCAGCACCGGGCGGGTCACGTAGCCGAGTGCGGCTCCGACGCGTCCCATGACCATGTCGGTCATCAGGCGCTCTCCCCTGGCGTACATCGAGCCGGCCAGCTTGCCGTTGGGCTTGAGCACGCGCGCCATCTCGTCGAGGGCTTTGGGCTTGTCGGGGAACGCGTCCAGGCCGTTCATGGTGAGGATGCCGCTGAACGAGGCGTCGGCAAACGGGAGGCTGCCGACGTCGGTGCGCACCAGCATCACGTTGCCGAAGTCCTCGGCTCTCACTTTCTCCAGGGCGGACTCGAGCATCCCGCGGTTGTAGTCGGCGGCGATGAAGTCGAGGTTGGGCTGGAGGCTGTACTCGCCGGCGGTGAAGACGCCGGTGCCGACGGGTATGTCCAGGAAGTAGCCCGGCTCGCAGTCGGAGGCGACGCTCTCCAGGAGCTCGAACAGCAGCGGGATGAACTTGGTGGTGCCCCACATGGCCTGGTTGAGGAACCGGTCGTAGGCGGTGGCGGCGGTGGCGTTCTTCTCATAGCGGCGGCCCGCGATGCGGCTGAACGCCTTGTTGACGCGCTTCTGGCGGCCGTCGTCGCCGCCGGGGACAAGGTCGGCGATCTCGTCGCGCACCCTGTAGGTGTGCAGGACCTTTCCGTCACAACAGTACGAGTAGACGCGGGGCTTGTAACGCATATCGCTGCCGCAGGCGGGGCACCTGAGAACCGAAGCAAGCCGCTCATGGTTCATCGGGACCATCCTCGTCGTCGGTATCGTACTCGTCCTCGTCTCCGGCATGGCGCTCGGCGGTCGGCGTCGGCGCGAAGACCTCGACGGGGCTGTCGGCGGTCGGGCCATCGTGGTCGGAATCTTCGTCGTCGTATTCCCCATCGTCGAGCATCTGCTCCAGCGCCGCGACCTCCCGGCTCCTGCTCTTGAACTGGTAGAGCATGACCACCCCGAAGAAGACGCCGATGGGGGCCAGGATCAGCGCTCCCCAGTCGTGCTTGCGCGCGAAGAACAGCACCACGAGGAGCACCGCGAGCGTGAAGCACCCGAGCCCCATGCCGAAGTAGGCGAACTTGTTGATCCTCGTCTTGCGGAGCCCGGCAAGCACCTGTTCCCTGCTGGCCATCATTTCCTTCAGTCGATTGCAAATAATATTACCCGCCGTCCGCCGGCAATCCCTTTAAGTAGACCATGGGGCCGGGACTGTCCCGCCCCGGTAGAAAACGGGGTCAGGCACTTTTCGCCGCTTTTTTCTACGCCCGCATGGGACAAACCGTACCAGGTACTTTTCGTCCAGTTTTTTCCCCTCCCCCCACCGAGTGGCGCCGCCGAACGAGGGTCCCGCCCGGGAATGCATTATAATAGCCGGCATGAACTTAGCGGGAATGACGGCTTCGGTGGGCCAGGCGTTCACCGACCTGTGGCACAAGATCGCGAATGTAGGGCCCAAGTGGCTGGTGGCGCTAGCGATCCTCATCATCGCCTGGCTGCTGGCGAAACTGGTGCGCTGGTTGGTGCAGAAGGCCATAAGCAAGACGAGCACCCAGGGTCATATCGACCTGTTGATAGCGAGGACCGCCTCCGGGCTGGTGCTGCTGGCCGGGGTGGTCGTGGCGCTCAGCGAGATCGGCATGAGCTTCTCCGCGGCGCTGGCCGCGCTCGGCCTGGCATCCGTGGGTATCGGCTTCGCGCTGCAGGGCGTCCTGGGCAACCTCTTCGCCGGGATCGTGCTCCTGATCCAGCACCCGTTCACCATCGGGGACCAGATCCGCGTGGGCGACCAGGAGGGCGTGGTCGAGAACATCAGGGTGCGGGACACGCAGATGCTGACGTACTCGGGCGAGCGGGTCTTCGTGCCCAACAAGACCGTGTTCGACAACCCGATCATCAACTACTCCTCGACCTCGACGCTGCGCATTGACCTGCGCGTCCAACTTGCCGAGGACGCGGACGTGGAGGCGAAGCGGCGCCAGGCGCTGAAGGTGCTCGAGAGCACCGACGGCGTGCTGCAGCAGCCGCAGCCGGTGGTGCTGATCGAGCCCGAGAAGGACGCGGTGGTGATGGTGCTTCGCTTCTGGGCGGACTCGGACCGCAACCGTGAGCTCAAGCTCAAGTCCGCGGTGATAGAAGCCCTGAAGTAGGGACAGGTACTTTCCACTTTTTTTCTACTAGCTGTCACTGCAACAGATGGGGACAGGTGTCATTGAAGTAGAAAAAAAGTGGAAAGTACCTGTCCCTAGACCTCGAGCTCGGAGAGGTAGACCTCGCGCTTCTCGTGGGCCGAGCGCATCACGGCGAGGGCGAACTCGAGCACCTCGCGCCCCCGCTGCCCCGTCAGCACCGGCTCGGTGTCGTTCTTCACCGCGTCGATGAAGTGGTGGGTGGAGTCGCGGAACGAGTCGGCCCAGTCCTGCGGCATGTCGTCGTACTTCGTGATCTTCCCGTCCCTGTACATGATCACCGGGGGCACGCCCAGCATGTCCGCCGTCCACTTCATGACCCAGATGACGCCCTTCTCGCCCGTGACCTCCATGCGCTCGTCGATGGCGTAGTACTTGCTCGCTATGTGCAGGTCCGCGCTCATCATCTCGTCGCAGATCCCGAAGACGTCCCTGTCGCCGCGGTACCTCCAGGCGACGACCGCAGGGGCGTCGATCGACGTCCCGGGGAACATCTCCCTCGAGCCGATCCAGGCGAAGACTTTCTCCACGCTCCCGAGCAGGTCGATCGCGACCGACCACTTGTGGTAGCCGTCGTCGAACAAGCACGGCCCTCCCCCGCACATCTCCTGCACCACGCGCCAGGCCCACGACTCCAGCGGCACCTCCCAGCCGGTCGGCGCCATGCTCATGTTCATCTTGATGCGGACGCCCACCACGTCCCCGATCTCGCCGGCCTCGATCAATTGCTTCGCGCGCAGGTAGGGCGGGTAGAAGACGAAGTTCTCGTAGACCTTGAGCTTGCGGTCGCAGCGCTCGGCCGTCGCGATCATGTGGTCCATCTCTTCCAGCGTGAC
>DAIQAV010000143.1:0-6299 GCA_036781505.1 Candidatus Anoxymicrobiaceae bacterium | reverse complement strand
GATCCGCACTGAGGCCTCCGCGCGTTTTGAGCGCGGGGTCGACCCCGGGGGCACGGCGTTCGCGGCCGCCAGGGCCGCCCGACTCATGAGCGAGCTCGCCGGCGGCCAGGTCGCCAGTGGAGTGATCGACGCCTACCCTGAGGAGATAAAGCCGAGGACGCTCGAGCTGCGGCCATCGCGCGCGAACAAGGTGCTGGGCACCGATCTCGGCGGCGAGGAGATGGCCGGCATACTCGAGAGCCTGGGCGCCAGGGTCAAAGCGGGCGAGGCGCTCACGGTGACGGTGCCGACCTTCAGGCCCGACCTCGAGCGTGAGATCGACCTGGTCGAGGAGGTCGCGCGCATCAACGGCTTCGACCGGATCCCCGAGACCGTGCCGCAGGGAGGTGGGCTGGCCGCCGGACTCACCCCGCCGCAGCGCCTGGAGAAGAAGATGCTCGCGGCGCTCACAGCTCAGGGCCTGTGGCAGGCGGTGACCTACAGCTTCATGAACCCCGCGGACCTCGATCTGCTGGGGCTCGCCGGCGACGACGAGCGCCGCCGGGTGGTGACCCTTCTCAACCCGCTCGCCGAGACGGGCGAGGGAATGCGCACGACTCTGCTGCCGGGGATGCTGCGGGTGGCGGGCAGCAACATTAACCGCGGCAACAAGGACCTGGCGCTGTTCGAGGCGGGGAGGGCTTTCATATCGCAAGGCGCCGAAGTGCTTCCGGGCGAGATTGACACGGTGGCGTTGCTGCTGGCTGGAGATCTCCATCCGCAACACTGGTCGAGCCAACAGGCGGAGTGTGACCTCTTCGACATCAAAGGAATAGTCGAGAACCTCGCGGAGGCTGTGGGCATCGCCGTCCTGGAGTTCGAGCGCGCGTCCGAGGAATTCCTGGTCCCGATGCGGGCGGCCGTCCTCTTGGCGGGGAACCAATACGCCGGCTACATCGGGCAGTTGCACCCCCGGGTGGCCGCGGCCTTTGATCTCGAGGGAGACATCTACTGCGGGGAGTTGTTAACGGCCCCGCTGCTGGCGGCCGCGACCGAGAGCGTCTACAGCCCGGTGGGGCGGTTCCCCAACGTCAAGGTCGACGTGGCGGCAGTGGTCGACGAGGCGGTCGACGCGATCGAGGTCGAGCGGGTCATACGCCAGAGCGGCGGCGACACCTTGAAGTCCGTGAGGCTCTTCGACGTATATCGCGGGCCGCAGGTGGCGCAGGGCAAGAAAAGCCTGGCCTACGCGCTGGAGTTCGGCTCGCCTTCGGGCACGCTCACCGATGAGCAGGCGCATCGCAGGCTCGACGCCGTCATCGCCGCGCTGCAGAAAGAGCTCTTGGCCTCCATCAGAGGACGCGAGCGGGAAGGTGAAGCCAGGTGAGGCTTGGTGTAATGGGGGGTACTTTCGACCCCATTCACATCGGCCACCTGATGGCAGCCGACGAGGCCAGGTGCCAGTTTCAGCTCGACAAGGTCGTCTTCGTCCCTTCCGCGAGGCCGCCCCACAAGACAGGGGTACGGCACAGCCCGGCGGCCGACAGGATGCAGATGGTCCGCATCGCCATACGGGGCAACCAGTTCCTGGACGCATCCGATGTCGAGCTCAACCGCGAAGGCCTGTCCTACACCATAGACACGCTGCGCCACCTGCGCGAGGTTCACGGCGCGGGTGTGGAGCTGTTCTTCATCACCGGCGCCGACGCCATCCTCGAGATACTGACCTGGAAGGACCCAGACGAGCTGCTGGCGGAGAGCGCGTTCATCGCCGCCACCAGGCCGGGGTTCCCGCTGGCCAGCTTGCGCGACGCGCTACCGGAGAAGACCAGCAAGGGCAAGGACGCGCTCGACAACGTCTATAGCATGGAGATACCGGCGCTGGCCATAAGCTCCACCGACATCAGGGAGCGAGCGGCATCCGGCAGGCCTTACAGGTACATGGTGCCCGAGGGCGTCTGGGAGTACATCGAGGCTTCAGGCCTCTACCTGAAAGGTGAACCGAGCGGCGACGGGTAAGACTATTATGGCTCTCCCGGACGGGGGAGCTGAAAGAAGAATCATTGGCTGAGTACGCAGGCTACCGCACGCAGAAGCGGATGCAGCAACAGAAGAAGAAGCACAAGCTGTGGAAGTGGCTTGTCGCGCTGGTGATCCTCATCGCGATATTCTTGATACTGGGCGCCGCGGTGAAGGTGGCCCCGTTCGAGAAGGCCTGGAACAAGACTGCCGCCGGCTTCACCTGGCTGGGCAGGCAGATAAAGTCCGCCTGGCCGTTCAAGTCCTCCAAGAAGGTGGTGGCCGCGGACTTTTTGCCCGAGGGCAGGAAGACGGCGAACTACCTGGTGAGCATAACCAAGCAGATAGACGGTGCGACCTTCCAGTCGACCGTGGTGCTGGCGTCCTACGACTCAAAGGCCAAGACCGGCAGCCTCATCTTTCTGCCGAGCGACCTGCTGGCCAACACCCCCGGCATGGGCACCGACCAGCTTTCCAACCTGGTGGAGACCGACGACCAGAAGATCAGCAGCACCATGGTCACGGTCGAGAACGTGCTGGGGACTCAGGTGGACCGCTACGTGCTGGGAACGGACCGCGACCTGCGGATGATACTCAAGCAGCTGGGCGACAAGTTCCCGGTGGACGTGCCGTCCAGGGTCTCCTTCAAGGACCCCAGCCTGGGAGTGACGGTCGACCTCAAACCGGGCCGGCAGGCGCTGGACGCGACCACGCTCGCTTCTTACCTGACCTACTGCCCCACGGGCAAAGAGGTCGACCTCGCCAAGACCCAGGCCGCCTTCGCGCCACAGTTCCTGGCGATGTTCCGCGGGGTGGACATGGGCAAGTTCATGGCCAAGAACGGGAACCTGTTCGATACCGACGCCTCCAACAAGGAGCTCGCGGGCATGCTGAGCGCCTACGCCTCGCTGAAGGGCTCGAGCCTCGAGCCCGTGGTGCTGCCGGTCAAGGAGTTCAAGTTCGAGAAGACGGTCGTGCACCGGGCGGACACGGCGGCCCTGCCGGCCTTCGTCAAGAAGTACGTGAAATCGGGATCGAGCCTGAACGCCGCCAAGAGGGTAAGGCTGGAGCTTCTCAACGGCTGCGGCGTCCCCGGGATCGGCGCCAAGGCGTCGGCGGCCATCGATCTTGCGAAGTTTCAGGTGGTCAACTCCGGGAATGCCGACAACTTCAACCATCCCGACACGTTGATAATCGTCTACAGCGCCGATCCAAACATACTGGCGGCCGCGGGCGAGCTTCGCAACGAGCTCGAGGTCGGCACGATCCAGCAGCAGCAGTCGTCGCAGACGGTGTCGGACATCAGCGTGATAATAGGCAAGGATTTTGCGAGCAAGTGAGGCTTCGCCCTGACAAGGAGGTCTCGAGGACCTGGAGACGTTTTATTGATGACTGCTGAGCAAACCGCAATTCTGGCCGCACAGGCCGCCGACGACAAGAAGGCGGAGGACGTGCGGATAATGGACATGAGGGACACCCTCGGCATCACCGACTATTTCGTGATCGCGAGCGGGCGCAATGAGCGCCAGGTGAGACGGATCCAGGAGGCCATCGAGGATAGGCTGAGGGAAGAGGGCACCAAGCCGGCCCGCCGGGAGGGCCAGCGCTTCGGCCGCTGGATACTGCTGGACTATGTGGACGTGGTCGCTCACGTCTTTCTCACCGAGGACCGCGCGTTCTACGACCTCGAGAGGCTCTGGGGAAATGTCCCCATCGTCGAATGGAGCCAGGGCGCGCCCGACGCGGCGCCGCCGGGCTCCTGAACTAAAACGCTCTCAATCCTCGGCCTTGCTGAGCCGGCATTCTCCGGCCGATCTTACAAAGAACTGGAGCGCATGATGGCGGACTGGGACAACTTCTCCAAGCAGTACGACGGGGTCTTCACCGAGGATCCCGTTTACACGGGCATGCTGCGTCAGATGGGCGAGCTCATCGCTCGTACCGGCGCGAAACGGGTGCTGGACCTGGGCTGCGGGACCGGTAACCTGACCGCTGTGGCCCTCGACCACCTTCCCGCGGCGACCGTTCTGGCGGTCGACCCGTCCGAGGGTATGCGCGAGACCTGCTCCGGGCGCTTCGCGGGCCAGGAGAGAGTCGAGGTGGTCGATGGCAGCGCCACCGACATCCCAGCCGCCGACGCGGCTTTCGACCTTGTGATCTCGAGCCTGGCGCTGCACCACGTCACAGTGGAGGAGAAAGGCCGTGCCGCGCGGGAGCTCGCCAGGGTCACCGACCCCGGCGGGGAGCTACTCTACATGGACGTGTTCGTGGACGTCGAAGGAGGGCCGCCGGATCCGCTGTGGTACCGCGACGTGATCGACAAGACCGTCGCCTGGGCTCTCTGCTCCCTCGACAGCGGCGCCTACCGGCACATGAACGTCCTGGTCAGGACCTTGGTGTACTGCCTCGAGCAGGACGGAGAGTACCTGGTGACCCCCCAGAGCTGGCGTGACCTGCTGGCCGGGTCAGGTCTGGCGGTCGACGAATCCATCATCGTCGAACCGGAGCCCTGCGGCCTCAAGATACTGCGCGCGACCCGCGCCTGAGCGATTCCGCCGGATCGAGCCTATGGCGTCGTCGGTGTCGCCGGCGTGGTCGACTGCTGCTGTTGCTGCTGCTGCAGTTGAGACATGGCGCCCATGTCGATGTACCACTTGCCTTTATACTGCCTGGTGTAGATCGTCCTGTCGGCGATAGGCATGTCCGGGACCTTCTGGACGCTCGGGGCCGAGGTGGTCCCACCCGTGGTCGTGATGGTCCCGCCCGTCATGGTCACGGTCGCCTGGGTCTTGTCCTTGGGGTTGACGTCGGTCTTCATGGTGAGCCCGCCGAAGGACGTCTTGTTGGTCCCGGTGGTGAACTGCTTCTTCAGCGCCGCCAGGTCGCTCGCCTTGAGAGCCTTGAGGTTCTCGGGCAGGATCGAACCGGAGTAGAGGTCCCAGTTCCCTTCCGATATCCCCTTGAGGAAGTTCGTGACGGCCGTCTGCGGGTTGGAGCCGCCGGTGGTGGAAGTCGTGGTGGTCCCACCACAGCCGGCTATCACCGCGAGAGCCACTGCGGCCACGATCAGCATCACCAGCGCAGCATAGAATTTCTTCACTGAAGCGTTCCTTTCCTAGTTGGGACCTGTCGATGATAGCACGTGCCGCCATGGCTGGATAATGACGTGCGACAAACCGAGCCCCACCGCGCGCCCTTGAGCGCCATGGGGCATACGTTTATCATTACATACGCGAATGAACACCACGGGGCTGTAGCTCAGGGGGAGAGCGCGTGCCTGGCAGGCATGAGGTCGAGGGTTCAAATCCCTCCAGCTCCACCACTCCACACCAGCAACTATTCCTCAGCTGGAGGGATTTGAACCCTCGACCTTCAGGGGGGCCGGGGGAGGTATTCCCCCGCATGATTTTCAAACTCGGGGGGTAACAGCTCGGCCGCGAAGCGGACGAGCGCCATCGGGGGGGACGGAGTCCCCACCGTTGGGGAGCGAAACTCCTGAACAGCAAACCAGCGACAAGCCTGGCATGTGGCAGGGGTGCAGCGACGGTCGAGCGGTTCAAATCAGATACACTCCGATGTGGCTACAATGCAGTAACCACTTATCCGCGCCACACTCCGGTCTCAACTCCACATCAGCAAACACTTATTAGCGTGACACTGGAAGATCACGCCTAACACATAACCCTTCCTTGCTCCCGTTGACCTGTGCTTGCTTGTGGAGGTACCTTTGAACTGCTGGCAACGGACTAGCGGGTGGTTGGAATGGCGACACGACATCAGTCTAAAGCGGCCGAGGACGCGCTTACGGCTGCCCCAGGCGTCTACAAGCCTTTGTTCGAGAACGATTCCGTCCGTGTCCTGAAGGCGAAGATGCTTCCCGGCGAGGCAGTACCGACGTTCTACCATCCCAACTACCTCATGTACGTCATAAGCCCGTCCGTCATCAGGATCGCCGACGACGATACCGCCGAGAACCTCCGGCCGCGCGCCGGTGAGGTGATGTGGATGGAGTCCGGCTACCACTCCTGCGAGAACGTGGGCAAGGAGACCTTCGAGGCCCTGCTGGTGGAGGTCAAGTAGAATCCTGCGGATCTTTCGAGCGCACCACGCCTTTTAGCGGGAATCTCTTGTATGGCTTATAGTACACGCCCTGTTTGGTCTCCGCCGATTTCAATCTATTGACCCTCCCGTCTGACTCAAGAATCCCATGATGCGGTCCGCCATCTCGAACCGCTCCTCGAAGCGGTCTCCGACGACAAGCCCGACCGTCTCCTTGCCGTCATCGTCGGTCCGACGGACCT
>DAIQAV010000142.1:0-6425 GCA_036781505.1 Candidatus Anoxymicrobiaceae bacterium | reverse complement strand
GTCCTCGATCTGGGGGATGCCGTCGTGACCGCTTCCGCGAGCACGTGGTCACCGTGCTCCGCGAAGAGCACTCCAGCCCGCGCGCTGCCACCGTCGGCTGATGCGGTAGCGCCCCCAGCAGCGAGAGGGCGGTGACCTTGCGCCAGGACTGGCGCTTCTCGGCGACCACCTTCGCCACGAACCTGGCGAAAGTGTAGACCGCGAATGCACCGCCTATCAGCACCGGCGGCAGCAAAACAAGGTAGAACCTGTCCCAGAAGTTCTTGGATATCAGACAGATTATCACGGTCGCGATCGCGAGCCACACCCAGAGGAAATACGAAGGCCTCCATCGCAGCAGCAGCGCGAGCACCAGCCCCGCCATGCAGAGGATGAAGAAGACCGGGGTGAGCAGGTGCCAGAAAGAGGAGAAGATGTTTCCCAGGTACCTGGGGAAGTCGCCCAGGGTCCTGAGCGCCTCGCCCACGGACTTGGTGCGCCCGGAGATGAAGTGGCTCCTCTTGCTCCACGCCGGGGACAGGTGCAGCAGCAGCGAGATCCCATACCCCACGACGAGGGCCCCGACAGAGCCGACGAGCCACTGCCACAGCTTGAGCTTGTTCCCGGGCCTGGTGCGCGCCGGCTCCTTGACCAGGTAGGCGAACGGGACGATGGGGTAGAGAAGGAGCGCCGTTCCCTTCACCAGCAATGCGAGCCCGACCGCGACGGCCGTCCCGGCGAGCCAGGCGAGCTTGCCGGTCTTCGCCGCGCGGACCGCGAAAAAGATCGCGAACACGAAAAGCGCCAGAAGCAGGCCCTCGGCTTCCACCGTGCGGTCGTACAGCAGCGCCCAGGGGGCGAAGACGTACATGAGAGCCGCGAGCGCCCCCAGCTTGAGGTCGGCCAGCTCCCTGCCGAGAAGCACCATCCCCACCGCGCCGCTCCGAAGAAGACCGAGGCCATGCGCCCCGCGACCAGGGGATCTTTGAAGAGGCTCAGGAACGGGACCATGGACCAGGCGTGGAGCGGGGGCTTCCCGTCGAACGTCAGTGAGTACCAGGGGTTGCCGCTTCTCGCCAGCTGCGCCCAGCGGACGTAGTGAGATTCGTCGGAGAACATCACCGCTGTCTTCAGGTGGATCGTCCTGGTGATGAAGTAGACGATGAAGACGAACGCGAGCAGGATCCATTCCGGATTGGCCCGGACATATGCGAACGCCCGGGATGGCAGGCTCCTGTCAGTGCTGGGTTTGTCGCTGTCGCCCATCGTTCTCCAGTCGTGGTACGTATCCGCTATTCTATCAATTGGTGCCGAAAGGGAACGCGTTCAGCACCAGGGAAGCCGATTATGGCTTCCGCAGCGTATAAACGGGAAGGAACCCGGCGCCCCCGGCAGCGAATATTACATTGTCACCGAAGGCCCACTGCGGATTGGACGGGAGATGAAGGAAAAACCGATACACGTAAAGCAACTGATGGAGAGGGTCAACAGGACGATCACCGACTCGGCCACCGAACTCGATATCGGCATGGTGCAGAGGCCCCAGATCTTCGACCTCAATTTCATGTATCCGCCCCACGCCCGCAGCCTGCGCATCAACCTCGACCTGCTGACCAGGAGCTGGGAGATCGATAACGAGTTCACGATGGACTCACACCGGCGCGTCCTGGGCCCGGTCGTCATCTTCAGCAAGCGGGTCGTCCGCAAGCTCTCCGCCTGGTACACCAACCCCCTGGTCCACGAGGTCAGGCGGTTCAACATGGTGGTCACCAACACGCTCCTCGACATGAACCGCAGCATCGAGGAGATCAGGGGACGCCTCGACGCCCTCGAGAAAGCCGAGGAAGAGCGAGGCGAGTCGCTCACCAGGAACAGGGTCGTCTGAGGCGCCGCCTATCCGCTTGTCTCAACAGGGCGTCGGCTGGCTCCGGTTCTTCCCTCCGGGAATGTTCTTCTGCTCTATATTGCGCACGTACTTGTAGCTCTTGCGCATGTCCTCGACCAGCATGTCGGCCATGTCGCGGCTGAAGTTCTCCTTCACCACCACGCGCAGCACGTGCACGTCCTCGGCGTTGGGAGGCAGCGTGTAGGCCGGCACGATCCAGCCCGTCTCGCGCAGGTTAGCCGAGAGGTCGTAGACCGAGAAGTTGGGATCTATCGACCTGACGGCCAGTACGGGCATGAACAGCTTGTCCGTCGGCACCAGCATGTTGCCCTTGTGGTGCTTCTCCATTAGTCGGGACAGGTAGAGCGCGTTCTCCATGCACCCTTCCATGATGCGCTTGTACCCGTCGAAGCCCAGTCGGATGAAGTTGTAGTACTGCGCCAGCACCATCGTGGCAGCCTTGCTGAAGTTGAGGGTGTAGGTGTGCTCCTCTCCGCCGAGGTAGTTGACGCTGAAGACCAGGTCCTCGGGCAGGTCGGACTTCTCGCGGAAGATGAGCCAGCCGACCCCCGGGTAGACCAGCCCGAACTTGTGGCCGGATACGTTGATCGAACGGACCCTGGAGAGCCTGAAGTCCCACTCGAAGTCGGGCTGCAGGAACGGGGCGCAGAAGCCTCCGCTGGCGCCGTCGATATGCATGGGGATGTCCCAGCCGTTCTTCTGGCAGAGCTCCTCGAGCATGTCGTTGATGTCCTTGATCGGGTCGGCCTCACCGGTGAACGTCGTTCCCACGACGGCGCCCACCGCGATGGTGTTCTCGTCGACGAGGGCCGCGACTTCCTCGGGGCTTATGGTATAGCGGTCCGGCGTCATGGGGATCAGCCTGGGCTCCACGTCGAAGTAGCGCGCGAACTTGTCCCAGACTATGTGGGTGTTGGTGCCCATCACCAGGTTGGGCTTGTCGGTCGGCTTGCCCTGCGCCTCGCGCCTCAGGCGCCACGACCACTTGTGCGCCAGCAGGCCCAGCATTATCGCCTCCGAGGAACCGATCGTGCTGGTACCGATGCTCTCCGATTCCTCAGGGGCGTTGAACAGCCTGGCGAGCATGTTGACGACCCTGTCGTGTATGACGCCGGTCTGTGGGTACTCCTCGCGGTCGATGAAGTTGCGGTGGTTGTTCTGTGCGATAAGCCGCTCCGCCTCGGGCTCCATCCAGGTCGTGACGAAGCTCGCCAGGTTGAGCGGCGGGTTGCCCTCCAGGTTCAGCTCGTCGGTGATGAGGCGGTAGGCGGCCTCCGCTTCCATGCCTTTTCTGGGCATGGTGTACTTCGGGACGCGCTCCCCGAAGTAGCGCGTGCTGTACGTGGTGGCGAGAGTGGATTCCCCGCCATCTTCGGTGCTCGGCTTCTTCTTCGAAAGCATCAGCGGCCTCCTTGTGACCTGTGTTCGGACCTCGAGGGCTTTGTTCTCCAGAGCGCTAGTCAGACCTGTAGCACTTGATCATCTTCTCGCTCATCGCGGTGAACGCGCGGGTGTAGGCGAACCAGAGCGTCTGCAGGTGGGTCCTGGCGAAGCCCTGCTCCACCGAGTGGTGATCGGTCACGTCCATCACCAGTGGGAGCGCGGTGCAGCCCAGTGATTCCAGCCGGGTTGTGGTGTCGTCGAGCCCGGCCTCGTCTATGTCGCAGACGACTATTGCGACGGGGTGCCTCTCGGCGAACGCGAACGCGGTTGCCTTGCCGATGCCACTGGCCGCTCCGGTTATCATCACCGAGCTACCGGAGATGTTCACAACCGCCCCGCCTTTCCCCCGTATCCCACTTGTCTCCAGGGAGCATCTTATCAAGGAACGGTTGGCGGGCGGCGACTTGCGGGGCCGAAGTCAGCTCTGCGGCTTCTGCGGCGGACTCGCCGCCGGGGCGACCTTGGGAGAGATCTTGTAGAGATCGAGCACCACGTTCCAGTTCGCGACCCGGTATTCAGGCTTCGGGGTCTGGGGGACCGCGCTCAGGTTGGCCGCGACCTGCCCGGCGAACTGCACGTTCAGCGACTTCGCCGCGAGAGGCAGAAGCAAGGGCACGCTCTCCCGGGCCAGCAGCAGGTAGTTCTGCCTGCCCTGGCGCTGGTTGGTCGCCAGGAAGTCGAGGAAGAGCGGGTTGCCCATGTTCACGGGCTGATAGAGAGTCACGACCCTGCGCCCGTAGAAAGACCTCAGCGGCGCGCCCATGATCGCCCCGGTGAACGGCTCGCAGACTATCTGTCCCGGTTCGGCCGCGATATCCGAGATCGTCCTGGCCATCGGGAGAGTCTCGCGGCTGCCCTTGATCCAGGCGATCTTCACGCTGGAGGAGACGCACAGCCCCACCAGCGCCAGCACCACGCAGGCGATTCCGATCCTCACCACGTTCATCCGCACGCGCGACCAGACCCACCTTGCCTTGATCGCGACCCAACCCCGGTACAGGCCGTAGGCCATCATCAGCACGCCCACGGGCAATGCCACCGGGACCAGCCTGCGCATCCACCAGACGAAGACGAGCGCCACCATGGGGTTGTAGGCGAAGATGCCGGTGTAGGTCAGCCCGGCCAGGGGCAGCAGGACATTGCGCCGGTCGACAGCGAGGTAGATGAAGGTCAGGTAGCCCACCACCATCAGAATCACCCCGAGCCAGGTCAGGTAGAACCCGAAGTACTTCAGGGTGAGCAGTTTGTCCTGCGAGTTGGCCGGTAGCATCGCCGGCTTCACGAACATCAGGTAGACGAACGCCAGCAGCAGCACCACGCAGGTGATGCCGAGTATCGGCTTCTTGTGGGCCAGCAGGTACCGGTACGCCGACTGCCACCGCCTCAGGACGACGGCCAGGCCGATGAGGACGGCGGCGGCGAGGCCTATAGACAGGTAGCCACCGGGGATGATGTGTATGCTGGCGGAGACGGTGCTGCGGACGTATATACGGTACGGTCCCAGGCAGAGTGCCCCTAGAAATATCGTGAACCCGAGCACGAGTAGCAGGAATATGCGGTCGCGGGTAATCGACTTGATGCCGTCCCGCGCGAAGTAAAGGCAATAGACCAGGAACAGGGGAGCGAACAGCAACGCCGAGTCCTCCCGCGCGAGCAGCATGGCCCCGAAGCCTATGCCGGCGAGAAACTGCCACCAGGGCAGCCCGACGCCTGGGGCATCGTCCTGCTTTCGCATGCGGATGAACGCGTAGATCCCGACCAGGAAGAAGAACTGGGTGGCGATCTCCGCGGTGGAGAACTTCGCGAAGTAGACCTCCAGGAAGTTGACGGCCAGGAACAGCGCCGCGACGAACGACGCCCAGGACTCCATGAACTCCCTGGCCAGGAGGTATATCGCCCAGACCGACATCAGGGCGAAGAACGTCAGAATGAAGAAGCCGCCGCGGAAGCCGATCATCCCCATGAACATCGCCATCATGGCGGGATAGTAGTAGAAGAACTGCGGCGTGATCTTGCCGGTGGTGAAATTCGAGATGTAGAGCCCGGCCTCCTCGATGGTGTAGCTGTAGGCGACTTTGGTGCCATCTTTTCTCAGGATCTGCCGGTAAAAGAGCGAGCGCGCCTCCGGCTTCACGGTCGGCACGACCGGGTCCTTGATGTACGGGCTGCCGGTGCGGGCGATGGTGCCGGCGATGTTGGGGTACAGGCCCTCGTCGGCGCTGCCGAGCACGGACATGAATGGCAGCATGAAGAGGAAAAAACCGACCAGGAGGCAGACGATCAGCGGCGCGGCCTGGCGCAGTTCGCGCCCGGAGGTGGCGATGCCGAAGCTCTTCCTGCTGAAGCGCGGCCTGACCACAACCAGGACCGCGACCGTCCAGGCCGCGGCCGCCCCGGCGATGATCCAGAGGTTGAAGATGCCGGCCAGCGCGAGGAAGAGCGCGAGGACGCCGTCCAGAACAGCCCCGGCGGCGACCTGACAGAACAGGTTGCGGATGGTGCTGGTGGAGTCTTCGTTGTCGAGATGCTTCCTGTGGAAAACAAGCCAGGTCGCCCAGCCCGGCACGTAGAACAGCAGACCAAGGCCGATGAGGCCCAGAACCTTCATGATCAAGTCAGCGTACCTCTCGTTGTTTGATGGGGGAACCTTACCGGAAACGACCCTGGAGCGCCACTTGCGCGCAAGTTTTGGGCGCGAAGCCATATACCAGGCCGAGCTAGTGTAAAGCCTACGCTATTGAATGTCGGCCATCAATGTGAGGCGGGCGGGACTCGGGCGCGGTAATGACAGGCGCGCGCCCACGATTGAGCGCGCGCTGGATTGTCCGGCTCGACGCCCTGAGACGGTACCTATGTTGCTTACAGTCCCTGGTCCTCGAGCTTCTTGAGGATCACCGGCAGGCTCTCGAGCGGGACCACCGGGTGGGTCTCGAGATCGAACCCGTCGAGCATGGGCGCGAGCATCTCGGCCAGCTCATCCACGCTGTCGACGTCCAGCAGGATGAACCCTCCGCGCTGGTCGGCGAAGAGGCCGCTCGACACTGCCTTGCCCGACTGCATGATGGGCGAGATGGCCTTACCCGCTCGCATACGCGTC
>DAIQAV010000141.1:0-6610 GCA_036781505.1 Candidatus Anoxymicrobiaceae bacterium | reverse complement strand
ATCCCGACCCTCGGCCCCTGCGGCAGCGGATGCGTGGCAAGGGTGCGGGACAGCGACATCAGCTCCTCCACCGAGGACGCCCGCAGGGCGGCGGCCTGAATGCACAGCGCGTTGTAGGCGCTCTCGCTCCCGGCCAGCGCGCCGGTGTGCGAGGAGGCGGCCATCGCGCCCGCCTGGGTAGTTCCCGCCTTGAGGAACACCACCGGCTTGGCCTTGCTTGCCTCCGAGAGGGTGTCGAAGAAGCGCTTGCCGTCCGACACTCCCTCCAGGTACATGGCGATGACCCGGGTGTCGTCGTCTTGCGCCAGCGCCTCCAGGAAGTCGCTCTCGACCAGGTCGGCGCTGTTGCCCATGCTCACCAGCTTGGAGAAGCCGACGGCCTCAGAGCGCGCCCAGTCGACGAGCGAGGTGCAGATCGCGCCCGACTGGCTGATGACGCCTATGTTGCCTTTCGGCGGCATCTTGCGGGCGAAGGTGGCGTTCAGCGGCAGGGCCGTGTTCATTATGCCCAGGCAGTTGGGGCCCAGCAGCCTCATGCCGCCGGCGTGCGCCCTCTCCACCGCGTCGCGCTCCAGCTTCCTGCCCTCGATCCCGACCTCTCTGAACCCGGCGGAGATGATCACCGCCCCGGGGACGCCGCGCCCGGCGAGCTCGGACACGGTCTCGGGCACGTGGACCGCGGGGACTATGATCACGGCCAGGTCGAGCGGGTCCGGGATATCGTGGACGTCGTGAAAGCATTCAAGGTCCTGGATCAGGTGGGCCTTGGGGTTCACGGGATAGACCTTGCCCTCATACCCGGACTTGATGATGTTGGCGAGGACCGCGTAGCCGACCTTGTCGGGGTGCGAAGAGGCCCCGATAACGGCCAGCGCTCGGGGCTTGAAGAACGATTCGTTTATTCGGTTGGCCTTGTCACTCGACCTCGAAGATTTGGCGGCCATTGTAGTAGCCACACTCTTTACATACTCTGTGGGGGAGCTTTGGCTGATGGCACTGCGGGCACTTGCCCAGGATCGTCACCTTGAGCGCGTGGTGCGACCTTCGCGTGTCTCTGTTCGACTTTGAGGTTCGCCTCTTGGGAACCGCCATGACTCCTCGTTTCCTTGTCCTGGATGCAAGCTAAAGGGTACTTGAGACCTCCTGACCCGTCAAGGCGATGCATCGCCCGCGCCCTCCAGCCTTTTCTTGAGATCTGCAAGCGGGCTCAGCCGCGAATCGGCGGGCAGCGCCACGCAAGAGCACTGCTCGGTATTGAGTTTCGCCCCGCACCTCGCGCACAGCCCCTTGCACGACTCGTCGCACACGCGCTTCGCCGGAAGCGCCAGCACCACCGCGTCGCGCAGGACCGGCTCGAGGTCGATGATGCCGTCGGTCACGATGTAGTCCTCGGCGGTCTCGGAGTCCTGTTCCCCTTCGCCGTTGAGCCAGAGCGCGTGCTCCTTGAGCGTCAGTGACAGTTGGTAGGTGAAGTCCTCCAGACAGCGGTAGCAGCAGAGCCCGACGCTGCCCGAGACTCCGCCGTTGATCTCCAGCGCGCCGGCGATCCTGCGCAGGTCGATCCTCCAGTGGATGCCGTCCCCGGGCTCGAGGACGAGGTCGTAGCCGTCGCGCATGACGACGTCGGCCGCGCCCTCGACGCTCCTGCGGTCGCCCACCAGCGGCAGCGCGTTGGACACATCGATCTGAAGATCGGGGACATTTGGTCTCATGTTCATCATTCCGCGTTCCGCTTTCTCTCCGACCGGGTCCGATCCTGCCGGAAAAAAACCCCGACCGTCGGCCGGGGTTGTTTAAGGCGTGCCCTGTGGCTTACTCCTCTTCGCGCTCGTACTCGTAGGAGTCCTCGGCGGGCTCCTGAGTGTAGCCGCGGAGCTTCTCGCGCCAGGAGGTAATGCGGGTCAGTATCTCGTCGGTCGAGTCCTTGACCTCGCTGAGCGACGCCTCCATCTCGCCGAATATGCGGTCGGCGACGTCCTCGGCGTCATAGACTATGCGGCGCGCCTCTTCCTGCGCCTCGTCTATCATGTGGTCGCGTTCGAGCTCGGCCTGCTTGATGATCTCGGTCTGCTGGACCATGTCGTCGGCGCGCTTCTCCGCCTTGGCGAGCAGCTCCTCTTCCTTGCGCTGCGCCTCGCTCATGATGCGGTCGCGCTCTTTGGCGACGTGGCGGGCCTGCTTCAGCTCGTTGGGCAGTGTCGCCCTGATATCGTCAAGCAGGTCGTAGAACTCCGCCTCGTTCACCATCACCGAAGAGGAGAGCGGAACCCGCTTGGAGTTCGCGATAAAGTCCTCCAGCTTGTCCAGCCGAGCGAAAATATCCATCTGCTACTCCTTTTCCGGCGTGCCCGTGGTCTTGTGCTTCCCGAGCTTGGCGAGCAGCCGCTCCTCGACCGCGTCGGGCACCAGGCCCTTTATGGAGCCCCCGTAGGAGGCCACTTCCTTGAGCCCGCTCGAGCTCAGGTAGGTGAACTCGGGGCTCGCCATGACGAAAAACGTCTCGATGTTCTCGTCCATCTGCCTGTTGAACTGAGCCATCTGGAACTCGAACTCAAAGTCCGACATCGCCCGCAGGCCCTTCACGATGCAGCACGACCCGTGCTCGCGCGCGATGTCGATCAGGAGCGAGTCGAACGCGATGACCTCTATCTTGCCCGTGTCTCCTATGCTCTGGCTCAGCATCGCCATGCGCTCCTCGATGTCGAAGAGCGGGCACTTGGTCGGATTGGCGGCGACCGCCACTATCGTCTTGGTGAAGTGCTTCGCGATCCTGCGTATCACGTCCAGGTGACCGTTGGTCACCGGGTCGAACGTGCCTGGGCAAATAGCTACATTCAAACTTGTTCCCTCTTCTCGCCGTCACTGTCCGCCGGACCGAACACACACACTATAGAGTCGCCGTAATCACGCCGCTCTTCCAGCGACCATTCATCGGTGGGGGGATCGTAGCCCGCGTGCGGCGAGTGTCGATAGACCAGCAGTCCATCGTCTTCGAGAAGCCCCCTGTCGAGAATGAAGCGAAACAGCGCCTCTAGCAAACGTTTATCAATTCTAAATGGGGGGTCTGCAAAAATCAAACCATAAGGGCCCTTCGCCGAGGCGAGCGCTCCGGGGAGTTTTCCCGTTCGCACGGCGGCTTTTTCCTCCAGGTGCGCGCGCTTCAGATTGTCGCGTATCGCCGAGGCGGTCGCGGCGTGCTGCTCGATGAAATCGGCGTGCTCCGCGCCGCGGCTGAGCGCCTCGATGCCCAGCGAACCGATCCCGGCGAACAGGTCGAGGACCCGGATGCCGACGACGCGGTCGCCCAGCAACCCGAACATGGACTCCTTGACCCGGTCGAGGACCGGCCGCAGCTGGCGGCCCTTGGCGCCGTGCAGCCTGGTCCCCTTGGCGATTCCGGCGATCACGCGCAAGCGATGTCTCCCTTCTCAGTGCACCACTGGGGTCAGGCGCCCCTGGTGCGTTTCAGGCATGGAAGAGCCAGTCCAGCGCGCCGCCGAAGCGGCGGTTGGTCTCCCATCTCAACAAGACGTTCTCTTTGTTCGAGAGCGTCGGGTCTTTATCCACTATCGCGAACGCCTCGGCCCTGGCTTTGCGGATGAGGTCGAGGTTGCGGGCCAGGCGGGCGACCTTGAGGTCGGGAAGGCCGGACTGCCTGGTGCCGAAGAGGCTGCCCTCGCCGCGAATCGCGAGGTCGGCCTCCGCCAGGGCGAAGCCGTCGGAGAACTGCCTGATGGCCTCCATGCGGGCCTTGCCCTCCTCCGTGGTAGGGTCGGCGAAGAAGACGCAGATCGCCCTCTCGGTCCCGCGCCCGATGCGGCCGCGCAGCTGGTGCAGCTGCGCCAGCCCGAAGCGGTCGGCGTCCTCCACGATCATCACGGTCGCGTTGGGGACGTCCACCCCCACCTCCACCATCACCGTCGTTATCAGGATGTCGATCTCGCCGGCGCCGAAGCGCTCCATCACCTCGCGCTTCTCGACCCCCTTCATCTGCCCGTGGACCAGCGCCACCCGCGCCGCGGGCAGCTCGCGCGCGATGCGCTGCGCCTCCTCGGAGGCCGCCCTCACCTCGAGCTTCTCGGACTCCTCGATGAGCGGGCACACCACGAACACCTGCCTTCCGGCGCCGACCTCGCGGGCGACCATGGCGAATATGCTTTCGCGTTCGTCCTGCCCCGCCACGTGGGTCACGACCCCTTTGCGGCCGGACGGGATCTCGTCGATGACGCTGACGTCAAGGTCGCCGAACAGCGTGAGCGACAGCGTCCTCGGTATCGGCGTCGCGGACATGTGGAGCATGTCGGGGTCCTTGCCCTTGCGACCCAGCAGGACGCGCTGCTCCAGGCCGAACCGGTGCTGCTCGTCGACGATCGCCAGGCCCAGGTTGGGGAACGCGACCTGTGCGGAGACCAGCGCGTGGGTCCCGACGACTATGTCCACCTCTCCGGAGGCGATGGCCTCGAGCACAGCCTTGGAAGGCGCCCCGGTCAGCAGCTCCAGGCGCACCGGCAGCCCGGCCAGCATCTCGGATATACGGCGGTAGTGCTGGTGCGCGAGTATCTCGGTGGGCGCCATCATCGCGCCCTGATAGCCGCTCTCCACCGCGAGCAGCAGGGCCATCACGGCCACGACCGTCTTTCCCGACCCCACCTCGCCCTGCAGCAACCTGTTCATCTGCACGGGCGCGCGCATGTCCGCAGAGATCTCGTCGAAGGCCCGCCGCTGCGAGCCGGTCAACTCGAAGGGGAGCGCGCTCCTGAACCGCTCGAAAAGCTCTCCGGCGCCGGCGTGGCTCACCCCGCGGGCCTGGCTCTGGCGCCGCTTCCTGGTGAGCGCCAGGCCCACCTGCATGGTGAACAGCTCGTCGAACGCGAGCCGGTAGCGCGCCTTCTTCAGCGCCTCCGCGCCGCTGGGGAAGTGCACCTCGCGCAGCGCGTCCTCCAGCCCCATCAGGCCGAACCTGGCGACCACCGGCGGCGGCACCGGGTCGGCCATGCCCTTGACCGCCTCGAGCGCTCGAGCCACGAAACGGCGCAGCACCGCCGAGGTCACCCCGGCGGTGGCCGGGTAGAGCGGGATGATGCGCCCGGTGTTCAGGCCTTCAACACGCGCGTCCGACTCCTCGCTCCCCAGCACGTCGTAGGACGGGTTGGTGATCTGCAGCATGTTGTAGAGGAAGCCGATCTTGCCCGAGAAGGCCGCGAGCGAGCCGACAGTGAGCTTGTCCTTGTGGTAATCCTGGTTGAACCAGACGCCCGACACGTATCCTGTCCCGTCGAACAGCGTGACCACCAGCATCTTCTTGCGCGTGCGTGTGATACGGCTGTCGGCCTCGGTGACCGTCCCCACCACGGTGACGTCCTCTCCCACCTTCGCTTCCCTTATGGGCGTGACGTTCGAGCGGTCGAGGTAGCGCCGGGGAAGATGATAGAGCAGGTCGGCCACCTTCAGAATCGCGAGCGGCTCGAGCTTGCGGGCCATAGCCGGGCCTATCCCGGAAAGGGCCGTGACAGGTGCCGCGAAGCGGTTGAGCGCTTCGACCGCCGGAGGCATCGGCCGCCTGGCCGCGGCGCTCGCGCCGGCTTTTTGCTCGGGCTTGTCTTGAGGCATCAGGGTCCTTGGTAGTCGCGTGTCTATATAATACATTGTGCGCGCCACGCGCCATCGGGGGCACGACATCCGGTGCGGCGCTTCGGGGGCGTCCTACACACGGGAGGTGGCATGGCTGACGAGTCCGGCATCAAGGGCATGGCCTCGTGGCTCAAGTCCAGGATCAAGGGGGCGGCGGTCGAAGGCGCCGTCAGGAAGTTCAACATCCCGCGCAGCGCGGTGCGCAACTTCCGGTCGTTTATGGACCTCTCCGGCTCGGCGGCGAGCAGCCTTCCCACTGAACTGCTGGCGCTGGGCGCCGACATGTGGTCCGGCTTCATGCTCACCCCCTTCGCCGAGCAGCAGATGGCGAACTGGGTGATGCCCTACTGGCTGCACAAGCAGCGGCAGCCCTCGTCGGACTCGTTCACCCCGCACGGCCACTTCTGGCTCGAATGCAACATGACCCACCGGGACTGGACCGGCATCGGCCTCTGCGGCTTCCCGCAGGAGGCGATCGTCGATCCGCGCGGGCTGATCACCCCCTGGCCTTTCGCGCCCTCCATCGACGTTTGGGTCAAGGTCGGCGACACGCTGGTCTGCCCCTCCGAGCTTGCCGAAGTGGAGCAGTCGCTGGTGGACGGCCTGCCCATGGTGCGCACGGCGTTCGACGCGCTGGGCATGGAGTGCGTGCTCACGGCGTTCGTCGCCCCGATCGAGACGATGCCGGTGGCGCTCTGCCGAGCCGAGGTGACCAACGCTCGCTGCCAGGCGATGCCCGTGTCGCTGGTGGTGTCGGTGCGCCCTTACAACCCCGAGACGATATGCGCGATAAACGAGCTTGCCTACAACCGCGCCACCAGGACGTTCACGGCCGACGGAAACGTCATGGCCTGCCTGGGGACGCGGCCGTCGGCGGTGCTGCTGTCCGACTACAAGCGCGGCGACGTGGCCGCGCAACTCAGGGACCCCGGCCGCGAGCGCCTGCCCGCGGGCACCTCGTCGGTGAGCGAGCCGTTCG
>DAIQAV010000140.1:0-6643 GCA_036781505.1 Candidatus Anoxymicrobiaceae bacterium | reverse complement strand
CGACCCATCCGCTCGCGCCGCAGTTGGTCGCGCACAGGACAAGCTTCTCCACCTTCTCGGGATGCCGCAGAGCAAGCTCCTGGGCGATCATGCCGCCGAGCGAGTAACCGAGGACGTAGGCCTTCTCGATCCCGAGAGCATCCATCAGGTTGGCGGTGTCATCGGCGAACAGCTCGACCGAGAAATCGCCGTCGGGAGCCTCGGTGCGACCGGCTCCCCGGTTGTCGAAAGCGAGCACGCGGTATCGCTTCGAGAGCTCTTCCATGAAAAGCGGGTCCCACCAGTCGATTGTGGCGGTGAGGCCCTGGATCATCACCAGTGGGTGTCCGTTGCCGCTGATGGTGTACGCGATGTCGATGTCCCCGGCTCTTATCTTGTCCATGCCCTGCCCATCCTCTCGGTTCGACTCAGCAATACTATCACTTGGCAGCATGATTAAATCACACCGATGCGGGTGGCTGCCAGGAGCCTCACTCAGTGGGCCTGGCGACCTCGATTATCATCCGCGGGCTCCTGGCGCGCGAGAAGCGCGAGCGGTGCGAGTCACCGTAGAAGGTGGGGGACTTCGCGCCGAGGCCGGCGAGCATCTTGGTGACCTTTGACCGCGTGAGGATATTCATCAGGAACTCGTTGTAGGTGACGTCGCCGCCCTCCGCATGAGTGGGAAGGTAGAAGATCTTGTACGTGACCATCTCTCCCACGTAGTCGAAGACGAAGATCACGTAACCACCGCCGCTGTCGTTGATGACCGCGCCGGGTCGCTCGGCGTCCATCTTGTCGAAGTTCCGGTTCTGGATGAGGAGCACCCCTCCGGGCCGGACCATCTCGAGCATGCCCGCCAGGGCCGCCTGCACTTGCTCGTCCGATCCGGCCAGTGGCAGCGAGTTGCCGATGCAGATCACGGCATCGAAGCGACCGGGTATCACCTGGGGCAGTTCGCTCCACAGCGAGTGGAAGAGCGGCGCGTCGATATCCTGGGCGGCCAGCTTGTCGCGGGCCTCGCCCAGCATGGGGTCCGATGCGTCCGAGCCTGTGACCTGGTAGCCCTGCCCAGCGAGCATGGCGACGTGGACGCCGGTTCCGCAGGCGCAGTCGAGGACGGTGTGGATGCGGTGCGCTTTGAAGGCGGGCTCGAGCATGCGGGTGTCCTCGGCAAGATCGCGGGGGAACATGTCATCGTAGTAGGATGCTATGTCCTCGAACGCATCGTTGAAATCCGGCACCGTTCCTCCAGTAGGTTGCTCTAGTTGAACTATACCAAAGGTTGGCCGGTAATCCTGCAGATGTATGGCAGCCCGGGGCAATGCTTGAGAACCAGCCCCGCGGATGCTTTAATGAATCGCGAGCGGGAGTAGCTCAGTTGGTAGAGCGAGAGCCTTCCAAGCTCTAGGTCGCCGGTTCGAGACCGGTCTCCCGCTCCACTCTTATCTCCACTCCACTTGTTCCGGTCTCGAACCGGCGACATGGGGGCGTCGGGGGAGTATCCCCCGAAATTGATTCACTCATGGAGGGGTTTCCTAGGGGAGGCGCGAGCCTCCCATGCGGGAGCGGAACCCTTACCGGCAAACCAGCACTTAGCTTGGACTCACGCAGGGTGGAGCGACGTCGCCGGTTCAGATCCGGTCTCCCGCTCCAGCCCCACTCGACTTTGACCTCAAGACGGGTGGGCGTTTGTTAATCCTTTGTATTGCCTTGCCGAAAACCCAGGTTGTTCGGCCTATCATGTTGTATCCGAACCAATCAGGCTTTCGCTGTCAGCTCCAGGTGCTTGTAGATATCGTTGTCCAGCTCAGTGATGCCCGCCAGGCGCTTGGCCATCTCTTTCTTCTCTTCGATGTTGTAGGTCCCCAGGATGGCGATGTCTTCCATCACCGGAGAACCACCACCGTGCATGCCGGCGTACTGGTAGACCCCCGCGACAGAAGAGCAGGTGTAGTCGCTTATCCAGGCGTAGCAACGATAGACGTCCTCGGGCGAGACACCGTCCACTCGCTTCAGATACTTGCGCACGAGGTCTCCGACCTCTTCGCTCACGACCTCTTCGGAGTAGGGGAGAGTCGCCGGCAATCCGCCCGCGATGTCCGCGAGGATGTCGTACTCGTGGTAGATGCTGATACCGGCGTGCTTCCTGGCCACGTTGCAGTAGACGATATCCGGGACCTGGGTCCCGCAAGGCATCCTGGTAGACTTCACCGCCCCCGCGATGCCGCAACCGTAGACCAGTTCCGCGGTGCTGATGAGAGTTGCCAGCTTGGAGCGGATGTGCCCCTCTTTTTCGATGCCGCTGTACTCCGCCGCCAGCGCCGCCGTACCCATGATGATGTCGCTGATAGCCGGTTTGCATCCGGTGTATGAATGGCGGTGAAACAGGGAGAACAGCAGAGCGAGCTGGCCGCCGTACTCGGCTTCCCCGCACAGGAATACTCGCTCCCAGGGGACGAACACGTCGTCAAAGATAGTGAGCGCCTCCACCTCACCCTTGCCTGACAGCATGCCCTTCAGAGGATCCACGCGGTCGCGGTAGGAAGCGCTGCGGCAGACCATCTTCACGCCGGGATGGTCACCCGGCACCGCGAAGGCCACCGCCCAATCCGACTCCTTCGCCCCCAGGGCTCGCGTCGGGATAACTATGACTTCCTCCGCCAGGGGGGCGAAGGAGTTGTGCGCCTTGGCGCCGCGCACCACGATTCCGTCCTTCCTCTTCTCGACCACCCGGAGGTAGAGATCGGGGTCGCTCTGCTGCGAAGGCCTCAGCGAGCGATCTCCCTTGACGTCGGTCTGGGCACAGCATCCCACCACGTCCTTCTTCTGCCATTCCGCGAGGTAGTCGAGGAAGCGGCTGTGGTACTCGGTCCCTTTTGCCTCGTCGCAGCTATGGGTGATGACCGAGAGAGCGTTCATCGCGTCTATGCCCATGCAGCGGGCAATGCAGCCTCCGGTCCTGCGCGCCTCCAGCCGCGTCATCTCCTGTTTGGCCAGCAGGTCATCCACGCTCTGGTGGATGTGGCAGAAACGATTTATGGTATCGCCGGTCAGATGAGACGTCGCGTTGGTAACGCTCTGGATCTCGGGATCGTGCGCGGCGTCGAATGTCACTCCCATCATCTCGAAGCCGGGGATGTTGCCTCGCCCCATAACTTCCCCGCCCATGTACACGTTGGGCCGCATCGCCTTGATGCTCTCGTAATACTCCGCCTTGGTCCTCATGTCCTCATCTCCCAGTAATTTCGCTTGCCAGGGTCTACTTGTAGACCATTATATAGTGGCACACCGATTATCGACAAGATATTATGGTTATTCTATAATTTATTGATGAATTATGATGTTGTACTAGGAATACAACGGCGAGGCACTGGAGGTGCGACTTGGCTGAGCGCAAGCGGAAAGGCAAGGACAAACTGCCCGCTATTATCGACGCCGCCCTCGAGGTCTTTGCGGAAAAAGGCTTCCACAACGCCACGATCGCCGAGATAGCGCGAAAAGCGCACGTTTCGGAAGCGACAGTCTATGAATACTGTGGCAGCAAAGAGGACCTGCTCTTTTCGATCCCCGAGGAGATCACCCGAAGCTCCGTGGAACGGGTGGAGTCGATACTGCCATTTATAAAAGGCGCGGAGAACAGGCTCAGGGCCGTCGTCTACGGCTATTACCAGGTCTACCGGGATAACCCGCAGTACTCGTCGCTGGTACTGTTGGACCTCAAGCATAACCGCAAGTTCATGCAGACCGAGGGTTACCACATGGTGCGCAAGGCGGCGGGCATCCTGCTGGGCGTCATCAAAGAGGGCATCGAATCCGGGGAGTTCAGGAGTGACATCGACCCGCAGTTGGTCCGCTCGATGGTGCTCGGCACGATTGAACACGTCTTCTTCCGATGGCACCTGATGGAACGCCAGGAGGAACTGCCCGATTTCGTGGACCGCGTGATGGACATAATCATGGGTGGCATCCGCGAACCCGACCGCTCCCAGCCCCCTCTGCGGTTGGATGTCAGACTGTCAAAGGCCGGCTAAGAGCGGGCGCTGCAGAAACGAATCAGGCCCGGCTCTCAGCTCTTCAACCGGTCGAGCACGGCCAGGATGTCTTCGTCCGGCGGGAAGTCGGTCTGGATGCGGCTGATGTAGGTGTAGGCGACAGTCTTGTCCTTATCCAGTATCACTTCCGCGGGTCGGGAGATGTTGTACGACTCGAAGTTCATCCGGACGTAGACCCCATAAGCCTTGACGACTTCACGCCTCACGTCGGAGAGCACGGGGAACGGGTACTGGTTGTCCTTGAGGAACTCCTGCATGCGGGGAAGGCTCTCCGCCAGGATGACGACACCCCTGGCGTTCCGCTTCTCGAACTCGCTATAGATTTCGCGTATATGACCCATATACTTGCGGCAGTGCGGTCACCAGGTCCCCCGGCCGAAGATGATCACCAGCGGCTGGCCGGCGAGGTCGTCCAGGCTGACCTTCTCTCCGGTGGTGGCGTCGGCGAGTGTAAAATCGGGCGCCTTGTCACCTACGCGCAATACCTTGTTCTCGATCGGCATGGTTATCCACCTCGATAGGATCGCAATTTTGTCTGCCTTGATGGATACTACTCCGTCGCCGCTGACAATCCCCCCTGATGGGCCTGAGTTGCTATAGCCACGCCGTTGCTGGTGCCGATGCGTTCGGCTCCCGCATCGATCATCGCAACCGCGGCGTCGAGATCCCTGATGCCGCCGGAGGCCTTGACCTTCACGCGCCCCTTGGCGGTCTTCGCCAGCAGCATGACGTCTTCGATTGTGGCTCCTCCCGTGCTGAAACCGGTGGAGGTCTTCACGAAGTCCGCGCCGGTGGTCATGACGAGCTTACAGGCGCGGACTTTCTCGGCGTCGGTGAGCAGTGAGCACTCGATGATCACCTTCACCAGCGCGCGGCCTGAGCATGCTTCGACAACGGCCTTGATGTCATCGAGCACCGCGAAGTGCTCGCCGCTCTTGAACGCCCCGATGTTCATCACGACGTCCAGCTCCTCGGCGCCTTCGTCCAGCGCGCGCTGCGCCTCGAATACCTTCACCGCGGTCAGGGACGCGCCCAGGGGGAAGCCCACCACTATGCAGGTCTTGACGCCGCTCCCGGCCAGTAAGCCGCTGACGAGTCTCGTGTGGTAGGAGTTCACGCAGACCGCCGCGAAAGCGTGCTCCAGTGCCTCCTTACAGAGGTGGGTGACCGCATCTGGGGTGGCCTCCGGCTTCAGCAGCGTCGAATCGATGAACTTGTTGATCTCCATTGGCTTTGTCTCCCGACTCTATCAAGCTTGCCCTGGTCACTCCTCTTGTCGAGGATGCGGCCTTATTGTATTCGATGGTTGTCTTGCCGGTCGCGCCGGTTTCTACTCGTGCTCGTTTTCGTCCAGTACTCGCTGGACCAGAGCCGAGTCGACGTACGCGCGCACCTCCACGATGGTATCCCCGGCGAACAGGACGACCCAGCAGTAAGTGTTGTCGAACGGCTTGCCGTTCTTCGCGGTGGAAAGCGACACCATCTCAACCGCCGCCTCGTCGCCGGAGACGATGACGTGCCGCACCTTGAGGACGACCCCTTCGGCCAGGATCTTGTTGAGGCGCGTGAACGTGTGCTCGACGAAGTCGGTTTTCGACGCATAGTGCCCCGCGAGCGGATGCGTTCCCATCACGGTCCAGCTGACGTCGTCGGCCACGTGCTCGAAGAACTTGGCGGACTCGCCACGCTCGAGGTACGCGAACAATCTCTCGACATAGTCCCTGGTCAGTGGCATGACCTGCTCCCTTTGTCTTCGATGCGGTAATCGGCGGCGTCTGCGCCGCCGCACCATATTGTAACCATAAGCCGCGGGATGCGATCCGCCACATTCGCCTGCTGTCCGGGTTCTATATAATGAACCGGTCGTGGAGCGCGGAAGCGGGGAGAGCCTACAGGTGGACGACCACGTCATCGGAATTGATTTCGGTACCGACTCGGTCCGGGCGGTCGTGGTGAACGCGAGGACAGGAGAAGAGGTCGGCCACGCGGTGTCCACGTACCGCCGGTGGGCCGACGGGTTTTACTGCGATTCACGGTCGAGCATGTTCAGGCAGCACCCTCTGGACCATATAGAGGGGCTCGAGACGTCCGTCTCATCGGCCCTGAGCGAGTGCCCCGCGGGCACCGCCGAAACTATCAGGGGCATATCCGTCGACACGACCGGGTCGACCCCGGGGGCCGTCGACCGCCGTGGCGTGCCGCTCGCCATGAACCCATCGTTTGAAAGCAACCCCAACGCGATGTTCATCCTCTGGAAGGACCACACCGCCATCGCGGAGGCCGAGGAGATAAACTCCGATGCCGTGTCCTGGGGCGGGGAGGACTACACGAAGTATTCCGGCGGCTGCTACTCCGCGGAGTGGCTCTTTTCGAAGATCCTGCACGTCTCGAGGGCCGATGACGCGGTGCGCGAGGCGGCTTTCTCGTGGGTCGAGCACTGCGACTGGGTCCCGGCCCTCCTGACGGGGAACACCGACCCTCTGACGATGAAGCGCAGCAGGTGCGCCGCCGGCCACAAGGCCATGTGGAACGCATCCTTCAGCGGACTCCCCAGCGAGGAGTTCCTCTCCGGCATCGACCCTGTCCTGACGGGCTTGAGGGGCCGCCTG
>DAIQAV010000139.1:0-6643 GCA_036781505.1 Candidatus Anoxymicrobiaceae bacterium | reverse complement strand
GCCATCCGCCCGCTCCAGCCCCGGGACCCTGCGCCCCGAACATCCTGCCCGAGTCGTAGTCCTGGCGCTTCTTCTCGTCGGACAGCACCTCGTAGGCCTCGGCGATCTCCTTGAACCTGTCCTCGGCCATCTTGTTGTTGGGGTTCTTGTCGGGGTGGTACTTGTGGGCCTGCTTGCGGTAGGCCTTCTTTATGTCGTCTTTGCCGGCGTCCTTGGCAACGCCGAGAGTCTTGTAATAGTCCTTACCGTCCAACTGGTATCACATCCGGTTCGCGTAAACGCGGTCTTGTCGGCCTACGCCTTGACCGGGCACGAGACCCGGACCATCGCAGGTCGCAGAAGAAGTCCGTTGAAGCGGTAACCCCTCTGTACCACTCCCACCACAGTGTCCTCGGGGCACTCGGATGTCTCGACCACCATCATCGCCTCATGGTGCTCGGGGTCGAAGGGCTCGCCCTGGGGGTCGATCACCTCGAGGCCCTCTTTCTCGAGCACGGACAGCATCAGGTCGAGCACCATCGCCACGCCCTCACTCAGGCCCTTCGCCTCGCCCTCCGAGGCGCTGGCGAGAGCGCGCTCGAGGTTGTCGATGACCGGCAGCAGCTTCTTCACCAGGTCGGCCTCGGCCGTCTCCAGGATGCGCGTCTGCTCCTTGAGCATCCGCTTGCGGTAGTTGTCGAAGTCGGCCTTCAGCCGCTTGAGGCTGTCGAGCAGCACCGCGTTCTGGTCGGCGAGCTCGTCGACCTCGTCGTCCAGCGCGTGGATCCTCACCTCCGGCTCGACCTCGATCGCATCAGAGTCGTCCGCGTCCGCTCCGTCTTCTATTATCTCGACGTCGCCTTCAGGCGCCGTCTCTTCCTGCTCCTGGTCCGCCTTGCCGGACCGCTTGGGGCCGGTCGTCTTCTTTGCGTCTGTCATGTCTTCTCCTGTGAACGCCGGTCCGCCCATCGAACCCGCTTATGGTTCGCGGCGGGAGCCTGCCCGCCGCGATCAAAGTCATATGGCGGCTCGCAAGCGGCTAGGTCTCTTCTTTCTTCGCCTGGATGATGACGGGGATGCTCTTCGGTTCCGCCGGCTCGGTCTTCGGCACCGTGATCTTCAACACGCCCGAGTCGTAGGCCGCCTTGACGTTGTCGGCCCTGGCGTACCTCGGCAGTCTCACCGATCTCTGAAAGATTCCGTAGGCCCGCTCGATGCGGTGGTAGTTTTCCTCGGTGACCTCTCGCTCGCGCTTCCTCTCGCCCCGCAGCGTCAGCACGCCGTCCTCGACGCGCACGTCGATGTCGGCGGGGTCTATGCCCGGGAGCTCCGCCTCTATCACCAGGGAGTCGCCGGTCTCATAGACGTCGACCGCCGGGGCCCATTTCCCTCCACCGATCAACCCCTGCGCGTCGCCGGCGTCACCGAGCCAGGACCGCCTGAACATCCTGTTCAGGTCCTCCTGCGCTCCCAGGAATGCGTCGAAAGGATCCCATCTCACAATCGCCATCTGCCGTTCCCTCCCCTCACCTGCGGGCAAGCGGAGCGCGGCGGCTTGAGCCGCCGCGCTCGCGTTGTTTCCAGTTACTTGTCCTCGTCGACGACCTCGTAGTCAGCCTCGATGACTTCCTCTTCGGGGCTACCGGGCTGGCCGCCGTCAGGCGATCCGCCGGGCTGCCCACCGGCCGGTCCGGCCGTCTGTGCGTAGACCTGCTCGGCGAGCCTGTGCGAGGCCTGGATGAGGCTCTCCATCGTGGACTTGATCAGCGCCGTGTCACTGCCCTTCAAGGCTTCCTTGACCTCGTTGAGGGAGGACTCGATGGTGGCGCGCTCGGAAGCGTCGACCTTGTCACCCAGCTCGCGCAGCGACTTCTCGGTGGTGTAGACAACCTCGTCCGCGCGGTTGCGCGTCTCGGCCTCTTCCCTGCGCTTGCGGTCATCGTCCGCGTGGTCCTCGGCATCCCGCTGCATCTTCTTGATCTCTTCCTCGGAGAGACCCGACGTGGCGGTGATGGTGATCTTCTGCTCGTTCCCGGTCGCCCGGTCGCGAGCGCTCACGTTCACGATGCCGTTGGCGTCGATGTCGAACGTGACCTCGACCTGTGGGACGCCGCGCGGGGCCGGTGGTATGCCCACCAGGTGGAAGCGGCCGAGTGTCTTGTTGTAATCAGCCATCTCCCGCTCGCCCTGCAGCACGTGCACCTCGACGGACGTCTGTCCGTCCGCGGCGGTCGTGAAGACCTCGCTCTTGCGGGTCGGGATCGTGGTGTTCCTCTCGATCAGCTTGGTGAACACTCCACCCAGCGTCTCGATGCCCAGCGACAGCGGCGTGACGTCGAGCAACAGGATGTCTTTGACCTCGCCCTTGAGGACGCCGGCCTGTATCGCCGCGCCGACGGCTACGACCTCGTCAGGGTTGACGCCCTTGTGAGGCTCCTTGCCACCGGTCAGCTCACGGACCTTGTCCTGTATCGCGGGCATGCGGGTCGCGCCACCCACCAGGATGACGTGGTCGATGTTCTTGAGGTCGATGCCCGAGTCGTCGACGGCCTGCTTGAACGGGCCGACGCACTTGTCGACCAGGTCTGCGGTCATCTTGTTGAAATCCGATCGCGACAGAGTCATGTCCAGGTGCTGCGGGCCCTCCTGCGTCGCTGTGATGAACGGCAGGTTGATGTTGGTGGAGGTGGTCGTGGACAGCTCCATCTTAGCTTTTTCCGCGGCCTCCTTGAGCCTCTGCAGCGCCATCTTGTCGCTGCGCAGGTCTATGCCCGTCTTGGACTTGAAGTCATCGGCCATCCAGTCGATGACCACCTGGTCCCAGTCGTCGCCGCCCAGGTGCGTGTTGCCGCTGGTCGACTTGACCTCGAAGACGCCGCCGCCGATCTCGAGGACGCTCACGTCGAACGTGCCTCCTCCGAGGTCGAAGACCAGGATGGTCTGCTCGTTCTCTTTATCGAGACCGTACGCGAGCGCCGCGGCGGTCGGCTCGTTGATGATGCGCAGCACTTCGAGGCCCGCGATCCGCCCTGCGTCCTTGGTCGCCTGGCGCTGGCTGTCGTCGAAATAGGCGGGCACAGTGACGACCGCCTCGCTGACCTTCTCACCGAGGTACTCCTCGGCGTCGCCCTTGAGCTTCTGCAGGATCATTGCCGAGATCTCCGGCGGCGTGTACTCGCGGTCGTCGATCTTTATCTTCTCGTTCGTGCCCATCTTTCTCTTGATGGATGCGATAGTCCGGTCCGGATTAGTGATGGCCTGGCGCTTGGCGACCTGTCCCACCAACCTCTCACCGGTCTTGGAGAACGCCACTACGGACGGGGTTGTCCTTCCACCCTCCGAGTTCGGGATGACCGTGGGCTCTCCGCCCTCGAGGACAGCCATGCACGAGTTGGTCGTCCCCAGGTCGATTCCAATTACTTTCGCCATTTTCTCCACTCCTTGTTTCAGTGATTCAGGCTCAGATACTGGGCCTTCCTATATAATACAAGTTGAGTCTACCATTGTCAAGTTATATGGTGCTATCACCATCATGTATATCAGAGTGCCTCCCGGGGACCCCCATTTCCAGCCGCCCGGCCTGGCGGTTGTCATTTCGATGACGGGGCGCCCCAACCTGCCACCGGGCGCCCGATTCCGCGCAGCGCCCTCGTGGCGATCGGGTCGCGAGGCCGTTCGGGCACCGGCACTGTCCACTTGCGGCCCGGATTATTGCGCTTCTGATGCATTTGTGTATCAATAATCACATTGTGTTCGGGCCGAACCTTGCCTGCTCTACTTGACGGGCGCCAGGCCCGCTGACATTATTCACGAGTTGATTTCTGCGTCAGGAGGTGAAACGTGGGAGAAGAGAGCGACAAGCGACCAACCATTGATGCTGACGAGTGTACCGGTTGCGGCCTGTGCGTAGACGTCTGCGAACACGAGGTCCTGGAACTCACGGACGACGTGTGCACGATCATCGATGTGGAGAAGTGCGTCGGCTGCGGCGACTGCTCCGAGGAGTGTCCGGTCGAAGCCATAACTATGGAGTAGAATCCATTTCAATAGTCACGGAGAGGCGGGCGATGCCCGCCTTTCCGTTGCCGGAAGCAATTAAAGCAGAAGTGAAGGGTTGGACTAGACTTGAAGGCGAGGTGCCCGGTCGCTGCTTCCCTAGTAGCATCTTCCTATCTGTTCTTTACAGGAGCACTCAAACATGAGCAGAATTCAACAGAAGATAACCCTAAGCGACTTATTTGACACCGTTGACAACATGTATGTTATACTCTGGCACAGTGGTACCAGATGTGCCGTGGGGTAAGGAGATGCATTGGCACGACGCAAAACTGTAAACCCTTCAGTAAAGAAGTACCGCGAGCTCTCCGATAAGGAGCTCATCCGTTGCTCGCGCTCGGGCGACCGCCTGGCTGAGAGCGTCCTCATCAACCGTTACCAGTACCTCGCGCACGTGAAGGCACGTTCCTACTTCCTCACGGGCGCGGACCACGAGGATACGGTGCAGGAGGGCATGATCGGCCTGTTCAAGGCGATCCGTGACTACAAGGAAGGCGAGCTCTGCTCGTTCCGTTCGTTTGCGATCCTCTGCATCACCAGGCAGATAATCACGGCGGTCAAGACGCACGCCCGCAAGAAGCACAATCCGCTTTCCTCTTACCAGTCGCTCGATACGCAGGTCCCCGACGAGAGCCTGCTCGACAGCCTCGCTTCCCAGGGACTCGGCTCGGACAAGTCGGAGGACCCGCTCGACCTGTTCATCTTCGAGGAGGAGCTCGACAGCGTCATAGGCATCCTGCGCGACAAGCTCTCCGACCTGGAGTGGAGCGTCTTCGTGGAGTACCTCGACGGCAAGAGCTACCAGGAGATCGCCGAGGACATCGACTGCGAGACGAAGGTCGTCGACAACGCGCTCTGCAGGATCAAGCAGAAGATCAAGAAAGAGTGCGCTCTCACCGCCGAGGCCACCGGCTAGACCGGACCGCACACCCGCTTTACAGGCTCCATCAAAGGATATCCGTTATCGCGCTGCACGCTCCGCACCTCACGCAGCCCGCCGCAAGTACGCCCGTTCTCGACAGGCCCGATGATTCGATGATCCCCGCCGCAGCTTCGTAGATGGACAGCATGTGGCTCGCGGAGGGCGGCGCGCACGAGCCCATAGGCGTCCCCGGTATCGGCCTCAGCGGCAGCACGTGGGGAAAGACGCCGAGAGAAGTGAGCAGGCGGCACCCTTCGAGCACGCTTTCGGCCGGCTCGCCGAGCCCGACTATGATGAAGCAGGCGACCTGCCCCCCGCCCATCGCCTCGACCGCGCACTCCCAGGCCATCCTGTAACGGTCCAACCCAAGCGACGCCTTGCCTGGCGCGACCCTTGCGAGGGTGTCCTCGTCGAAGCACTCGAGGTTGATGGCCGCGGAGTCCGCGAAGGAGGCCGCCCGGTCGATCAGGGCAAAGTCCTCCGGGGGCTCGAACTGGACGTGGACTTCCATCCCGCCGCCGGTGGAGCGCTTGACCGCCTCGGAGCAGGACATCAGCAGCGGTATGCCACACTCCTTCAGGTCGGTCGTGCCCGTGGTCAGCACGGCCTGACTGAAGCCTTCATCGTATGCCGCGGCCGCTACCTCCCCGAGGTCGCCCGGGCTCTTGCGCGCGACGGTGGAGCCCGCTTTCCTGGAGAGCGATATCCCGCAGAAGAGGCAGGGCTCAGCGCGCGTGCAGCCCTGCGCGACCGTCGATCCGATGCAGTCGCGCCCGTGGCGCAGCGCTATCTTGTCCATCGCCACGCCGCCGGCCTCACGCGAGTAGTAAGCAGGTGGGGCTGCGACCTCGACCCGGCAGAGCTCGCTTCCGTCCCGCGCCAGGACCGTGGCGCCGTCGCGCTCTTCAAGCGTGAATGGCGACGCCGCCACGAAGGCCGCGCGCGCAGGTACGGTGGCGACGAGCCCCCCGAAGAAAAGTGTTATGCCTTCGGCCGGCCCCGCTCCCCCGAGACGACCGGCCGTGTCCTCGATCCCCAGCCGGACTCCATGCGACTGCAGCTCGACCTTGAGGCGAACGGCATCGGATGGCTCCATCAGCCGTGAGCCTCCGGTCCATCCAGCCTGACCGCGGAGTCCGGGTCGCGGTGGGCGGCGACCGCGGCCATGGCGCCGATGCAGCCTCGCTCGCCCGTCACCGCTACGAGCTCGGTGTTGGTGGCGGCCGCCTCGCGGGCCTCCTCGATAGTCACCATCCCGCGCTTCGCCTTTGCAGCGAAAGCCACCGCCAACTCCGCCGGACGCACACCGGTGGTCCATGCCATGCCGCACTCGTCGCTGAACGTCCTCTCCGAGAGCAGCTCCCACGCTCGCTCGACCGCGGCGCCCACGCCGGCGGCAGGCAGGCCCAACACCGTCGCGGTGGCGCAGCAGTTCGTGGTGCGATAGGGGTTGTCCGGGAAGAGCTGGACAATTGTATGAAGCAGGTAGTCCGCCAGCCCTTCGTCCTCGATGGCGTACGCGATCTCGTTCATCGTCGACCAGGTCGCGCCGCGCGTCTCGTCGTCAGTGTCGTCCGCCGCAATGACCAGCTTTCTCCAGGCCGGCACCCTCAGCGTCGCCCTCCCCAGCCCGGCTCCCCCGCCCTCCTCGTGCACCTCGGCCGAGATCACGTTGCCGGCCATGCC
>DAIQAV010000138.1:0-6776 GCA_036781505.1 Candidatus Anoxymicrobiaceae bacterium | reverse complement strand
CTCTAGTAGTGAGGCTCGGAGAGAACCCTGAGGGTCGCAACAAACAGCGGCGCGGCTCGCAGGAACGGAGGCGCGGGCGCCTTATAAGACGGTGTCGGCTGCTGTGGCGAGGCGGGGGGCGTGCGATGCTCGAGGTGACCGCGAGGGATTTCAAGCTGAGGCATTTCCGTCTGGGAGATGCCGACTCCATCGTGAAGTACGCCAACAACCCCAAGATCTACAGGCCGACGATCGAGATACCCAACCCGTTCAGGCGGCGGGACGCTGTCGAGTGGATCGAGCAGAACCACGCCGAGGAGGCCCGCAAGCACTCTGGGATGATGAGCCTGGCTATCGTCGTCGGCGGCGAGGCCGTCGGCTGCATCGGCCTGTCGGACATCGAGGGACACAAGGCCGCGGTGGGCTACTGGCTCGCCGAAGAGCAATGGGGGAGAGGGATAATGACCAGGGCACTCAAGCTCACCACGCGCTACGCGCTCGGCGACATAGGGCTGCGCCGGCTGTACGCCCACGTGTTCCTGTTCAACAGGGCGTCGATGCGGGTGCTCGAGAAAGGCGGCTACAAGCGCGAAGGCGTCCTGCGCAAAGAGGCCGAGAAAGACGGCAGGTTCTACGACATGGTCCTCTACGCCAAAGTCCGATAGGGACAGGTACTTTCCACTTTTTTTCTACTCATACGACTGGCTTGCCGATTGAATTCGAGGATACATGTACGGAGTAGAAAAAAAGTGGAAAGTACCTGTCCCTACTGGCAGAGGGTTTCGATTATCGACTCCGGGTGGCCCTCCTCGTCCAGGCGCAGGAGCCAGCGCGCCTCGCTGCTGACCTCTTCGCCGTCGCGCGTTCTGTAGGTGACAGGGCCGAGCCACAGCCCTTCGTTCATCAGGTCGAACTCGATGTCCGTCAGCGGCTTGGCGAAGCTCGCCTTGAGCAGCTCCCGGTAGTCCTGGCCCAGCGCGTCGGCGCGGGTCCACCCGAACGTCTTGGCCGCTTGTTCGTTCCAGTAGGTTATCTTGCTGTTCATGTCGCGGATGATGACCGGGACCGGTATGAGGTCCGTGACCGCCGCTTTCGCCACCAGGGCCGCGACGCGCTCCTCGAGCTCCAGCTCCAGGGCCTTACGCTCTGTGACGTCGTAGTCGATCTCGAGCACACCGTTGGGCTGCCCGGCCTCGTCCCAGCGGACCGCCTGCCTGCTCGATACGCTCAGCATGCGGCCTTCGCGCGTCTTCACCGACAGCTCGCCCTCCCACCTTCCCTCGCCCAGGAGCACTTCCTCGACCTCGTCCCACGGCGCCAGCGGCTCGGTCTCGAGCAGCTCGCGCCAGTCCTTGCCCAGGGCCTCCTCGCGCTTCCAGCCGAACATCTCCTCGGCGCCCGCGTTCCAGAACTGGATCCTGCCTTCCATGTCGCGGACCATGACGGTCTCGTGCGTGAGGTCCAGCAACTGTGCCTGCTCCCGCATCCTGTCGGCGTACCGCTCCAGGTCCGCGGACGCCTTCTTCTGGTCCGTGATGTCGCCGGCCGAGGCGACCACGGTGTCGACGCTCCCGTCCTGCTTCATCACGGGCGAGAAGACGTACTCGAAGTCCCGGATGCCGCCCGGCGTGGGGAACTCCACCTCGCCGACCCAGGGCTCGCCGTCACGCATGACTTTCTCGCGCTGCACGTCCAGCGTCCGCATCGCGCTCTCGGGGAAGCCCAGGTCCCACCAGTACTTCCCCGACATCTGTGACTGCTCGAGCCCGAATAGCTCCGCCGCCGTCCGGTTCACGTACACGAACTTGCCCTTGTCGTCGAACAGGTAGAACTGCCGGAGAGAGGCCGACAGGATCTGGTCGAGCACGCGGGCCTGGTCCTGGAACCGGGCCGACAACGCGGTCAGCGATTGCTCGATCCGCTTGCGCTCATCGATCTCGGCGCGCAGCTCCTCGTTGACCTGCTGCAGCTGCGCGGTCCGCTCCAGCACTCGCTCCTCCAGGTCCTCCCGCGAGCGCTGCAGAGCCTCGGAGACCATTCGCTGCTCGGTGACGTCCTGGGAGAATATCGCCAGCCTCTGGACCTTCTTCCCCGCGCTGTCGAAGACAGGGTAGATCACGTTGCTCAGCCTCATGCCCTCGCGCGCGTCCTCGAACCGGGCTGGCTCCAGAGTCCTCTTAACGGTCTCCATGTATTTGCGCCGGGCTATCGAGAGCTCGCTAGGCATGTAATCGCCGAGCCCGGTCCCGATCATCTCCTCGGGCGTCCGGGCGAGGCGCGCCGCGCCGGTGTTGTTGATCGTCAGGATGACGGCGTCCAGGTCCATGAGCATCAGGGTCTCGGGGGTGGCGTTCAGCAGGGCGCTCAAGTTCTCCTCGTTCCGCTTGAGCTCTTCCTGGGTCTTGCGCAGGGCGGCCCGGTCGAGAGACCGTTCGACGATCTGGGGAAGCATCGAGGGAAGCCTCGAGTCTTTCACCACGTAGCCCGCCGCGCTCAGCCGGAACGCCTCCGCCGCGATCTCCTCGGCGCCCGCGCCCGTGACTATGATGACCTCGGGATGCTCCTCGAGCGCCGTTATCTCGGACAGCAGCTGCAGGCCGTCGCCGTCGGGCAGGTTATAGTCGAGCACTACCACGTCGTAGGTGCCCTCAGCCAGATCCTTGCGGGCTTCCGCCAGGTTGCCCGCGGTATCTGCCCCGGCCTCGAAGCGCTTCTCCAGCAGCCGGCGCATGTTCTTCGCCTGGTCAGGGTCGTCGTCTACTATTAGCAACTTCCACTTGTTATCAGCGTTGATCTCTTCACCTCACGACAGAATCTCGAAAACGGACGATATTCAATTCAACTCGCGAGGGCTCGACCCTTCTTTGCTTGAAATGCTAAAAGTGGGCCCACTTGAAAGCAGGGCAGGCGATGCCTTCGAAGCTCGAGGGCGCCGGGAGACGAGGTTCAGTCCTGCTTGACTTCCTGGGCGGCGACCGGATGGACCAGAGCGTCGAGCTTGCTCACAAGCCTGTACGAGCTCTGGAGGTTCAACACGACGTCCGCCCTTATCCTCTCGAGCCTTTCCGCCGTCTCGGGCCCGCAGTCGCTGCCCAGTCTGCTGAGCTCCTCGCCCGCGGTCCGCAATCCGTCGAGCTCTATCCGGAGGTCGATCGCGGCGGCATGGATGGACTCGAGCAAGCCCTCCAGCCGCAGGTCGGGCCTGGTGCTGCTCCGCGATTTCTTGAGCGCGGCGTCGGCCAGGGCCCACTCGACGGCTTCTGGCAGCGAGACCGAGAGCTTGCGGTCCTTGGCCGCGTATCCGGAGGCGCCCATCCTGAACGAGAGGTAGGCGAGCTCCTCGTCCCCGTGGCCGGTGATCATGACGACGGGGGGATGTTCGTCCGCCGCGGTTATCTCGTCCAGCATGTCCAGGCCGCTGCAGTCGGGGAGCTGGTAGTCCAGGGTTATCACGTCGTAGGAGTTGTTGGCGAGGGCGGCCCGGGCATCCGCGCAGGTCGGCTGGATGTCGATGCTCGCGCTGAAGCGCCTCTCCAGGAGCATGGCGATCATCCGCGCGGTGTCCTTGTTGTCGTCTATCACCAGAATGCGCATTCCCATCTACCCTTCCTGATAGTGACCGCACTCGGCTCTCTCACGTTATAATGTTCGACGCTGGCGCGGGCTTGCCTATCTTGTGCGAGTTGCCGAAAATAACAGCCGGGTCGCGTGGCGCAGTGAACCGCAAGGGCGTAGTAGCGTCAAACAAGCATAATCGCTTGAAGGGCTTGCAATACTTGCGCGACGAATACTGTAAGATGAAGGCGTATTCTGGGGATGAAGGGCAGCGGTTGTGGTTAAGAGCAAGGCTCTGGCTTTAACTGAGGTGGCGACGAGGGCACTGCAGACGGCGGTGCCGGTGATCGCCGTCGTGGCCATTTACTACGCGCTGATGCTCGCCATCCTCAACTTCATGAGGGCCCTCGGCCACAGGTTCGAGGCGGTCGCCAGCGGCGTCGGCCACATCACGCACTTCACGCATCTCACCACCTGGGAAGGGCCCGCGGTCATACCCGCGCTGCTGGGGGCGTGCATGCTGGTGCTCGTCTACGAGCTATGGCTGCGCAAGCGCATGGCCATCGTGGTGCTGTGCGGCTTCATCATCGCGCAGGCGTTCGTGGACGCCTCCAGGGGGATGCGCCGACCGGGCCTTATCCTGACCCTCCTTCTCGCGATGGTGCTGGCGGCGTCGTTCAAGGCCTTCCCCGGACGGACCGACCCTGTGGCGACCAGTAAACTCAAGATAGCGCTGCCGGTCATTGCCGGCGGCTTCTTCGTCTACGGGATAACCGGGCTTTACCTGCTCAGGGGCAGCCTGGGCATCCACACCACGAACCTCTACGGGCTGGCTTACAAGTCGGTAGCGGTCGCCGTCGGCAACAGCGGATTTACTTTCCACGGGCTGGCGCTTGCATTCAGGTGCTCCATGATCTTCCTCGCGCTGGGCTCCGTCATCTTGCTGGCGTACCTGGTGTTCAGGCCGTACAGGGAAGAGGGCGGCGCGTCCGCCGCCGACCGGGAGCGAGCGCGCAACATCGTGGAGAACTACGGCTCGGACTCGCTCGCCTACTTCAACCTGCGCAGCGACAAGCAGAACTTCTTCCACGGAGACTCGTTCCTGGCCTACAAGGTGGTCGGCGACGTGGCGGTGAGCTCGGGCGACCCGGTGGGGCCCGCCGACAACATTCCCGAGATCGTCGTCGCTTTCCGCGAGTATTGCCTCGAGAGGGGCTGGAGGCTGTCCATCCTGGGAGCCAGCGGCACCCTGATGCCGTACTACGAGGAGGCCGGGCTGCGCGGCTGGGAGCTGGGAGAGGAGACCGTCGTCAACGTCGAGGATTTCTCGCTCGAGGGCCGGCAGGTCCGCAAGCTGAGGCAGTCGGTTAACAAGCTCGCCAAGGCCGGCTACACCATGGAGTTCATGTACAACGCGAGCATCCCGGCGCACATGAAGCACGAGCTGGTGAATATTTCGGTGGACTGGCGAGGGGGCAAGCAGGAGACGGGTTTCTCGATGGGCCTGGGCAGGCTGATGAGCTCCGAGGACCCCGACTGCCTGTTCTGCGTGGCCTATGATCCGGACAACAAGCCCGTGGGTTTCCTGCACTTCGTGCCGATGTACCCGCACGTGGGCTACTCGCTCGACGTGCACCGCTCGAAGATCGGCTCGCCGGGAGCGGTCTCCGAGTTCATGATCGCCAGGACCGCCGAGTTCCTCCACTCGGAAGGCTACCGGCAGATGTCGCTGCACTTCCTGGCCCTCGCCGAGAACTACCGAGACGACCGGGACGGCCCGGGCAGCCCGTTCTACCGGGGAGTCGCCAGGGTGCTCGACCATATTCTCCCGATCGTTTCGGTGTACCACTTCGACAAGAAGTTCTTCCCCGCGTGGAAGAAACGCTACCTGCTGCACGTCGGCGTCGTCGACCTCCTGCTGGTCGGGCTCGCCGCGGTTTCTGCCGAGTCCGCCCTGGGCATAACCAGGCCGTCGGACCGCAGGAAGAAAGAGTAGCGGCCGGCGCGGAACCGGAACGATTCGGCTGCTTTCAAGCCACTGGTGTACAATGTCTCGCGTACGCAGCTGGCTTTAGGATCGGTGCACAAGTGCTTGTCGACCTTCACATTCACACTAACATCTCGTCCCGCTGCTCCTCGGTGATGCCCGACGAGCTGGTCGAGCGCTCCAAGGAGCTGGGGCTCGACGCCGTCTGCGTGACCGAGCATTCGACTTACCGCGGGGCCCAGGTCAACTACGAGTACGCGAAAGAGCACGACTTCCTGGTGTTCAGGGGCATGGAGGTCTACACCGAGCAGGGAGACATGCTGGTCATCGGGTGGGACACCAACATCCGCTACTACCTCTTCCCGTTCGAGGACCTCAAGCGCGAGGTGGAGGAGCGCAGCGGGATCATCATTCCGGCGCACCCCTGCCGGGGCGAGGCGGACGCGCGGCACCGGAGCAAGGACGAGATCGAGGCGGAGCTCCTGGACTCGATCTGCGCGATCGAGACGCGCAACGGGGCGATGACGCGCAAGAGCAACGACCAGGCGGAGGGACTGCGGAAGAAGTACAAGCTGTTCGGCACCGGCGGCAGCGACGCGCACCACGTGAGCCATATCGGCCGCTGCCTGACCGTCTTCGAGGAGGAGCCAGGCGACGAGGTCGAGCTGATCGAGGCGCTCCGCGGCGGCAAGTACCGCGCCTGCTACCTCGAAGACCTGTGACGGACGCTGCCCACCTCCGGCGGGCAGCGGGAGGAACCAGAATCGTCAGTGACGCGTGAGTCATCGCCACGCAACTGATCGACGCCACGGCCGCACAACGCCAACAGTAAAATCAAGCCGCGAAACCCGCCACCCCGCCCTTTTTCACCCCAGATTGACTAAACGGTCAAAACTAATAGAATTATCAACGCTCTGGTTAAGGAGATGGCCGGTGGTGAATGGTTTGATGGGAAAAAAACCGAGCGCTTGCGCAAGTGTGTGGTGGTGTCCGGACGGAGGATGGACGGGCGCGCGAACCACCGACCGATCCCGTTTGACCGGGAAATCCATATTGTCGGAATAGTGACCCCTCGTGCCAGGGGTCATCTTTTTTTGAACCCGTGAATTGGTTCGGCGAAAAGAGGTGAGGCAGTTGGCTGATTGGAAGTCCGAGGTGGAGGAGGTCGTCTTCCCGGGCAAGATATGTGTGCCCTACTCCTGGACCGTCGGCAGCACCCTCAGCAAGTGGTACGTCCAGCTGCGGGATGACGGCG
>DAIQAV010000137.1:0-6778 GCA_036781505.1 Candidatus Anoxymicrobiaceae bacterium | reverse complement strand
CATCCTCAGGTCGAACGCATTGAGGTGGTGGGTGCTGTTGGAGTCGAAGAGGAGCTGCGCCCGCGGCGGGAACTCCTCGTCGCCGAGCCAGAGGATGACCGCCACCATCACGTGTGGGAAGAGCGCGAACGAACAGGCGACGTCCCCGAAATCGGCTTCCTTCCCTCCCAGCGCCTGGCAGGCTTTCAGGAAGCCTTCCCTGTCGCGGCCGAAGCGCGCGGCCAGAGGCTCCTCCACGCTGCGCCTCACCACGGGCTCGTAGAAGCGCCCCCCGGGCAATTCCCGGTAGGCGAGCCACTCGCCCGACGGTGGTTTGCCGTCGGAATTGGCGAGGTACAAAAGAGACAGGAGCTTGAGGGCGAATGTCCCTATCGGACGCGGGGCTTCCACGTCGACGTCCGGAAAATCGATGCTGGCAACACCTGAGAGCACTGGCAGCACGATCCGGCCCGCTCCGCTACCGGTTGGCTCCCAGCGGGCGCCCGCTCTTTGCGCCACGTTGGCCGGGTCGGCACCGCGAAGCTTGCGCCTGGGTTCGTCGAATGGGTTCTCGCCCTTTTGCATCTGGATATCCATATAAACACCGAGAAGATTCTAGCATGGGGGCGCGCAGGCCATCACAGTCCGGTTGAGCCGAAGCCTCCCTCGCCGCGGGCGGTCCGGTCGAGCTCGACGGCTTCCTGGAGCGTCGCGCGCGCCACCGGCTGGAAGACGAGCTGGCAGATCTTGTCGCCCTTGTGCACCTCGAAAGGCTCCTGAGGGTCCGTGTTCAGCAGGATGACCTTGATCTCGCCACGGTAGTGGGAGTCGATCAGGCCGGGGGTGTTCACGATGGTTATCCCGTGGCGCGCGGCCAGACCACTCCTGGGCTGGACGAATCCCGCGTAGCCTTCGGGTATGGCCACGGCTATACCGGTCGGCACCAGGGCCCTGGCCCCGGGCTCGAGAACCAGGTCCTCGCGGCTGGCCAGGTCGCACCCGGCGTCGCCTTCATGGGCGTATCGCGGGGTGGGCACCCCGCTATCGAGCTTGGTGAACTTTACGACGAGGGACAGCTTTCCTCACACCGCCTCACGCCGCGTAGTTCGCGATCTCGGTCGGGCGCGGGACGTGGCAGCGCCAGGAGTGGATCACGGTCTCGCTGTCGTCCACCAGCACCATGGAGGGCGTGCACAGCACACTGTAGAACGCGGCCTCCGCCAGGCCCTCGGCGTTGTCCATGTTGAAGAGCCTGCTGAACCCGAACTGGTTGGCGACCTCTTTAGCCGCCGGACAGTTTGGACAGTCTTCTTTCACGAATACTTTCAACAACATCTCTATCCCCTCCCGTGAGCGATGTCCTATTGCGCTCTGCCAACTCTCCCAGCTTTCCTTTGTTCCACGTCGATACCTTGGAGTAGTAGCCTACGATCCTGGTGATCCCGTAGGTGTCGACCGAGCCGCACAGCGGGCACTCCTCCGAGAGCCCCCGGCTGGTCCTGCTGCAGGAGTTGCACACGGTGAACTCGGGGCTGAACGCCACCTGCGCCGCGTTGGTGTCCCAGAATATCTTCTCCACGAAATTCCTGATCGATGCCGCCGGCGGCTTGTGCTCGCCGAGCCATATGTGGATGATCGCGCCGGCCTTGATCAGCGGGTGGAACAGGCTCTGCTTCTGCACGCGCTCCACATAGTCGATCGGGGCGTCGGTGGCCAGGTGAATGCTGTTGGTGTAGTAGTACTGGTCATCCTCCAGGTTGCCCTTGACCACCTTGCCGGCCTGCTCGGGGAAGTACTTCATGTCGAGCTTGGCGAGCCTGTAACCGCTGGACTCGGCGGGAGACTCTTCCAGCACGATGCTTATCCCGAACTTCTCCGACAGTCTCTCGCAGACGAGGTTCATGTGGGCTATGACCTTGAGCCCGAACCTGAGCGCCTCTCCCGACTCGTGGAGCTGCATGCCCTTATGGTGCTGGACCATCTCGTTCAGGCCCAGCAGGCCCGCCAGGTAGGTCAGGCGGTCCAGGCGCAGGTACGGCTCGCCGTCGAGCTCCATGCAGAGTAGCGAGACAGGCCCGTCCTTCCCCAGCTCCATGAGGCTGGAGATGAACTTCTGCTTCTGGACGTGGGCCTTCGCCACCAGCTCCAGCGTCTTCTCGAGCTCGCTGAACAACATCTCGTCGGAGCCGTTCGCGCGGTAGGCGATCCGCGGCAGGTTTATGGTGATGTTCTGCAGTGCGCTGAAGCGCATCTTCTCGGGCGTCAGGGCCTCGCGCAGGTCCTCCTCGCACAGCTTCAGCTTGAGCCTGCAGCACTGCGACACCGTCACCTCGTCTCCCCTGTCGAACACGAAGTAGGTTATTCCCTGAGCGCTGGCCACCTCGCAGGCCAGGTCGAGGAACTCCTCCCAGCCCTCCGTCTTGAAGAAGTCGTCGTTTATGTGGAGCAGTGGCTTGGGGAACACGAAGGTCTTGCCCATCGCGTCGCCCTCCAGATAGACCTCGAAGAGAGCCTTGAGGAAGAGCTGCGCCTCCTTCTCGTAGTCCTTGTACGGCTGTCCGGTGGGGACTCCGCCAGGCCCGATCGCAGGCGCTTCCTTGAGGTGCCTGGGCACGTTCCAGTAGAGGTTGAAGTCAGTGAAGACCACTTGGCTGCCGCGCGCACCCGCCAGCTGGTTGAACTCGAAGATGAGCATCTGCGCCAGCTGCAGGATGCGCTCATACGGCATGCCGACCAGGAACGGTGCGAAGAACACGTTCACGGCCTCCCAGCCGATGGCGCCGGCGTAGTAAGACTGCAGCGTCGAGGCCATCTTGACCATGTGGCCGATGAGCACGTTGGCGTGCTTGGCAGGCTTCGACGTGCTGGTGATGTTCGGTAGCCTGAGCCCGTACTTCTTCACGTACTCGAGGCTGTGGCCCCCGCAGTAGGGCCGCACGATGAAGCCGAGGTCGTGGAGGTGGATCGCGCCCTCATAGTGCATACGGGCCACGTCCTCCGAGAAGACCCGCTCCAGCGCGTACTGCTTGAGCACGGTCTCGGCGATGGTCAGGTTGATCGACTCGGGGTTGTGGGTGGTGTTGGAGTTCTCCTTGTTGGCCTTGGTGATGATGTTCTCTACGTCGAACATCGGAAGGCCGAGCTTGGTGTGGCGCCCCAGCATGTGCGAGAGGCCGCGCTCCATCAGCTGCAGGTCTACCAGTTCGCGGATCAGGCTGGTGGTGACCCTTGTCTGCCCCAGGGCGACCAGTGTCTTCTCGACCTCGTCGGCTATCTCGCTCGCCAGCCCCGGCGCAGCCTGGGCCTCGAGTATTACCGAGTCGACGATCCTCTGCTTGTCCCAGAGGTTGATCTCCTCGGCGGACACCGTGCTGACCTGCAGCGCGATGTCAGTGGCGTCACCGGCGGGACTGTAGGCGAACTCCCCACCGCTGTTCAGGACCTGGATCCGAGGTGTCACTTCCTGCTCCTTTCCATCCAACCCATCTTCTTGCCGCTACGCTCAAGCCGAGCGGTCCTCCAACTGCTCGGGCATGAGCTCCCCGAGCTCTTTCTGGAATTCGCTGACGTCTCCGAAGCGCTTGTAGACGGAGGCGAACCGCAGGTACGCGATCTCGTCTATCCGCCTGAGCCTTTCCATAACCATGTCGCCGATCTCGGAGGCCGGCACCACCTTGTCCTGCTTCTTCTTGAGCTCGTCCTCTATCTCGTCCACGTTCGTCTCTATGACCGACTCGGGGACGTTTCGCTTGGACAGAGCCTTAAAGAACCCGTTCCAGATCTTCTGCCGGTCGTAGACTTCCCTGGCACCGTCTCTCTTGATGACCACCACCTCGACCTTCTCACGCCGCTCGAAGGTGGTGAAGCGCGACTCGCAGGAAGGGCACATACGCCTCCTGCGTATCGATCCGCCGTCCTCGACGGCCCTGGAGTCGATCACTTTGGTCTTCTTGCTCTCACAGTAAGGACAATCCATTTTCTAAACCGTTCGTTCCCCTTCAGGTGACGTACCGCGACTCCGGTCATTGAATCGATTTCTCTCCGCCGGAGCCCCGAGCCCACATCTTGTGATGCAGGTCATTTTTGCCCACAACATAGGGTGTGTCAAGAACGTTTTTCGAAATAAAATGTCTGTTGGATTACTGCAGGGTTCCGGGCCTGGATAAAGCTGGATTGAAGGTTTAATCCGTGGTCGAGGGTCGTCGAGGTCCGCATAAAGGGCCCACCTTCCCCCGTGCTGCGCCAATGCCGGAGATGCTTCTGACTCAACTCCAGGTCGAGCGCGGTGCCGGGGCCGGCGCGGGCGCCGTTGCCTGATCGGGCCGAACCTTGAGCGGAACTGCAGCGAATCTTTTTTCTGAGTCTTAAGGAGAGGTCCAAGAAGAAATGGCAGTAACTGGCGTTTAGTTGCCATCTCTTTCCATGAAGGGCGCGTACTCGCGGATGCGGTCGCGGGGAAGGCGCGCCACCAGGAGGAGCTCCTCGCCGTCGAGATCGGTCTCGATCACGGTTCCGGCGCGATGGAGAGAAGCGATCACGTCGCCCCTGGCGGCGGGTATTCTCAGCCTCACGATGCCGACGCTTTGCACGCCGGCCGATATCGCACCGGCGAGAGCCTCCGTCCCCTCCCCCGTCAGCGCGGAAGTGTGTATGGCGTCGGGCTTCTTGGCAATGAGCTCGAGGCACCCTGCCGGGTCGAGCGCGTCCCACTTGTTGAAGACGGTCAGGGACGGTATGTCCACCGCGTCGAGGTCGGCCAGCACGTCGGTCACCGCCTGCATGCGCTCGGAGATCATCTCGGCCCTGGTGGAGTCGACGACGTGCACCAGCAGGTCGGCGTCCCTGACCACCTCCAACGTGGAACGGAAGGCTGCGACCAGCTCGTGAGGGAGCTTGCGGATGAAGCCCACTGTGTCCGAGAGCACCACGGTCCCGCCTCCCGCCATCTCCAGCCGCCGGGTGGTTGAGTCGAGCGTGCTGAAGAGCTGGTCCTCGACCAGGACGTTAGACCCGGTCAGCCTGTTCAGCAGCGACGACTTGCCGCTGTTGGTGTAGCCGACCAGGCAGACAGATGGAAGGCCGGCGCGAGTGCGCTGCTTTCGCTGTGTCGTCCTGACCGCCTCCATCTGGACCATGTCCCGTTCCAGCTTGCCCATCCTCCTGCGGATCCTTCGCCGGTCGACCTCGAGCTTGGTCTCGCCGGGGCCGCGCATCGGCCCGATGCCGCCGCTGATCCTCGAGAGCTCGATGCCGCGCCCTCGTATTCGCGGGAGAAGATAGGAGAGCTGGGCGAGCTCGACCTGGGTGCGGCCTTCGGCGGTGTGCGCGTGAAGCGCGAAGATCTCCAGTATCAGCGCGGTCCTGTCCAGTATCCGCGCGTCGAGCATCGTGGTGAGCCTGTCCTGCTGGGTCACCGACAGGTCGTTGTCGAAGATGACCAGCGTGGCGCCGCTGCGCTCGACGGCGCGCCTGACGTCATCGACCTTGCCGCTGCCCATCAGCGTCGCGGGGTCGTAGGTGTTCCTGCGCTGCACTATCCGGTCCGCGACTGCGGCACCGGCCGTGCTGGCGAGAGCGGCGAGCTCCTGGAGTGACTCGGACGTCTCCTCGTCAGAGGTTGTTGGCAGGCTGACCGCGACCAGCACCGCGGTCTCGGGCGCCTGTGAGGTGTCCCCGGCGCCGTCAGTCACCCTTGAAGACTTCCCGGAGGCGGCGGACAGCCTCTTCGACCCGGTCGTCGGGCACGGTCAGGGACAGGCGCACGAAGCCCTCCCCGGACGGGCCGTAGGCGTTGCCCGGCGTGAAGAAGACGCCGGCCCGGTCGAGCACGTGCTCCGAGAAGCTGGCCGAACTGAAGCCCTCGGGCACCGGAAGCCATATGTAGATGCTCCCCCTGGGCGGCTCGACCACCCACCCCAGGGAGGAGAGCAGCGAGACCATCAGGTCGCGGCGCCCCCGGTAGATGCCGACCATGCGGTCTATGTCATCCTGGCAGTTGTCCAGGGCCTCTACGCCGGCGAGCTGGACGGCGTTGAAGATGCCCGAATCTATGTTGGTCTTGATGGTGCCCAGCGCCTCCAGCGCTGCGTAGTTGCCGCAGGCGAAGGCGACGCGCCACCCGGTCATGTTGAACGTCTTGGACAGTGAGTGGAACTCCACCGCCACGTCGCTGGCGCCCTCGACCTGGAGCACGCTGGGGGCGACGAAGCCGTCGAAGGTTATCTCGGAATACGCGTTGTCGTGAGCCAGCAGGAGGTCGTGCCTGCGGCAGAACTCGACCGCGCGCGCAAAGAACTCCATCGGGGCTACGGCGCCCGTGGGGTTGTTGGGGTAGTTGATCCACAGCAGTTTCGCGCGCGACAGCACGTCGGGCGAGATTCCGTCCAGGTCCGGCAGGAAGCCGGCGTCGGCGGTGAGCGGTATGAAATGCGACTCCGCGCCGGCAAGCAGCGTGCCCATGGCGTACACCGGGTAGGACGGCTCGGGCACCAGGGCGATGTCGCCGGGGTCGAGGGCGGCAAGCGCCATGTGGGCGATGCCCTCCTTGGACCCCATCAGAGGGAGGACCTCGCAGGCGGGGTCGACCTTGATGTTGAACCTGCGCTCCAGCCAGCGCGCCGCCGCCACGCGGAACTCGGGCAGGCCGAAGTACGACGGGTACCGGTGGTTCTCCGGCTTGCGCGCCTCGAGGCAGAGGCGGTCGACGATCGCGTCCGGGGTCGGCACATCCGGGTCGCCTACGCCGAAGCTGATGACGTCCACGCCCTGGGCTTGCTTTTCAGCGATCTTGCGGTCGATC
>DAIQAV010000136.1:0-6803 GCA_036781505.1 Candidatus Anoxymicrobiaceae bacterium | reverse complement strand
ACGTCACCGAGTCCAGGATGGCCGAGGAAGCGCTGAAGGAGTCCGAGGAGAGGTACCGCTCGGTGTTCGAGTCCACCGGCACCGCGATGTGCATCGTCGACGGAGCCGCCGCCATCACTTTCGCCAACGACGAGTTCGAGCATGTCTCCGGCATGACGCGCGCGGAGGCCGTCGGCCGCAAATTCACGGCTTTCCTGGACGAGGCGCAGGCGTCGGAGTTCAAGAGTCACTGCGCGGAGCTTGGGCACTCGGGCTCGCGCGCCGGCACGCCGCCGGTGCACTTCGAGTGCACGTTCTATCCCCGCAGCGGAGACGCGCTGAAGATGCTCGCCAACATGGGCCGGCTGCCGGGCTCCGCCGGGACCAGCGCGGTCTCGCTCATAGACGTGACCCGCGAGAAGGCCTACGAGGAGGACCTGCGGGAGAGGGCGGAGAGGCTGCGCGATTTCCTGGTGGTCGCGTCGCACGAGCTGAGGCATCCGATCGCGGTGGTCAAGGGATACGCGAACACGCTCACCGAGTACATGGACAGGCTGCCCCCGGAGCTGGTCAGAGAGATACTTGCGGACATCGACCTCTCGACCGAGCGCCTGACGCGTTACGTCGAGCAGCTGCTGGACGTCTCGCGCGTCGAGCAGGGCCGTCTCTTCATCAACAGAGAGAGGGTCGAGCCCGAGGTCCTCTTGAAGATGACGCTCGACGACACCTGGGCGATGGGCTTCGCCAACCAGTTCCTGACCTCCGTGGCCGCCGGGACGGGCCCGGTGTCGGTTGACTCGGAGAAGTTCGTGCAGCTCATGCACATCCTGGTCGACAACGCGATCAAGTTCTCCCCCGAGGGCTCTCCGGTAGAGGTCGAGATCGAGCGCGACGAGACCGGGGTGCTGGTCTCGGTGAAAGACCGCGGCAAGGGAATACCCGACGAGGCGCGCCAGAAGATCTTCGACCGCTTCTACCAGGTCGAGGACGCGCTGCACCACTCCAAGCCGGGGATGGGGCTGGGTCTGTATATCGCCAGCCAGATCGCCGAGGCGCACGGGGGCCGCATCTGGGTGGAGCCCCACGACGGAGGCGGCTCCGTTTTCAAGTTCACAATCAGTTGATCTGTCGAAAAGCAGTACACTATTCGCGCGGGGCGCTACGCACGCGGATGAAGCGCCGACCGGTTCCGAAGAGTCGCGATTGCAGGGGGCGGGTATGACGGACCGACCGCGATCGATGAAGGCCCTGGTCGTCGAGGACAGGCCCGAGATGGCCGCGCAGCTTAAGAGGATCCTGGAGAAGCGGTTTCCGCTCGAGGTAGATATAGCGCCCGACTGCGCCACCGCCAGGAGCAAGCTCGAGACGTGCGACTTCCAGCTGGTGACCCTCGACTTCATGCTCCCTGACGGCCGCGGCCTGGAGATCCTCGAGGAGATAACCGCGCGCGGCGAGACGCCCAGGGTGATCATGATCACCGGCCACGGTGACGAGGAGTCCGCGGTCAGGTCGTTCCGTTCGGCCGCGTCCGGCTACGTCATCAAGGACACCCACCTGGCGGCGAGGCTGGCCGAGTCGGTGGAGAAGGCCATCACCGAGATGCGGCTCAAGGAGGCACAGGACGAGCTCGCCAGCCGGGAGGCGCACTTCCGCACGCTGACCGAGCAGTCGTCCGACATCGTCGCGGTGCTGGGGGCCGACGGCATCGTCCAGTATCAGAGCCATTCCATCGAGAGGTTCCTTGCCTACAGTGCCGAGGAGGTGATCGGCACGGGCGCGTGCGAGCTGATCCACCCCGACGACGTGGAGCGGATAAGGAGGCAGTTCGACAGTGCGCTCGAGACCCCCGGCGCGAGCGTCTTCATGGAGTTCCGCATCGGGCACAAGGGCGGTAAGTGGCGCCATATGGAGAGCGTCGGGCGCAACCTTCTTTTCGATCCCGCCGTGCGCGGGATAGTGGTGAACTCGCGCGACGTGACGGGGCGCAAGATCGCGGAGCAGGAATTGGAGAAGTACCGGCGCAGGCTCGAGGACCTGGTGCAGGACCGCACATCTGAGCTCGCGGAGACGAACGTGAGGCTGCGCGAGGAGATCGGCGAGCGCGTTCAGGCCGAGGAGGAGCTCAAGGACCGAGCCGAGAGCCTCGCGACCTTCCTCACCGTCGCCTCTCATGAGCTCCGCCACCCGATAAGCGTGGTCAAGGGCTACACCACGATGCTGCAGGGCTACCTGCAGAGGATGGAGCCCGAGATGCTCCCCGAGATATTGGACGCGCTGGAGATCGCCGTCGACCGCCTGACCGGCTTCGTCGAGGAGCTCCTGCAGGCGTCGCTGGTCGAAGAAGGGCGCTTTACGTTCGACAGGCGCGAGGGCGACCTGGCGCCACTGATCGACCTGGCGGTCAGCGACCGCCGCGTGATGCAGCAGTCCAACGAGATAACCGTGGCCGTCCAGCCCGGCGCGGGCACGGCGCTGGTGGACCCCGGCAAGTTCAGGGGGCTGATGGACATCCTGCTCGACAACGCGATCAAGTTCGCCGAGCCGGGCTCCCCCATCGAGATCGAAGTGGCCGCGGCCGGGGATGTCACCACCGTGCGGGTGAAGGACCGGGGCATCGGCATCCCGCCCGAGGCGTGCAAGCAGGTGTTCGAGCGCTTCTTCCAGGTCGAGGAGCTACAGCACCACTCCAGGGTGGGGCTGGGACTCGGGCTCTACCTCGCGCGCGAGATCGTAGAAGCGCACGGAGGCACCATCTCGTGCGAGCCCCGCCCCGGCGGCGGCACCATCTTCTCCCTGGACATAGTCGGCTGAGCGCGGCGCCTGCTTGGCAGGACTTCACCGGGCCGCATTGAAAGTGGCAGCGACACCGGCTAGACCAGATGAGAGTTCGCGCCTGGAACCGCGGCGGGCTTTCCCGGACAGCGAGTGGACGCGGAGGGCCGCGATCCGGGGCAGGCCGTGATGAGCCATTGTACAATCTGACAGGGGTGATCGGTCTGCTCAAGGAGATCAGGATCCACGGGCGGGGTGGACAGGGTAGCGTGACGGCGAGCGAGTTCCTGGCGGAGGCCGCCTTCGCCGACGGGCTCTACGCGCAGGCGTTCCCCATGTTCGGTTCCGAGCGCCACGGCGCCCCGGTCACCGCCTACACGCGAATCAGCGACAAGCCCATCCGGCTGCGCAGCCAGATCTACGAGCCCGACTACCTGATCATCCAGGACGCCAGCCTGTTCGCCGGCAACGACCTCCTCGAGGGGTTGAAGGACGGCGGGCTGGTGGTGATCAACACGCCCCGGCCGGCGTCCGACTTCGCCATCCCCGACCGTTTCAAGGTCGTCACCATCGCCGCGACCGACCTCGCGCTCGACATGGTCGGCAAGCCCATCATCAACACCATCATGGTCGGCGCGTTCGCCGCGGCCTCGGGCGAGATACACATGGACGCGCTGGCAAAGAGCGTGCGCGAGCGCTACCCCGGTGAACTGGGAGAGAAAGAGGTCGTGGCCATGCAGGAGGCATTCGACCGCGTGAAAGGCGTGCGGACGTGAAGAACAAGTTCGGAGTGGTGGTACAACCCGGGACCACCCGGGACCAGAAGATGTCCGGCTGGCGGGTGTACCGGCCGCGGTTCCTGCAGGAGAACTGCATCGGCGACCGTGCCTGCGAGCTGTGCTGCCCCGACGGCGCAGTGTACCGGATAGAGAAGCGCAAGTACGACGTCGACCTCGACGCCTGCAAGGGCTGCGGCATCTGCGCGGAGATGTGTCCTGTCGCCGACATCGTGATGGAGTTCGAGGAGGAGCCGGCCGAGGAGAAGGGCCGCCACGTGAGCGAGGAGTACACCAGCAGGATCTCCACTGAAGAGCAGCAGGATAAGCCTCCCGGCAAGAAGGCGGGGCACGGCAAGGGCACCTCGTCGATCGGCCCGGGCGGCGGTAACGGGGGCGAGCCGTCATGAAGCAGATCATGGAGGGCTCGAGAGCCGTCGCCGAAACGGTGGCGCTCTGCAGGCCGAAGGTCGTCTGCGCCTACCCCATCACACCGCAGACACACATCGTGGAGGACCTCGCGCGGATCATAACCGACGGCCGGCTGGACGCGGGTTACGTGCTCGCCGACAGCGAGTTCACCGCGGCGTCGGTGGTCCTGGGCGCCTCGGCCACGGGGGCTCGCGCCTACACCGCGACCTCCAGCCAGGGCCTGCTGCTGATGACCGAGGTGATGTTCAACATCGCCGGCATGCGGCTGCCGGTGGTGATGACCGTGGCGAACCGCGCGGTCTCGGCGCCCATCAACATCTGGAACGACCAGCAGGACTCCATGTCCCTTCGCGACTGCGGCTGGATCCAGATGTACGCCGAGGACGTGCAGGAGGCCTGCGACATGCACGTGCAGGCGTTCGCGGTCGCGGAGAAGCTGAACATCCCGGTGATGGTCTGCATGGACGGCTTCATACTGACGCACGCCACCGAGCCGGTTGACCTGCCCGAGGCGGAACAGGTCGATGCGTGGCTCGCGCCCTTCGAGCCGAAGTTCTACCTCACCACCTCCGACCCGATCACGCTGGGTTCCATGGCCGGGCCTGACGCCTACATGGAGATAAGGCTGCTGCTCCACCAGGCGATGCAGGAGGCGTCGAGCGCCATCGAGTCCGAGGCCGAGAGGTTCGAGAAAGTTTTCGAGCGCAGGCAGGGCGGGATGCTGGACGTCTACCAGGCCAAGGGCGCCGACGTCCTGCTGGTCTCGATGGGCTCGCTGCTGGGGACCATGAAGGACGCGGTCGACGAGCTCCGCCGGGAAGGCCACAAGGTCGGCATCGTCAAGGTCAGGACCGTGCGGCCGTTCCCGCGCACGCAGCTGCACGACGCGCTGTCGGGCGCCCGGGCGGTGGGCGTCATAGAGAAGGACATCTCGCTGGGGCTGGAGGGCATCCTCTGCTCCGAGATCCGGTCGGCCTTCTGCGGCGCGGCGGTCACGCCCAACATCTCCAGCTTCGTCGTCGGCCTCGGCGGCCGCGACGTGCGCAAGGAGCACATACGCGAGATCGCGCTGGGCCTGTTGAAGGACGACACCTGCAGGGTCGAGATACCGGGCATCGACCACGAGGTGCTGTGGTCGGCGCATGAAATAGAGGAAGAAGGTTCGTAGCGCCGGCGTCCCGCCGGCATGAAGTTCGTAACGCCGGCGCGCCGCCGGCAACGGCAAAGGAGTCGCCAGGAATGTCAGTCGAGCAGGTCGAATCGCGGGTTCTCTCCTACGGCCACACCGCGTGCGCGGGCTGCGGCGAGGCGCTTGCCGCCCGCACGGTTGCCGAAGCGGCCGGTCGTGACGTCATCATGACGAACGCGACGGGATGCCTCGAGGTCTTCACCACCAGGTACCCCCGCTCGTCATGGAACGTCCCCTGGATACACTCGCTCTTCGAGAACGCGGCGAGCGTCGCTTCCGGGATAGAGGTCGCGCTCAAGGCGCTGGGCAGAGAGGGCGAGGCGAAGGTCATCGCGCAGGCCGGCGACGGCGGCACCGCTGACATCGGTATGGGAGCGCTCTCCGGGATGCTCGAGCGCGGTCACAACATCCTCTACGTCTGCTACGACACCGAGGTGTACTCCAACACCGGCTTCCAGCGCTCCGGGCTCACCCCCACCGACGCCCTGACCACGACCAGCCCGACCGGCAAGCTCTCCTGGGGCAACATCACGCGCAAGAAGGACCTTCCCGCCATCGTCGCGGCCCACGGCGCCCCTTACGTGGCCACCACCTCGGCGGGGTACCCGGTGGACATAGGCAGGAAGATAAAGAAGGCGCTCACCATCACCGGACCCTCCTACGTGCAGATACACTGCCCGTGCGTCCCGGGCTGGGGGGTCGAGAGCAACATGGGCGTCAAGGTAGCGCGGCTGGCGATCAACAGCGGGCTCTATCCGCTCTTCGAGATGGAAGACGGCGAGGTCGTCCGCGTGAGAAAGATCAAGGACGACGACCGCGTCCCCGTCGACGAGTACCTCAAGCAACAGAAGAGGTTCGCGCACCTTTTCAAGTACCCCGGCGGCGAGGAGCACATCAAAGAGATCCAGGCGATAGCCGACGCGAACATAGAGAAGTACGGGCTTGCTCGGGGTCCCCTCTCCGTCGATTCGACGGAGGCCGACTCACTCCGGAGAGGACACCCCTCGCCCGACTGAACTCGTTGGCCTAGCGCCAAATGCAACACAAGGGGTCTGACCCCCGCGAAGCCATATTTCAACTATCATCGATTACATGTCAGTAATGATTCCTACTGGTCAGCAGTCATCTTAGTGTATATTCCACAAACAGCGCTTTCTCGCGGCCTGCCAAAGATACCTGTTTCCAGTTTGCTTTTGGGGCAGCTGGAGGTTGGAGTGGTTGTTGGTTAAGGAGGGGTAACCATCTGGGGAAATCCGATCATGCGAAATTATCTTGTAGCGTAGGTCTATGATCTTAGGTCACGGTAGCGTAGCTACCGAGAAATGGGTCAACCGCGTTTTTGTTTTTTCCTTTAGTACTGCGGCTTCCCGTCATTTTGACCCCCCAAAAACCGCGTTTTACCAAATTTTCTTGAGTTTTAGAGCCTTTACATTACGATCGACATCGACGTCCTGGACCCGTCGGTCGCTCCCGGTACCGGCACTCCAGAGCCGGGCGGCTTCAGCTACAACCAGTTGAAGGACATGGTCGTGGGCCTGCCGGCAAAGGGACGTATCGTCGGCTTCGACATCGTGAAAGTCTGTCCGCCGTACGACCTGTCTGACAGGACTTTAAGAGATAACCCCCACCCATAACCCAAAAAACCCGCAACCAAG
>DAIQAV010000135.1:0-6830 GCA_036781505.1 Candidatus Anoxymicrobiaceae bacterium | reverse complement strand
CTTCCCCGCCGGCAGCCCCACTAGCGAACAGAACTCCTCGTCATCGGCCATCATCGTCGTCACCGACAGCAACCGGAACCCCAGCCCCAGCGCCGAGGCCTTGAGCCACATGTTCTGCATGACGTGGGCGAGCGAGCGCTCCTCCACCGGAGGAAAGCCGCGCATCTCGGCGGCGATGATGTAGCAGCTCACGCCCGCGAAGCCGACGTCGCCGCCACCCGAGAGGGCCTCGATCCTGCCCACGTACTTGGCGGCCTTCTCCCTGAACGCCTCGTCCTTGGCCATCTGTGCCTTCATCATCTCGAGGCGCATCCCCATCCGCGCCCTGATGATTTCCTCCGCCCGCTGAAGCGCCTTCCCACCCGCGGGCAGGACCGCGAAGCGCCTGAAGAGAGGGTCGTCGACCGCGATGGACGCAAACGGCGCCAGGCGCCCCGCCTCCAGGATGCTCTCGACGGTCTCGCGCGGCAGATCCCCGCCCGCGAATGCCCTCACGGTCCTGCGCTCTTTTATCACCCGGTCCAACTCGGCGTTGCACTCATCGCCCATACCTTGTGCGCTCATCTTTTCCTCCCATTGTCCTGCCTGCGAAATACCGAGGCAATCCTGCTTCCCAGCGACCTGAACGGGCTCGCGAGCACCTGCCACACGCGCCGCCCCGCCCCCGTTGGAGCATCCCAGGGGAACGCGAAGGCGTCCCCGGCTTCGGGCACGAAGAGCTCGCGTCCGGGAACCACCCCATCGGGCATCCCGCCCTTGAGGAACTCTGACGCGTGCCGCAACAGCTCGGCGTTCATCACCGCGCGCCAGTGGGAAATGGGGCGCCGCTGCATCATGTTGTAGCCGAACGGGAGGTAGGCGCTGTCGCTGGGCACGATCACCCCGTCCCAGCGGACGAAGATCGACAGGCACTTGCCGGCGATCTCGTCGCACACCGGAGACTCGTTGAGCCTCCTGATGAGTGGCGAGCCGGGCCTGACCTGCCGGCCCGCGGGCGAGAAGAATCCGAGGTAGCCTATGTAGGTCCCGGCATTGGGCGCGGAGACGAACGCTCCCCTGCCGAGCGCCGGGTATCCCTCCAGCTCCTGCAGGTAGTACCGCGCGATTATCCCTCCCAGGCTGTAGCCGAAGAAGTTCACCAGCTCGAAGCCCATCTGCTCCCGCACACGCTTCACCGACTCGGACAGCAGGGCCGCCGAGCGGGTCATGTCCCCCATCGCCATCCAGGGGAGCTTCACTTTTACGACGTCCAGGCCGTTCGACTGAAGGTGCTTGCCGACGAGGTCCGTCTGGTACTGCGGCGCGCCATAGCCAGGGATTATCAGCACGGGAAACTCGCCCGTGCGGCGCTCACTTCGTCCCTCTACTACGACCACGCACCCTCCTCGTTAGACTCCTCGGCAGGTCAATTGTATACCTTCGGTGAGTGCCGCCACCGGAGGACATCGCTGCTCGCAGCGCCGGGGAACGGAACCGTGCAAGTGGCGGCGCGTCTAACCGCTCGAGGCACTGGCATATGGTACTCTGGTGGTGGCAATGGCAGGACGGGGTAGCACCTTGAAGAGGCTCATCAATCGAAGGTCACGGGTCGCGATCGCTTGTCTGGCGTGCGGGCTCCTGATCGCGGGAGCCGTCCCAAGCGTGGCAGTGACTTCGTGGTTCGACCAGGCGTTCGCGGCGGCCCTGGGCGGCATGAACGTCTATTCCGGCAACCTCCACTCTCACACGGCGTACTCCGACGGGACGGGGACGCCGGCGCAGGTCTACCAGTTCGCCAGGGCCTCAGGCCTCGACTTCTACGCCATCACCGACCACTCCGAGCAGATCTCGCCGGCGGAGTGGCAGGACACTGCAAACGCTTCGCGAGCTTACAACCAGGACGGCAAATTCGCCGCCATGACCGGATTCGAGTGGAGCGGCGGCGTCGGACACATCAACGTCTTCAACACCGCGTCCTACCGGTCCACGGCCGACTCGAGGACGGTCGATTCGCTGGCTGCCTGGACCAGCGCCAACGGCGGGTTCGCCCAGTTCAACCACCCCGCCTCGGGCATATCGTTCAACGAGTTCAAGCTGCTGGGCCGTAACGCCCAGGACACCATACGGCTGATCGAGACCGGCAACTCGGGCGCGGGCAACAACACGGGCTTCTTCTACAACTACTTCATCAAGGCCCTCGACAGCGGCTGGGTGGTCGCCCCCACCAGCAACCAGGACAACCACTCGCTCAAGATCAACTGCCATCGCACCGGGGTGGTGGCGCCGAGCCTCACCCGCGAGAACATCACCGCCGCCCTGGCCGCCCGCCGGGTCTACTCCTCGGACGACCAGAGCATGCAGCTCATCTTCAAGTGCGGGGCCGACTGGATGGGCTCCGACTTGGCGAGGGACCCCGGCAAGCAGAAGTTCACGGTCATGGTGAAAGACGACGAGGACATCGACAGCATCCAGCTGGTGTCCAACGGCGGCGCCGTGCTGCAGAAGGTCGCGTTCAAGACGACGGAGCACTACAAGAAGGTGCTGTGGGAGCCCGAGATCGACTTCCAGCAGCCACGCGCCTACTACTTCGTGAAGGTCACCGAGAGGGACACCAACAACGAGGACGAGTCCCACAGGGGAAACCAGGTTGCCATCTCGGCGCCGATATGGTTCTCGCACCCCAAGCACGACGTCTCCATCAAGGTTGCCGCGGACGGCGGGATCATCGCGGAGCGGCCTCTCTATTTCAGCTATCACGGCGCCTGGCCGGGAGGGACCACCGAGGCCGGGGTCACCCAGCCGCTGAAGACCTGGTACCTGGCGGAGGGCTCGACCTGGCCGGGGTTCGAGGAGTGGGTGTGCCTCCAGAACCCGGGCGATACCGAGGCGGTGGTGCGGTTCATCTGCATGATGCAGGCGGGCAGCAACATCACCCGCTACGTCAGGGTGAAACCCCACTCGCGCTTCACCGTGGACATCAACAACATGGTCGGGCCTTCGAAAGACGTCTCTATACGCTTGGACTCAAGCGAGCCCATCGTGGCCGAGCGCCCGATGTACTTCGACTACCACGGCTGCACGGGCGGGTCCATATCGGCCGCGGTCCCGGCCGCGGGCAGGAGCTGGTACCTGGCGGAAGGCACGACGCGCACCGGCTTCGTGGAATGGCTCTCCCTGATGAACCCCTCGGAGGAGCCCGCGCACGCCGTCATAACATACATGTTCAACGGCGGAGGGACTCAGAGGCAGGATGTGGCCATACCGCCCACCACCAGGAAGACGGTCAACGTGAACGACGCGGTGGGGCCCGGCAAAGACGTGTCGGCCGCGGTGTCCTCGGACATGCCGATAATCGCCGAGAGGCCGATGTACCTCGACTACCACGGGAAGTGGCGGGGCGGCTCCAGCCAGCCCGGGACGACGTCGCCTGGCACATCCTGGTACTTCGCGGAGGGGACGACCAGGGCTAACCGCGTCGACGGCTACTACGAGGAGTGGCTCAGCGTGCTGAACGCCGGCTCGCTCGGCGCGAACATCCAGGTCACCTACATGTACCCGGGCGGCGGCAAGAGGACCACTCCGCTCTTCGTCGGCCCGCACTCGCGGCTCACTGTCGACGTCAATAAGGCCGTGGGCCCGGACCAGGACATATCGGTGAAGATCACCAGCGACCGGCCGGTGGTGGCCGAGCGGCCCATGTACTACAGCTATCACAGCGCTCTCGACGGCGGCGACGTCGAGATGGGCGTCAAGGGGCCGGCGGCGACCTGGTACTTCGCGGAGGGAACCAACCGGGACGGGTTCGAGGAGTGGCTAACGCTGCAGAACCCTCAGGCCCGCAAGGTCACCGCCACGGTCAGCCTGATGTTGGACGACGGCAGGGTGCTCGACTACGACTACGTCCTTGCTCCGCTGAGCCGCACCACCATCACGATCAACGGGCTGCTGGCGCTCTAGTCCGGCGGCTGGTCCGCCGCTCAGTCCCCGAAGGCCGTGCCTACCGAACGGGCGAACCGCACCAGCTCACCGTCGGCTGGGACCTTCCTCTGCTTCTTGACCGCTTCCTCGAGCGGGACCGCGACGATCTCCGGGGTCTTCAGCGCGACCATGCAGCCGAACTCGCCGTTGCGCACCATCTCCACGGCGCTGACGCCGAAGCGGGTCGCCAGGATCCTGTCGAACGGCGAGGGTGTTCCGCCCCTCTGCAGGTGTCCCAGGACGGTGACCCTGGACTCGATGCCGGTGCGCGCCTCGACCTCCCGCGCCACCCGGGCGCCGATGCCGCCGAGCACCATGTTCCCGGACGAGGCGACCCGGCCGACCTGCTGGCCGTCCGGCAGCGGGGCGCCTTCCGCCACCACGATGATGCTGAACTTCTTGCCGTGCTCGCGCCGGTCGTGGATGCTCTCCACGATTCCATCGAAGGTGAAAGGTATCTCGGGGATAAGCACTATGTCGCCGCCCCCGGCTATCCCGGACATCAGCGCTATCCAGCCGGAGTTGCGGCCCATGACCTCGCAGACCATGACCCGGTGATGCGACTCGGCGGTGGTGTGCAGCTTGTCGACAGCGTCGGTCGCGCACTGCAGCGCCGAGTCGAAGCCGAAGGTGACGTCCGTCGCCATCAGGTCGTTGTCGATGGTCTTGGGTATTCCGACGATGTTCACGCCCAGGCGCGAGAAGTCCAGCGCGATCGACTGCGTCCCGTCGCCCCCGGTCACGATCAGGGCGCCGGCGCCGGCCTGCTTCATGTTCTCGATGGCGATGTCGGATGCGTCCTCGACCAGAGTCTCGCCACTTTCGTTCGATATGGGGAAGCTGAACGGGTTGTCGCGGTTGCTGGTGCCGAGGATGGTGCCGCCCCTGGGGAGTATTCCCGAGACGTCCTTCTCGCCCAGCATCGTGAACTGGCCTCTCACCAGGCCGCCGAAGCCGTCCTGGACCCCCAGGACCTCCATCCCGTTGCGGAGCGCCGATTTGGTCACGGACCTGATGACCGCGTTGAGGCCGGGGCAGTCACCGCCGCCGGTTAGCAGCGCTATGCGATCGATGGATTCCATTGCTCGGGAGGCTCCTCTCATCGTGTCGGGCGTGGTGCCAGTCATTCGAAGTCTCTAAGCAAGAACTCGAAGCAGGCGCCCGGATCATTGTACGCCTTGACGTCACCGGCGTACACGCGGGTTATGCGCTCGACGATGGACAGGCCTATGCCGGTCTGCCCCGAGTCGCCGCGAGAGAACGGCACGAAGACCTTGTCCATGATGTCGGCCGGTATGCCCGAGCCGTTGTCCTTCACCAGGTAGCGGTGGCCGCCCTCGGAATCTCCCACCGAGCGCACTTCTATGACCGGCCAGTCGTTGTCGCAGTACTCGAAGGCGTTCTTGATGAGGTTGCTGAAGAGCTGGTATATGTGGGTCGGCGATGCTTTCACGAAGCCCAGGTCCTCGTCGCGCACGACCTTGATCCCCCGCATCTCCATCTCGGCCGCGCGCTCGCTCAGGACCTCCTCGAGCTTGGCGCCGATATCCGCCAGCGCGAGTATGTTCTCGATCAGCTTGTTGGCCCTGTCCAGGCCGTGCTTCATGACCTCGAGGACCTCGGCGATGTACCGCCTGTTCTCCTCGGTGTCCTCGCGGTCCATCAGCATGTCCAGCGTGTGGCAACTGAACGAGACCTCGTGGATCGGGTTCTTGAGGTCGTGCGAGACAGTGTGGGCGTAGCCCCTCAGCTCGGCGTTAACCCTCTCCAGCTCCTTCTCGCGCAGCTTCTTCTCGGTGATATCACGCAGCATGCTCCACATCGCGACCGGCACGCCAGATTCGTCGGCGATGAGCCAGCGCCTGATGCTGACGGGCACCACCGTGCCGTCACTCCTGTATATCTCTTTCTCGTACTCGTCGGAGTACCCGCGCTCCATCACCTGGTCCCTCAAGATGTAAGCTTCGGTGTTCAACCAGTCGGCCGGGGTGAGCTCGAAGTAGCCCTTCTCGCGCAGCTCGGGGAGCGTGTAACCGAAAACATCGAGCAGGGACTGGTTGGCCTCGACTATCTTTCCGGAGGCCAGGTCGACGACCTCGATGCCGTCCAGGCTGGACTCGAAGAGGTTGCGATACTTCTCTTCCGACGCCCTGATCTTCTGCTGCGCCGCTTTCATTTCACTCACGTCGGTGACAACGCCGCGGATACCGACGGGATCTTCACCCTCCAGGACAAGGCGTGCCGACACCACCACCGGGAAGGTCGTCCCATCGTCTTTGGTGGCGGTGTATTCCCTGGAGATATCCGGCGTCCTGATCTTGATCATCAGCTCGATGTCCGCCCTGGCCGCCTCGGGGTCGGCGATCATATCGGTGACGTTCAGCCCCTTCTCCAGTGCGTCGTCGTCAAACCCGAAAGTGGAATAAGCATTTTCGTTGACGTAGGTTACGTTTCCCTCGATGTCCATCTCGAAGACGACCTCGGGAAGCGAGTCGGCCAGCTCGCGGTACTTCTTCTCGCTCTGGCGGATGACGGCCTCTACTCTCTTCTGCTCGCTTATATCCGTCAATACGCCTCTGAACCCGACAATCCGCCCCTGGACCTTGATAGGGTTTGAGGACAGGATGACCGGGAAGATCGAGCCGTCCTTCCTGCGCGTCGAATAAGTCCGCGGGACCACCAGGTCGCCCGCGAACAGTTTGGCCAGGTTCGCGGCCGCTCTCCCCCGCTCCGACGGCGCCACCATGTCAATCGCGTTGAGGTCTCCTTCAGCCAGCTCCTCCTCGGTGTAGCCAAACCAGTCGAGAACGACCTTGTTGCCGTACACCAGACGCCCGTCGGCCCCCGCCGCGAACACCGCCTGGGGGAGAGCG
>DAIQAV010000134.1:0-6861 GCA_036781505.1 Candidatus Anoxymicrobiaceae bacterium | reverse complement strand
ACGGCAGGTATTCGGATACGGCCGCGAGCAAGGGCTGGATGCCCCTGTTCTTGAGCGCGTAGCCGCACAGGACGGGGACGATCTTCGCCGTCAGCGTCCCACGCCTTATCGCGCGCTTGACCGCGTCGGCGGCAACCGGCCGGTTCTCTATGTATGCTTCGAGGACTTCACCGTCGAAGTCGGCCACCTTCTCGACCATCGCGTGCCGCGCGGCCACGGCCTTCTCCAGCATGTCGCCGGGTATCTCCTCGTAGCTCCAGTCCTCGCCCATCTCGTCGTACCAGACGATCGACTTCATCCGGACCAGGTCGATGACACCGGTGAACGTCTCTTCTATGCCTACCGGGATCTGCACCGGGACCGCCTTGGCGTCGAGCCGCGTCTTTATGCTCTCCACCGAAGTCTCGAAGCTCGCTCCTACCCTGTCCATCTTGTTTACGAAGCATATCCTCGGGACATGGTAGCGGTCCGCCTGCCTCCAGACCGTCTCGGTCTGTGGCTCCACGCCCTCAACGGCGTCGAATATCGCGACCGCCCCATCAAGCACGCGGAGCGATCTCTCCACCTCGATGGTAAAGTCCACGTGTCCCGGCGTATCTATAATGTTAATTCGCTTGTCTTCCCATTCGCATGATGTCGCCGCCGAGGTTATGGTGATGCCGCGCTCCTGCTCCTGGATCATCCAGTCCATTACCGCGGCGCCGTCGTGGACCTCCCCCATCTTGTAGGTCTTGCCCGTGTAATAGAGGATGCGCTCGGTCGCCGTCGTCTTGCCGGCGTCTATGTGGGCCATTATGCCGATGTTGCGTATATTCTCGAGGGGGAACTCGAGCTCTTGGTTCTCGTCCATCTTGCTCCCCGTCGCGCTCCTTCTCCTTGCAACTGCGCCATTCATATCAGTTACCACCGATAATGAGCGAACGCCTTATTCGCCTCTGCCATCCGGTGTATATCCTCCTTCTTCTTCACTGAGTGACCTGTCCGGTTGGCAGCGTCCAAAACCTCACCCGCCAGCCTCTCAGCCATAGTCTTCTCCCTGCGCTGGCGGGAGAAAGTTACTATCCAGCGGACCGCCAGCGTGCGACCGCGCCTGGTCTTCACCTCGACCGGCACCTGGTACGTCGCGCCACCGACCCGGCGGGACTTTACCTCCAGCAGCGGCCTGACGTTCTCGATGGCTTTTTGGAGCACCTGGACGGGGTCGACTCCTTCTCTCTGGCCGATCGAGTTCAACGCGCCGTACACTATCTTCTCGGCCGTGCTCTTCTTGCCGTCCTGCATGATCCTGTTTATGAACTGAGCGACCAGCACGCTGTTGTACACAGGGTCCTGGATCGTGCTTCGCTTTGTGGCCGGCCCTCTCCGAGGCATCTATCCTCCGCCTTACGCGTTCTTCTTGGCGCCGTACTTGGAACGGCTCTGGGCGCGGTCCTCGACGCCGGCTGCGTCGAGCGCGCTGCGGACCACCTTGTAGCGCACGCCCGGCAGGTCCTTGACCCGCCCGCCGCGCACCAGGACTATCGAGTGCTCCTGCAGGTTGTGCCCGATACCGGGTATGTAGGCCGTCACCTCGATGCCGTTGGTCAGCCTGACCCTGCAGATCTTGCGCAGGGCGGAGTTCGGCTTCTTGGGCGTGGTCGTCTTGACCTGGGTGCAGACTCCGCGCTTCTGGGGCGAGCCCTGCAGCGCCGGAGCAGAGGTCTTCTTGACCTTCCTGTTCCTGCCGTTCCTCACCAGCTGATTGATCGTCGGCAACTAATAGCCTCCAGTCGTCCTATCGAAAAAGACACCCCGCTCATGGGCCGGGGGTTTATTCACACACCAAAAACGGCGCGGTTCGCGCCGGAGTGTGAATGTAACATCCCTACTACGTCGTGTCAACTTCCTCTTCGTGCTCTTCGGTCTCCTCGTCGAAGTTCTCGCCGAGGTCCCGGCCGCCCCTGAAGATCTCCATGGCGTTCAGCGGCGGCTGCAGCTCGGGCAGTTGCTCGCCCGTATAGAGCGGCTCCCACTCCTCGCCCAGCGGCTTGACGTTGATGCGCCTGTACACCTTCATGCCCGACCCCGTCGGGATCAGCTTGCCGATGATGACGTTCTCCTTTAGGCCCAGCAGGTGGTCCACCTTGCCGCCGAGGGCGGCGTCGGTCAGCACTCGCGTGGTCTCCTGGAAGGAGGCGGCGGACAGGAACGAATCGGTCGCCAGGCTCGCCTTGGTGATGCCCAGCAGCACTTCCTTGAAGCGCGGGGGCTCTCCGCCCTCGGCTGCTACCCGGTTGGCCTCCTCCTCGAAGTTGATGTACTCGACCAGCTGGCCGGGCAGGAACTCGGAGTCGCCGGGGTCGGATACGGTGACCCTCTTGAGCATCTGGCGAACGATGACCTCTATGTGCTTGTCGTGGATGTCCACTCCCTGGTCCTTGTAGACCCTCTGGACCTCGCTGACCAGATACAGCTGAACGGCCTCGCGGTTGACTATCTCCAAGAGCTCCTTGGGGTCCGCCGAGCCCTCGGTGATCTGGTCGCCCGCCGCGACCTTGTCTCCGTCTGCGACCAGCAGGTTCATGCTGACCGGGATCTGGTAGTCGTAGTCCTTGGGCAGGATCTTCCCGTCCTCGGAGAGCTCCTCACCGTGAAGGACTATGTCGTGGTACTTGTCGCCCTTGGTGATCTCGATGGTGCCGCGGCTCCAGGCCAGGTTAGCCTGGCCCTTGGGCTTGCGCGCCTCGAAGAGCTCGACCACGCGCGGCAGGCCGTGGGTGATGTCGCGGCCCGCGCCGGTGTAGACGCCGCCGAAGTGGAAGGTCCTCATGGTGAGCTGCGTGCCGGGCTCGCCGATCGACTGCGCGGCGACGATGCCGACGGCCTCGCCTATCGGTACCCGTCCACCGGTGGCCAGGTTGCGCCCGTAGCAGGAGGAGCACACGCCGTGCTTGGCCCTGCAGGTCAGGACCGAGCGGACGATGACCTCCTCGATCTCACTCTCGGCCAGTCTGGCGGCGACCTCCTTGCTGATGTCCTGGTTGGCATCCACCAGCAGGGTGCGCTTGGCCTTGACCCGGTTGAGCGAGTAGCGGCCCACCACGCTGGGGTTGACCTCGCCGTCCACGGTCACCTTTATGGGGACGCCGCGGTCGGCGCCGCAGTCCTCCTCGCGAACGATGACGTCCTGTGCGACGTCCACCAGGCGACGGGTCAGGTAGCCGGAGTCGGCCGTCCTGAGCGCCGTATCGGCGAGGCCCTTGCGGGCGCCGTGCGTGCTGATGAAATACTCCAGAACGGTGAGGCCCTCGCGGAAGTTCGACGTGATGGGAGAGGCGATGACGTCTCCCTTGGGGTCTTCCACCAGCCCCTTCATCCCAGCGAGCTGCTTAATCTGCTTGAGGTCACCTCGAGCGCCGGAGCGGGCCATCATGTAGATCGGGTTGAACTCGTCGAAGTTCTCCTCCATGCTGGTCGCCACATGGTCGGTGGCGGCGTGCCACACGTCGACGACGCGGCTGTGCCGCTCCTCCTTGGTGTAGAAGCCATTGCGGTAGCGCTCCTCGATCGCGACGATCTCTTTCTCGGCGTCCGCGATGATCTGCGGCTTGTCGGGAGGCACCTCGATATCAGTGACGCTGATGGTGATGCCCGCCCTGGTCGCGTAGTGGAAGCCGGTCTCCTTGACCTGGTCCAGTATCTTGGCGATGACGTCGGAGGGGTACTGCTCGGCTATCTGCTCGATTATCCCGGCGATCTCCTTCTTGCCCAGCACGCGGTTCTGGTAAGGGAAGTCCTCGGGAAGCGTGCGGTTGAAGATCAGGCGGCCGATGGAGGTCTCGATGATCTCCCCGTCCATGCGGACCTTCACCAGCGCCTGCAGATCGACCCTGCGGTAATCGTAGGCCAGTATGGCGAGATCCGGGCTGGAGAACACCTTGCCCTCCCCCTTGGCGCGCTTCTTCACCGCGTTCAGGAAGTAGCAGCCCAGCACCATGTCCTGGGTGGGGCTCACTATGGGCTTGCCGTGCGCCGGCGACAGGATGTTGTGTGCCGAGAGCATCAGGATGCGGGCCTCGGCCTGCGCCTCGGCCGACAGCGGCAGGTGAACGGCCATCTGGTCGCCGTCGAAGTCGGCGTTGAACGCCGTGCAGACCAGCGGGTGTATGCGTATGGCCTTGCCCTCCACCAGCATCGGCTCGAAAGCCTGGATGCCCAGCCGGTGGAGCGTCGGCGCGCGGTTGAGCATCACCGGGTGCTCCTGGATGACCTTCTCAAGCACGTCCCAGACGATGGGGACCATGCGGTCGATCATGCGCTTGGCGCCCTTGATGTTGTGGGCGAAGCCGAGGTCGACCAGCCGCTTCATCACGAAGGGCTTGAAGAGCTCCAGCGCCATCTGCTTGGGCAGGCCGCACTGGTGCAGCTTCAGCTCGGGGCCGACCACGATGACCGAGCGTCCCGAGTAGTCCACGCGCTTGCCCAGAAGGTTCTGGCGGAAGCGGCCCTGCTTGCCCTTGAGCATGTCGGACAACGATTTGAGGGGCCGGTTGCCCGGGCCGGTGACAGGCCGGCCGCGGCGGCCGTTGTCGAACAGCGCGTCGACGGCCTCCTGGAGCATGCGCTTCTCGTTGTTGACGATGATCTCAGGGGCGCCCAGGTCGAGCAGCCTCTTGAGCCGGTTGTTGCGGTTGATGACCCGGCGGTAGAGGTCGTTCAGGTCGCTCGTCGCGAACCGGCCGCCGTCCAGCTGCACCATCGGGCGCAGGTCGGGCGGGATGACCGGGATGACGTCCATTATCATGGCCTCGGGCTTGTTCTCCGTCTTGAGGAAAGCGGAGACGACCTTCAGCCTCTTGGTGGCCTTGTTGCGCTTCTGGCCCTTGGAGGTCTTGATGGTCTCGCGCAGCTCCTCGCCCTCCTCCTCGAGGTGGAGGTTCAAGAGGAGGTCGCGGACTGTCTCGGCGCCCATGCCGCCGCGGAAGTAATCGCCGTAGCGCTCCCGGAGATCGCGGAACTTCTGGTCCTCGTCGATGAGTTGCTTGGCGCTCAGGCTCTTGAAGTCGTCGAAGAGCTCCTTCTGGTAATCGATCTGGATCTGGACCGCGTCGCGGGTGTCGTCCTTGTCCTTCTGCAGGGTCTCGGCGAGCTTCTTGATCTTCTTCTCGTACGCGGAGCGCTCTTTGTCGACCTTGACCTTGTACTGCTTCTGGATGTCAGCGGTCCGGTCTTCCTTGGTCTTGTTGCTGTGCGCCTTCGCGTACTCTTCAGCCTTCTTCTTCGACTCTTTCTCTATCTCCCTCACGAGCTTGGAGAGCTCTCCTTCGAGCTCTTTGGCGCGCTTGTCGAAGTCCGTGCGCTCGTCGGTCTTCTTTTCATGGAGCCTCTCGGCCAGGGTCTCCATCCTGGCGTTCAGCTTGCGGATGCGCGGGGCGTAGACGTCCTCTCCCGCCTCGGCCTCACCGACCGGCTTGTCGCCGGGCGCGATCTCGAACGCCTTCTCGATCTCGTCGACGCGGTCGTCCCAGTCGGCCAGCAGCCCCTCGATCTTCTCCTTGAGCTCGTCCTGCTTGGCGGTGCGGTCTTCCTCTTCCATGGACGCGAACTCCGCGGAGGAATCCATCAGGGTCTTGTAGTACCTGGTGGTCTCCGCGATGCGCTCCTCGAAGGCCGCCCTCGAGTCGGCGACGCGCTCTTCCTTGGTCTTCTCTTTCTCGGCCGCCTTCTTCTTGGATTCCTTGCCGATGTTCTCGATCTGGCGGTCGCGGGTCGCCTCGAGTTCCTTGATCTTCTTCTTGCGCTCCGTTTCCCATTTCTCGGGGGTCTTGGCAACCGCCAGCAGGCGGGTGCGCGGCTCGGTCAACGACCCGGGCAGCCGCTTGCCGCGGACGAACGCCTCGAGAGACTCGTACACCAGCGGGAAGTTCTCCCCGACGATGACGTTGTGACGCTCGGCGAGCTCGCCTTCGAGCTCGGCGATCTCGGCGTCCAGGCGCTCCTGGAGCAAGCCCATGTCCTTCTCGCGTCGGTCCTTCTTCACGTCCACGATGATGTAAGACGCGAAGTAGAGCACGCGCTCAAGGCTCTTGGACGGAAGGTCGAGCAGGTATCCCATGCGGGACGGGACGCCCTTGAAGAACCATATGTGCGAGACTGGCGCGGCGAGCTCGATGTGGCCCATCCGCTCGCGGCGCACCTTCGAGCGGGTGACCTCGACGCCGCAGCGCTCGCAGATCATGCCCTTGAATCGGACGCGCTTCTTGTACTTCCCGCAGGAGCACTCCCAGTCCCTGGTCGGGCCGAATATCTTCTCGCAGAAGAGGCCTTCCTTCTCGGGCTTGAGGGTCCGGTAGTTGATCGTCTCGGGCTTCTTCACCTCGCCGTTCGACCAGTTTCGTATCTGGTCCGCGGTGGCCAGCCCTATTTTCAGGCTGCTGAATTCATTCACATCGAGCAACTCTGCATCCTCCTATTCGAAAAGGCTTTCGGCGCGTTCGTCTTCTTCGGTGCCGGCCATGGGCTGGTTGGTGCGCAGGTCGATGCCGAGCTCCTCCGCGGTCCGGAAGACATCCTCTTCGGTCTCCTGGATCTCGATGGTGGCGCCATTCTCGTCCTGCACCTTCACGTCGAGCCCCAGCGAGCGCATCTCCTGAATCAGGACCTTGAACGACTCGGGTATCCCCGGCTCGGGTATGTTCTCGCCCTTCACTATCGCCTCGTACACCTTGACCCTGCCCACGACGTCGTCGCTCTTGACGGTGAGGAGCTCCTGCAGCGCGTAGGCGGCCCCGTAGGCCTCCAGCGCCCAGACCTCCATCTCGCCGAAGCGCTGGCCGCCGAACTGCGCCTTGCCACCAAGCGGCTGCTGGGTGACCAGCGAGT
>DAIQAV010000133.1:0-6880 GCA_036781505.1 Candidatus Anoxymicrobiaceae bacterium | reverse complement strand
CCATCAAGCAGCTCCCGCCGGTCCACATGCCCTTGTAGTTGAAGTACATGGAGCGCTCGACCACGATGTTCTCGCCATTGACGCAATCTACCACGGCGGAGAAGTCATGGCCGCTGTCGTCTCCCGTCCCCAGCATGTCTCTGACCACGATCGTCTTTCTTGACTGGCCCTGGACGGCCAGCAACTGTTCCTTAGTCGTTCCATCGCCGAGCATGTAGGTGACCTTGACGTCCGCCTCGTTCGAGTTGGGGTTCTGTATGCAGATGAACGAGTCGAAGCCGGGCCGGCAGGTGCCTTCCGCGAAGTACCAGGTGGGCGCGGGCCCCACGGCGCCGACCACGTCGTGCCCTCCGGTCCACTTGCCCTTGTAGTTGAAGTACATGGGGCGCTCGGCCACGATCGCGGTCCCGTCCGTCGTCTCGACCTTGGCCGAGAAGTCGTGGGCGTTATCGTCGCCTTCGCCCAGGAAGTCCTTCGGTTTGACCGTCGCCCTGGAGTGGGCCGGTACGGTCATCGTCTGGGACTTCTGGGTGCCGTTGCCCAGCATGTAGGTGATCTTGACGTGGGATCCGGTCGAGCCGGGGTTCATGATCGACAGGTACGCGTCGTAGTTGGGCCTTGCGTTGCCCTCGGCGAAGTACCAGGCCGACTCGGGCATCAACCCGCCGACGACGCAGTGCCCGCCAGTCCAGACACCCTTGTAGTTGAAGTACATGGACCTCTCCGCCACGAACTGGACGCCGTTCGTCGACTCCACCTTCGCGGAGAAGTCGTGCGCCGCGTCGTCCCCCTCACCGAGGGTCTTCTTGACGGTGATCGTCAGCCTGGAATTCGGCTTGACGACGACGTTCTGGACCTTGGTCTGTCCGTTTCCGAGCATGTAAGTCAGCTTCACGTTGGCCTGTGTCGCGTTGGGGTTCTCCAGCGTGATGTAGGGATCGAACTGCGGCCTGCACGAGCCTTCCGCGAAGTAGAAGGTCGTCGGCGTGGTCTGGTAGGGACGCATCATGTCGTTCTCTTCGTGCTCCAGGATGTGGCAGTGATACACATATCCGCCGGTGTAGGAGCAGAACTTCATCGCGAAGCGGCCGACGTTGCCGGGCGGGACTCTTACGGTGTCTTTCCAGCCCAGCTCGTTGGGGTCGGGCAGCGTCGCGGAACCCGTGTAGACGATCTTCTTGGTGGCATTGTAGAAGGGAACGTCGAAAGGACGCCTGTCGAGAAGCCGGAACTGCACCAGGTGGATGTGCATCGGGTGCGTGTCCATGGTCGTGTTTATGAACTTCCATATCTCGATGTTGCCGAGCTGCGGGAACTCCGTGGCGGGATCCAACATCCCTAAGTTGTTCAGCTTCATTTCCAGCGGGCCGCCCGCTGCTCCTATCTCTTTCATCTCGATGTTGCGCTCCATTACCGCGGCGCCTTCAGGTATGTCGTAGACCGGCCTCAAGAAACCGGGACGGCTGCTGGTGTCCGGGCCGGCGAGTGGCTTGGTCACGCGGAACTGCATGATCCGAGGGATGTCCGGCCCTCCGCCTCCGCCCGGATAGGGCGCCGGGGCGTCGTTCCTGAGCGTTATGGTCTTCCCCGCCAGGCCCGAGAAGTCCACGATGACGTCGCAGCGCTCGCCCGGCGCGAACAAGAGCTTGACGAGCTCGACGGGCTCGGCCAGAAGGCCGCCGTCCGTCCCGATCTGCCACCACGGCACTGCCGGTGACATGCCCAGGTTATAGAACCTGGCGTTGGAGCCGTCGAGGAAGCGGAAGCGGTACTTGCGGGGCTCGACCTGCAGGAACGGCATCACTTTGCCGTTCACGACGCTCAAGTCTCCGAAGAACTCGGGCACCCACTGCGGGTGTATTCCCGAGTTGTCTCCCACCGTCGGATACACGATCTGCGCGCCGGCATCCACCATCCGGTCCTGGATCACGATGGGTATCTCGTAGGCTCCGCTGGGGAGGTTCAGTGCTTTCTCTACGGGATCCCGGATGATATAGAAGCCCGCCATGCCTGCCATCACGTTTATCCGGTCTATTCCGATGGCGTGGTCGTGGTACCAGATCGTGGCGCCCTTCTGGACGTTCGAGTAGTAAAAGAGGGCGGATTGGCCGGGGAGGATCTGTGACATCATCCCCATGCTGTCGAAAACACCGTCACTGTCGGAAGGCACCTCGGCTCCGTGGACGTGGACCGTGGCTCGCACGTCCGGCCTCCCCAGCATGCCCGGCAACGTATGGTCGATCGAAGCCTGCAGCAGATGGGGCGTCGGCAGGTTGTTGACCCATCTCACGTACATCGGCTCGCCCGTGTTCACGTCGAAGCTCGCCGCCGGCGTGATGCCGTCATAACCCCAGATGTTGGTGGGCGGCGCGTCCCTGTGGAGCTTCTGCGCCCCAGCCTTCATGGTGATGACGTACAGCGGCAGGCCGTTGAGCATCCCGGTCGGTTTCCTGGCGGCCGGCACGGGGAGCGCGTCGACGAACGGCGTCAGCGCCGGGCTCGCGCCGAACTGCCGCCCCGCCTGGAGGACCCCCGCCATCTTCCATGCGCCCGGGATCGCCATCCCAAGTCCCGCAACCGCCGAGTATTTGATGAATTCCCGCCTCGTGATCATGTCTCGAACCCCCTTGGATCAACAACACCAAGTCCACTACCAAGGTCCCGCAGATACATCCCTCCTTTTCCAGCATGAAGACAAGCATGCGCCACCCGCACGTGCTTCCGGAAACAATCAGGAGCGTTCTTTTTGTTCCGCCCGCCGGTTGATCCTCCTGCTTGGACCTCACCCATTTTCACGCCGATATTTCCCGTCAGCCTCCGATGCCCGCCGTTGCCTGAACGACAAGTATCAGCCGTGATGTCTTTGATCCGGGATAAGTAGTGCAAGCAATCGTGGGGTGATCGGGAGACGGTCGCCCTGCCGGCCCCCCTGAGCCGGCGCTGTCTTTTGTACGCGGCATTGTGCCCCGCGCGAACCTCCGGCGCCCTCCCATTCGTTTTATAATGGTTGCGTTGGCCGGGAGGCGCGGGCACGCAACGCTTAAAGGGGACAGGCCCCTTCCTGCATTCGCAGGCCGCGCAGGTGCGCTGGATCGAATCGAGGCTGGTTCATTGTTCAGGCGACTGGTGGTCACGGGTGCCGCAGCCCTGCTGCTATTGGTCTTGATGGGGCGCCCTTCACCCAGCAGCAGTCGGTCTGGCAGAGGGTCAAGGACATGGGCTGCGAGCTGGCGCCGGTGCTGCCGGCCTGGGGATTCACCGAAAACCCTAACTCGCCGTACCAGTACATGGGCAAGACCTACGTTGAGTCTGTCTTCGGCATCTCGCAGCTCAAGGACATGGGTTTCAAGGTCAAGATGACGGGCTCGGTGTGGATGCAGGGGGCGATGGGAATACTGCCCCCCCGGACCGCAGGCATGACCTTGCAGGAGATACGCACCGCCAACCTCGCCAACCAGGACCTGCTTGGACGAGGGTATCCTCTCCTGAGTGAGTCGGCCTCCGTCGAATCGAAGGAGAGGATGCCCGAGCATTCTCGATGGAGAGGATACCCCAAGTATTTCTCCCGGCTGGCCGTAACTAACGCGTACCGCTACCGTTAAGTCATTTAGAGCGGAAGAAGCATAAACAGAGGCGGGAAGCATGAGAACAGTACTGGTCGTGGACGATGACCCCATCACCGTCGAGAGGATTAAGGACAGCCTCGGGCCTCGCGATTACAGTGTTCTATCCGCCAGCAATGGGAAAGAGTGTCTGAAGACCGCGAAGGAACACAACCCTGACATCATCATCCTCGACCTGATCATGCCGGTCATGGACGGCATAGAGGCGCTGACCGAGCTTCGCAAATCCTCGGACGTTCCCGTCGTGATCATGTCGGCTTACGGGAACCCGGAGAAGGTCGAGGAGGCAAGGGAGCTCGGGATAGAGTGCTTTCTCAACAAGCCGTTCGACCCCGTGGTCCTGGTCGACGTGCTTGACGTCATCCTTATGTAGCGCCAGCGTCCCGCCCGCCTTATCCGTTGAACGGCGTGATCTGCCACAGCAGCAACCACCAGCGGCCGTCCTGACGCCTGTCCGTCGCCGCGACGTGAAATTCCCCGTGGACCTCGCTTCCCTCAAACGTGATGCTCTCGTAGCAGTGATATGTCAGAGTCGCTACGTCGTCGGACGCCGCGACCAGCTCGTAGTCCTCCATCACGAACCGACAAAGTACGGCTGCTTGTCGTACGGACCGTCAGCGGGATCCTGCTGGACCTGGCCACCTGACAGGTTACCCCCCGGCCGTTTTCCCGGTCTTCAGCAGCGGCCAACAGGAAAATGCACCACCGATGCCTGACCCCAGTGGTGCATTTCTCTATCTGTCTATTCTCCGGCCGGCGCCGCGGGGGCAGGGGTAATGACCTGCGGCGAGGTCTCCAGCAGCCGCCTGTACGCGAAAACCGTGGCCATGACTACGATCGGCGTCGAGAACAGCAGCCCGATGCCGCACAGGATCGCGCCGACAAACGTTATCCCGATGAAGATTATGAAGAGCAGGAGCAGGTTCCACATCGAGCCCTTGGTGATCTCGCCGCTCCGCTTGAGCGCGTCCAGCGGATCCATGTTCTGCTCAAGGACGAAGTACCCGAAGAAGTGGTACTTGATGGCCCAGTAGATCCCGGGGATCACGCAGAGGATAAGACCCGCCAGGACCAGGAGCCCGTAGAGGATGGCAGCCAGGATGAACTTTCCGAAGTAAGGGCCGGCCGAGTAGATGTCTTTGAAATCCGGCTCGCCTCCCTTGTTGAGCCGCAGGGTGATGTTGACGACGCTCATCTGGATGAATATCGCGAGCAGCCAGCCGACGACGTAGAGAACGATGGTGATCGCGGGGTATTTGATGAAGGCGGTGCCGATCCCGTAGAAGACGCCTTCGACGACCCAGAAGATCAGGAACACCAGGACGAAGAAGCCCACGTTCTCCTTCATGCTGTTCCAGCCGTAACTTACGGCTTCACCGATGTCCAGCCTGTCCTCGTCCATCGCCACCTCCAGGTCGGTTTTATCGGATCAAGTATATATGGTGTGCCGCGCGCCTTCTATCGGATAAGTAGTGCCTGTGGGGCGCCCATCCGTCAGGAGATCGGGCAGGAATCGGCACTGGTCGGCAGCATCCCACGCCAGGTGTTGACCAGCAGGTTGGTGCAGAACATCCCCTTCATGGAAGCCAGCACGTACTCCCTCTCAGCCGGCTCGCAGAGCGCGAAGAACCTCTCCTCGACCTCGGCCGGCACGCCGGAGGGCTCCGTCAGCAGCGACCTCACGTAGACCAGGGCGCAGTGGGTCTTCTCGTCGAAGGACGCGGGGTCCAGAACGAAGAGGTCAGCCAGTTGCTTGCGAGTGATTCCTGCGGCCCGACCGAACCGCGAGTGCGCGGAGAGTCACTGCGGACACCCGTTGGCATCCGCGGTGACGATCATCACCTGCTCCCGGAAAGCGGGGTCCATGGCGCGCAGGATGTAGATCCTGACCAGCGCCTCCTGCATCGAAAGCAGCTCGCGCAGGTGGTGGAGGAGCTGACCCGGGCTGCGGTAGCGCCTTCCGCCCGCCGGGACTCCGCCGTCCTCCCAGTCGTGCTCGTGCATGCTGGCAACCGTTTCTCCGTCTCGCCTGGCGACGCGCGAGGCGATGCCGAGGCCGATCGCCGCGGCGCCGCCGACTTTCCAGAGCTTCATGGACACCTCCTTTATCGTGACCCATTATACTTCGCGCGGCGCCCGCGCGAGGAGGTTAGTCACCTGCTCTGCTGAAGTTACTCCCGAGCGGTCGGAATGCAGCGGGACGGCGGGGCCATGAGCTTCCACACAATAATGGAGAACGTCAGCAAGATCGTCGACGGTTTTGGCGTCGGCATCATCATCATCGGCCTGTTGGCCTCCTCGGTGATGTTCCTCATAGACGAGTGGAAGCAGTGGCGCGGCAAGCCCGGACAGACCCGGATAGACGAGCCTTTCAAGTTCTACCGGCAGAGCCTGGGCAGGAGCATCCTCATCGGCCTGGAGTTCCTGATCGCGGGAGACATCATCCGAACGGTCGCGGTCTCACCTACGTTCTACAACCTGGGCACCCTGGCGATACTGGTGATCATCCGGTCGTTCCTCTCCTGGGGGCTCTCGATGGAGATCGAGGGGCGCTGGCCCTGGCAGGCTCCTCGGGGCGCGCCGCCGCCCTCGAGGGGGCAAGCCGCTTCGCGGGACAGTCAGCCCCCCGAAGGCTGAGGGGAGGACCGGGTGCCTTTCACGCTACCGGATTACCACGAGCCCGCCCTGGGGACGGAGCCTCTGGCCTCCTGCCCGGACGCGGCGCTCCTTGCGGTCGCCTCACCCGGCGTCGCCCCCGAGGGCTACCACGCGACCACCATCTACCCCGAGTGCGTGAAGGTCTCCGGCGGATGGGCGCTCGCGACCGAGAGCCGCATGGACTGTGTGATCGTCGTTCGCGGGGACGGCTCGCTGGAGGTCAAGGAGTTCAGGAGGCTCGAGCCCGGCGAGCGGGTCGTAGTCGGCCGCGCCGAGGACGGCTCGCAGGGCATCCTGGTGCACGCCTCGGGCTTCACCGGCGACGCGGGTCGCTCCAGCGAGCCCTTCGGCAGGACGCGCGAGACCGCCTACTCCAGGGACTACAACACCCTCTACGACCTTCTCGAGTTCGAGCGGGCCAACGGCTACGTGGTGTGGGTGCTGGGGCCGGCGGTGGCGTTCGACCACGACTCGCGCGAGGCGATGTCCGCCCTGATCCGCGGCGGCTTCGTCGACGCCGTGCTCGCGGGCAACGCGCTTGCCACCCACGACCTGGAGGCATCGCTCTTCAAGACCGGGCTGGGCCAGAACATCTACAC
>DAIQAV010000132.1:0-6980 GCA_036781505.1 Candidatus Anoxymicrobiaceae bacterium | reverse complement strand
CCGTGAGGGCGGCAGGACCGTGGGCGCCGGCCGAGTCATCAAGATCGAAAAGTAAGAGAGAGACATGAGAGTACTAGTCACACTGGCGTGCACGGATTGCAAGCGTAGGAACTACACCAGCAGGAAGAGCAAGACCAACGATCCGGACCGGATCGAGATGAAGAAGTACTGCAAGTGGTGCAGGTGCCATACGCTGCACCGGGAAACGCGGTAACGGTCCGGGACGACAAGGAGATGTAGGCCCGTAGCTCAATTGGTAGAGCGCCGGTCTCCAAAACCGGAGGTTGGGGGTTCGAGACCCTCCGGGCCTGCCACTACGGGGCCCGGGTTCGGTAGCGACGAAGACGCGGGTCGAAAGTGAAATGGTAAACAGAGAGCTCAGAAGAGTACAGGAAAAATCGAAGGCGCCGGGGCAGAAGCAGAAGCAGATGGCCCAGCGCAAGAAGGCGGCTGAGAAGAAGAAGGCCGAGCGCAAGGGCGTATGGAAGACGATCACCACCTTCTTCAAGGACGTCCGCATCGAGATGAAGAAGGTCATCTGGCCCTCGCGGCAAGAGGTGATCAACTACACGCTGGTGGTGCTCATCACCGTGACGATCGTCGCGACCTTCATCCTGGTGCTCGACCTGATCCTGTCGAAGCTGCTCCACCTGATAATCGTGTAGATTCCCGGCTGGGAAGACCGGCGCGGGCAGATGTTGCCTAACAGCCGCGCCAGCAAAGGAGTATTGAGAGCATATGGTCCGGAGGAACGAGAAGTGGTACGTGGTACACACCTATTCCGGTTATGAGAACAAGGTAAAGGCGAACCTCGAGCATCGCATCGAGTCGATGCACATGCAGCAGAAGATCTTCGAGGTGGTCGTGCCGGTCGAGGACGTCCTCGAGTACAAGTCCGGCAAGAAGCAGTTGATCCAGAAGAAGCTGCTCCCCGGCTACCTGCTGGTGCGCATGGCGCTCGACGACGATTCCTGGTACGTGGTCCGCAACACGCCGGGAGTCACGGGATTCGTGGGAACCTCCGCGCGACCTACTCCGATACCGGATGTCGAGGTCGACCGGGTGCTTGCCAAGCAGAAGGCTGAGAAGCCCAAGGTCTCCGCGGAGTTCGCGCAGGGTGAGGGCGTCAAGGTCATAGAGGGGCCGTTCGCTGACTTCACCGGCGTCATCAGCGAAGTGAGCCTGGACCAGAGCAAGCTCAAGGTCCTGGTATCGATATTCGGGCGCGAGACGCCCGTGGAGCTCACCTTCGACCAGGTGATCAAGCTCTAGCACTAAGAAGGGAAGAAGATGGCCAAGAAAATCATGACCGTCATCAAGCTGCAGATCCCCGCCGGACAGGCAAACCCGGCCCCTCCGGTGGGACCGGCGCTGGGCCAGCACGGCGTGAACATCATGGAGTTCTGTAAGCAGTACAATGCCAGGACGATGAACGACCTCGGCCAGATTGTCCCGGTCGAGATCACGGTCTACGAGGACCGCTCGTTCACGTTCGTCACCAAGACCCCGCCGGCGGCCAAGCTGCTGCTCGATGCGGCGGGATTGGAGAAAGGCAGCGGAGAGCCCAACCGCGAGCCCGCCGGCACCATAACCAGAGACAAGGTGAGGAAGGTCGCCGAGCAGAAGCTCCCCGACCTGAACACCAACGACGTCGACGCCGCCATGCGCATCCTGGAAGGGACCGCGCACAGCATGGGCCTCGAGGTCATAGAGGAATAGGGAGGGCCCCGGGGCCCGAGGACCTAAAAGGAGTTGTTCGAATTGAAGCACAGGAGCCGCAAGTACCGGGAGAAGTCCGACAAGCTGGAACCGGGAAGACTCTACACCCCCTACGAGGCCGGCAACCTCGCCCGCGAGATGGCTGCAGAAACCAAGTTCGATGAGACCTTCGAGGTCGCCATCAGGCTGGGAGTCGACCCCAGGCGGGCCGACCAGATGGTGCGCGGTACGGTCATGCTCCCCAGGGGAACAGGCAAGGAGACCAAGGTAGCCGTCTTCGCGATCGGCGACAAGGCCACCGAGGCCGAGAAGGCCGGGGCGGACGTCGTGGGCGGCGAGGACCTGGTCGCCAGGGTCCAGGGCGGATGGATCGACTTCGACGCGGCCATCGCCACGCCCGACGTCATGAGCCTGGTCGGACGCCTGGGGAAGATACTGGGGCCGCGCGGCCTGATGCCGAACCCCAAGAGCGGCACCGTCACGTTCGATATCGACAAGGCGGTAAGGGATGCCAAGGGCGGCAAGGTCGAGTACCGCGTGGACAAGCAGGCGAACGTCCACCTGTCCATCGGCAAGGCTTCGTTCTCGATCGAGGACCTGATGGAGAACTACTCCTCGGTCATCGAGGAGCTGATCAGGGCGCGCCCCGCCGCCGCAAAGGGACGCTACCTCAAGAGCATCACATTCTCGACGACGATGAGTCCCGGGATAGCGGTCGACACTACCGTGACCAGGGACCTCATGCCGGAGGCCGCGACCACCGGCTGATTTTGACACGCCGCGCCCCCGGTGCTAAAGTCTGGGAGCGTCAAACAACTGAAGAAGGTTGCCGGAGACAGCAGGCGCCCATCGAGGGCTTAATCGGATGCCTGCCCAGGCTAAGGGTTACTGGCCTCGCTCTCCGGGGCCATTTGTTTTGGAGGTAGGCGGATGCCGAGCAAGGATAAGAAAGAAAAAGTCAAACAGATAAAGAAGTGGTTCGACAAGAGCGACTCGCTGCTTGTCCTGCACTACAAGGGGCTCTCGGTCTCGGAGGCCAACGAGCTGCGCGGCACGCTGTCCGGGATGGACTGCGAGCTCCGCGTCGTCAAGAACACCCTCACCAGGATCGCCCTGGCGGACTCGCCCAAGGAGAGCGTGACTCCCCTGATAGACGGTCCGGTCGCGGTGGTCTTCGTGCACACAGACCCGGCCGGCGTCGCCAAGACGATCAGGGACTTCGGCAAGGGCCGCAAAGAGTTCTTCATGCTGGGCGGGTGGCTGGAAGGCACCGTCCTGGACTCCAACCAGGTGGAGTCGTTCGCGCTGCTGCCGTCCCGTGAAGTGTTGCTGGCCCAGTTGGTGAGCGCGGTCCAGTCGCCGCTTTCGCGGCTGGTGGGCAATGTCGCGGGACCGCTGAGGAACATGGTCGGCCTATTAAAGGCCTTTGGCGCAACCAAAGAGGACGTGACGGAGGCTGTGGCGGAGCCGCAGGCGGAGGAGCCTTCCGAAGAGGCTAGCGCACCATCAGTCGACACAGAGGCCAAAACGGAAGAAGCGGTAGACTCTGAAGCTACCGCTCAACCAGAAGAAACTTCCGGGGACGTCCCCGAATAACGGTAAATTGAGTTCACGACAGGAGAGGTGATTGGCTTGGCCGAGAAGATGAGCCCGAAAGACACGTTCGACATGATCAGCGAGACCTGGACCCCCCTGGATATCGCCGAGTTCAACAAGCTGGCCGAGGAGATCTGGGGCGTGACCGCGGCAGCACCAGTAGCGGTGGCTGCAGGCGGCGCGGGCGGCGGCGAAGAGGCGGCCGCTGAGGAAGAGCAGACGATGTTCGACGTCGTCCTCATTTCCGCCGGCGAAAAGAAGATCCCGGTGATCAAGGAAGTCCGCTCGATGACGAACCTCGGTCTCAAGGAGGCGAAGGCGCTGGTAGAGGAGGCGCCCAAGCCCGTGAAAGAGGGCGTGACCAAGGACGAGGCCGACAAGTTCAAGACGCAGCTCGAGGAAGCCGGCGCGACGGTCGAGCTGAAATAACCCGGATAACCTGGCCTGTTCTTCCCCCATTTCAGTCTACCCGACCGGTCGGGGCGGGAGCGGGCCTCTTCAGGGACCAGGGGATAGGCAATAGGAATGTGCCGTTCTCCTGGTCCTTCTCCATGCCGGAAAACCGGCAATGGCCGTAAAATATTGATTGACGGTACTGCCTGAAATTGGTATTATGCAAGTTTGCGTGTAGTTTGTTCGGTCGGGTAGCGCGAGGGGTCTTGTTGTCAGTCCCAATTTAGCCCAACTTGTGAGTTGTTAGGGGGGATATTTTTGTCGGTCGCACTTCAGGGAAAACGCAAGCGCATCTCATTCGCAAAGATTCCGGAGGTCCTGCCCGTTCCCGACCTCATCGGGATCCAGAAAAGGTCGTTCGAATGGTTCAAGGAAGACGGCCTTGCGGAGATTTTCAAGGACATCTCACCGATAGAGGATTTTACCGGCACCATGGCCGTTGAGTTCGGCCAGCACTTCTTCGGCGACCCCAAGTTCAACGTCGACGAGTGCAAAGAAAAAGACATGAACTTCGCCGCTCCTCTGTTTGTGGACGTGCGTCTGATCAACAAGGAGACAGGCGAGATCAAAGAGCAGTCGGTGTTCATGGGCGACTTCCCGCTGATGACCGACAAGGGCACATTCATCTTCAACGGCACCGAGCGCGTGGTCGTCAGCCAGCTGGTCCGCTCGCCCGGCGTCTACTTCGACCGCGAGATCGACAAAGACACCGATAAGGTCCTTTACTCGGGCAAGATCATACCCTCGCGGGGCGCCTGGCTCGAGCTCGAGATAGACAAGAAGGGCACGTTGGGGGTCCGCATCGACCGCAAGAGGCGGCAGCCGGTCAGCGTCCTGTTGAAGGCCATGGGCTACGACCCGGCCGAGCTGGTCGACCTCTTCGGGGGAGCCGAGTCCATCAAGGCCACGGTCGAGAAGGACCACACCGGCACCAAGGAAGAGGCCCTCATAGATATATACAGGAAGCTCCGCCCCGGGGAGCCCCCGACCGTCGAGAGCGCTCGCGGGCTGCTCGACAACCTCTTCTTCAACGAGCGCCGCTACGACCTGGCAAGGGTCGGGCGCTACAAGCTCAACAAGAAGCTCGGGGTCAAGGTCCCGCAGAACGTGACCGTGCTCACCCGTGAGGACATACTGGAGTCCGTCCGCTACATAGTGAACCTGCACATCGGGGTCGAGGGGTACGACGTCGACGACATCGACCACTTCGGCAACCGCAGGGTGCGTACGGTGGGCGAGCTCATACAGAACCAGATACGCATCGGCCTTTCCAGGATGGAGCGCGTGGTGCGCGAGCGCATGACCACCCAGGACGTCGACTCGATAACGCCCCAGACCCTGATCAACATCAGGCCGGTGGTGGCGGCGATCAAGGAGTTCTTCGGCTCCAGCCAGCTCTCGCAGTTCATGGACCAGACCAACCCGCTGGCCGGCCTGACCCACAAGCGCAGGCTCTCCGCGCTGGGCCCGGGAGGCCTGTCGCGCGAGCGCGCCGGGTTCGAGGTCCGCGACGTGCACCCGTCGCACTACGGCCGCATGTGCCCGATCGAGACCCCTGAAGGCCCCAACATCGGCCTGATCGGAAACCTCTCGACATATGCGCAGATCAACGAGTTCGGATTCCTTATGAGCCCGTACCGGAAGGCTCGCAAGGGGCAGGTCACGGACGAGATCGTCTACCTGACCGCGGACGAAGAGGACACTGTCATCATCGCGCAGGCCAACGCGCCCCTGACCAAGACTGGGAAGTTCAAGGACGACCGCGTGCTGTGCCGCGCCCCCAAGCTGGGCGAGGAGGTGTCGATGGTCGACTATCGCGAGGTCGACTTCATGGACGTCTCGCCGAGGCAGACGGTCAGCGTGGCGACCGCGCTTATCCCGTTCCTGGAGCACGACGACGCCAACCGCGCGCTGATGGGATCCAACATGCAGCGCCAGGCGGTCCCGCTGGTCCGCCCCGAGGCGCCGCTGGTCGCGACCGGCATGGAGTTCCGCGCGGCCAAGGACACCGGCGACGTCGTCTCGAGCAGGACGGCGGGAACGGTATCCTCCGTCGACGCCGACAGCATCGAGGTCAAGGACAGCCGCGGCAAGAAGGAGTTCTACAAGCTCGAGAAGTTCGGCCGCTCCAACCAGGGCACCTGCATCAACCAGAGGCCGCTGGTCACTGAGGGAGAGCACGTCAACAGGAACCAGGTCATCGGCGACGGGCCGTGCACCGACGAGGGCGAGCTCTCGCTGGGGCGCAACCTGCTGGTCGCGTTCATGCCCTGGGAAGGCTACAACTTCGAGGACGCCATTGTCGTCTCCGAGAGGCTGGTCAAGGACGACCTGCTGACCTCCATCCACATCGAGGAGCACGAGGTCGAGGCACGCAGCACCAAGCTCGGCGACGAGGAGATAACAGCCGATATCCCCAACGTCCAGGAGGAGGTCCTCAAAGACCTCGACGAGTACGGCGTCATCCGGATCGGCGCCAAGGTCAAGGCCGGGGACGTGCTGGTGGGCAAGGTCACACCCAAGGGCGAGACCGAGCTGACCGCCGAGGAGAAGCTGCTGCGCGCCATATTCGGTGAGAAAGCGCGCGAGGTCCGCGACACCTCCCTCAAGGTCCCGCACGGCGAGTCCGGTAAGGTCATCGGCGTCAAAGTCTTCTCCCGCGAGAACGGTGACGAACTCTCGCCGGGCGTCAACCAACTGGTCCGCGTGAATGTGGCCGAGCGGCGCAAGATCCGCGAGGGCGACAAGCTGGCCGGGCGCCACGGCAACAAGGGCGTCATCTCCAAGGTGCTGCCCATCGAGGACATGCCTTTCATGGAGGACGGTACCCCGGTCGACATGGTGCTTAACCCGCTGGGCGTCCCGTCCCGCATGAACATCGGCCAGGTGCTGGAGACGCACCTCGGCTGGGCGGCGTACGCCGGCATCGACGCCGAGGGCCCCACCTACGTGCAGACGCCGGTCTTCGACGGCGCCAGCGAGAAAGAGATAGTGGCCTCCCTTAAGAAGGCCGGCCTGCCCGCCAACGGCAAGGCCCGCCTGTTCGACGGACGCTCCGGTGAGGAGTTCGAGAACGAGGTGACCGTCGGCCACATATACATGATGAAGCTGATACACCTGGTGGACGACAAGATCCACGCCCGCTCGACCGGCCCGTACTCGCTGGTCACCCAGCAGCCGCTTGGTGGCAAGGCGCAGTTCGGCGGCCAGCG
>DAIQAV010000131.1:0-6990 GCA_036781505.1 Candidatus Anoxymicrobiaceae bacterium | reverse complement strand
GGACGCGGGCGCCGCTGTCCTCCACGATGTGCTTGATCTCGTTGCCGCGCAGCATGTAGTTCATCGGGACGGCGATAGCCCCGACCTTGCAGGCGGCCATGATGAGCGCCGGCACCTCGATGCCATTGCCGGGGACGATCGCGACACGCTCGCCGCGCTTCACTCCCAGGTTGCGCATGACGTTGGCAAAGCGGTTGACCAGCACGGCCCAGTCGTTGAAGTCGATCTGGTCGGTGCCGGGCGGATAGACGCTGTAGGGCAGCGGATTCTCGAACATGAAATGGGATTGCGAGCCGAACGTGCGCGCCATCAGCTCGGGGTGGTTGGCCATGGTTATCCCGCGAGCGGTCACCATGCGGACTTTCTCGAACATGCCCAACTCCCCTCTCCAGCGCTCTTCGCGCGTAAATGTTATCACAGGGAGCGCGAGTCAAAACGCACCACTGGGGTCAGGCACCGGTGGTGCGTCCAAACGCAAAATTGGTGCCAGGCACCTTATTTGCTTCTTTGCACACAAAGTGAAGCCGCGCCCCGGAGGACGCGGCTTTTTTATCGAGGAATTGGGACTGCTACTTCCTCAACATGGGAGTGCGCTCGCTCTCGATGACGGCCTCGAAAGCCTGAGTGTAAGACTTAAGCAGGGTGACGAACTCGGGCTCGTCCGACTTCGGTATGAAGCCGGTCGTCGCCCCGAGTTTCACCAGTTCGAGCGCCACCTCCCGACGGTCCATCTCGGGTCTGCGGTCCATTCCCATTCCCCCCCTGTCCCCCTGGTGCCTCCGCCGCTCGTCGGGACGTGCAGGGGGCGCTGTCGCGCGGTTTCCTTGTTCAGAATCCACAAGCCCTCGCCCCTCCCGAGTCGTCGTCTGATGAGTCGCAGGTGCTTATTTCGCTTCGACCCCCCGGTTTCCTTCCCGAATTCTTCCGCGGCCTACCTATGCACCACTGGGGTCAGGCGCCGAGGGTGCGTTCCATGCCGGCGGGACGCCGGCGCCACCAAACGGGTCTATAATTGAGTCATGGAACTCCCCGAGCGCATCGAGACCATCAGGCGCGACATGGCAGCCGAGCCAGTGCGGCTCTGCCCCGAGCGGGCATACCTGATCACCGAGTTCGCCAAAGAACACGACGACCCCTCAGAGCCGGTGGTGGTCCGGCAGGCCCGGGCGCTCGCCTACCTGCTGGAGCGCAAGCAGACCATCATCTTCCCGGGCGAGCTCATCGCGGGCAACGCCGGCACCAGCCGCAAGTGCTGCATCATGCAGCCGGAGCTGGCCAGCGCGTTCATGAGCCAGGAGCTCCTCTGGATCGACCGCCGCAAGACGAACCCGTTCGAGATATCTATCGCAGACCGCCTTCGCCTGATCACCCGCGTCCTCCCCTACTGGATGAGGCGCAGCATGCCGGCCCGCATGTTCCCCAACCCGGTCGCGATGGCGCGCTACATGAAGCACCAGATGAACCCGACCTTCTACCTCATCAACGAGGCCGGCGGCATCGGGCACTTCCTGCCCGACTACGAGAAGCTACTCCAACTGGGCACGCGGGGCTACGTCGCGTCCATCAAGGACAAGCGCGGCGACCTGCACAAGGCGGCCCGCATCGTGTGCCAGGCCCTGGAGACCTGGGCCGGACGCATGGCCGACCAAGCCGACCGCCAGGCCGCCTCCGATAGAGACCCCGAGCGGCGCGCCCAGCTCGAGGAGATCGCGCGCACCTGCCGCCGCGTCCCGGCCCTGCCGGCCGAGACTTTCCGCGACGCCCTGCAGTCGCTCTGGCTCACCCACCTGGGCGTGATGCTCGAGAGCTTGAACAGCGCCGTCTCATTCGGGCGCATCGACCAGTACCTCTATCCCTATTACAGGGCCGACATCGAGGCCGGGCGCATCACCCGCGACGAGGCGCTCGAGCTGCTGCTGGCGTTCAGCGCCAAGGCGACCGAGCACGTGATGCTCCTCTCCGAGCGCATATCGCAGTACCACGGCGGGCACCTGGTCGTGCAGGCCGCGATCGTGGGCGGCACCGACGCGGCGGGCGGGGACGCGGTCAACGACCTGACCTGGCTGCTCCTCGACGTCATGGAGCGCCACCACATGCGCGACCCCAACTACCAGGCACGCGTGCACCGTGACTCCCCCGACGTTTACCTCGAGCGGGCGCTGGACGTGGCCCGGCAGGGCCACGGCGTCCCGGCTCTCTTCAACGACGAAGCTGTCGTGCCCGCGCTGGTCGCCCACGGCTATCCGGTGGAGGTGGCCCGCGGCTACGGCATCGTGGGATGCGTTGAGCCGTCCATCCCCGGCAGGAGCTTCCTCTCCACCGACGCCGGCCTGTTCAACCTGCCGATCTGCCTGGAGCTCGCGCTCAACAACGGCCGCCGCATGCACCACTGGGGTCAGGCGCCAGTGGTGCGCAAAGCGAGCCGCGCCATCGAGAACGCGACCTCGCGCCATATGGACATGACGGGAGTCGTTCGCACCGGCGACCCCGCGGCCTTCGAGTCGATGGACGACGTCATCGACGCCTTCCGCGCCCAGCTCGACGCCATGATCGACCGCATGATCGACGACTTCCACGTGGTCGAGCAGGCCAATATCGACTACCATCCCACGCCGCTCTCCTCGATGCTGGTCGAGGGCTGTCTCGAGTCGGGAAAAGACCTGACCGAGGGCGGCGCGACCTACAACTCCAGCGGGATCCAGGGCGTGGGCGTCCCCGACGTCGCCGACTCGCTTGCCGCGCTCGATACTGTCGTGTTCAAGAAGAAGAAGTACACCATGCGCGAGGTGGTCGAGGCGCTGCGCGCCGACTTCGCCGGACGCGAAACGATGCGGGCCGAGCTCTTAAAAGCACCCAAGTTCGGCAACGACGAGGGGCTGCCCGACCGCTACGCCGACCTGGTCGTCCACATGTTCCACGATTCGCTCGCGCGCCACACCAGCGTGCGCGGGGGAGCGTACGTGCCCGGCTTCTACTCGGTGACCTGCCACGTCGCCTTCGGCGAGCTGACCGCGGCGCTGCCCTCGGGGCGTAAGGCCGGCGAGACTTTCGCCTCCGGGATAGGGCCGGCGTGCGGCGCCGACAAGGCCGGCCCCACGGCGATGCTGAGCTCCGTGGCGGCGGTAGACTCGTCGCTGATGGCCAACGGCAACGCGCTCAACATGCGCTTCGACCCGGCGGACGTCGCCGGCGACAAGGGGCTGGGCATCCTCAAGGGACTGGTGAAGGGGTTCTTCGAGAGGGGCGGCCTCGAGGTGCAGCTCAACGTGCTCGACCCCGAGATGCTCGAGGACGCGCGCACCAACCCGGGCAAGTATCCCGAACTGGTGGTACGGGTAGCGGGCTACTGCGCTTACTTCGACGACCTGCCGGACACGGCCAAGGCGGAGATAATCAAGAGGACGAGGTTGCATCCGGCGTAAATGCAAGTTTTGGGGTCTGACCTCCAAACTTGCATTTTTTAATCGCTGTCCGGGCAGTCCATGATCACGAACTCAAAGCAGGCGCCGTCGTCGTTGTACGCCCTGATCCAGCCGCCGTACAGCCGCACGGCTTTCTGAACGGTCGACAGGCCGATGCCGTGCCCGCCATCCGGTCCCCTGAAGAACGGGATGAAGATCTTGTTCAGCTTGTCCGAGGGTATTCCCACGCCGTTGTCCTTCACCAGGTAGCGGTGGGTGGCGCCCTCGATGGTCGGCAGTCGCACTATTTCTATCTCAAGATAGTCGGCGCCGCTGTGGTGGATCGCATTGCGGACGAGGTTCGCAAAGATCTGATAGAGGTGCGTCTGGTTGACCCTTACCGTCCCCAGGTCGTCGCCCACCTTCACCTTCACGCCCATCTTGCGAAGCGCCACGGCGTTCTCGTCGAGCACGTTCTCGACCACCTCGCGCACGTCGACCTCGGTCACGTGCACCGGCTTCTGGCCCGCCTCCGCGAGCGAGAGCAGGTCCTCGATGAGGTCAGTGGCCTTTCCGATGTTCTTGTTGATCATCTCGCTGGCGTCGAGCACGACCTCTTTAACCTCAGGGGTCATGGGCTCGTCGATGTTCTGGCTGATCAGCTCGCCCGCGAAAACGATAACGCTGAGCGGCCCCCTCAGGTCGTGCGAGACTGTGTGGGCGAAGCCGTCAAGCTCGACGTTCGCGCGCTGCAGCTCCTCCTCGTATCGCTTTCGCTCGGAGATGTCCATAACGATGCCGTTCATGCCGAACGGCTTGCCGTCGCGCATCGCCAGCTGTGAGTAGATCATGGCGTCGAAGCCGCTGCCGTCCTTGCGCAGCACCCGGTACTCCGACGGCCCGACCTTGCCTTCTTCCAGCAGGGTCTGCATAGCCTGGATGCCCCGCGGCCTGTCCTCGGGCACCATCACGTCCAACGTGTTCATCTTGCCCACCAGCTCCTCCGGCGTGTAGCCGAAGCGGGTGGCGCCGCCCTCGTTGACGTACGTGAACACGCCGTTGCTGTCTATCTCGAAGACGATCTCGGGGAGGCTGTTCGCCAGCTCGCGGTATTTCTTCTCGCTCGCCCCCAGCGCTTCCTCATAAGCTTTTCGCTCGGAGATGTCGGTGAGGATTCCACGGATCCCGCCGGGGTTGCCTTCGCTGTCTTCCACCAGCGTCGAGAAGACCATCGCAGGGAAAGTCGAGCCGTCCTTGCGCCTGGCGACGTACTCCCTGATCGCTCCGGTGGAGCGGCCGTCCATCATCTTGTCGATCGCGCCCGACACCCTCTCCCTGTCGACTTCCTCGATGATGTCCAGCGCGTGCACTCCGTTTTCGACGTCGCTTTGCTCGAACCCGAACATCTCCACTCCGGTGCGGTTGACATAAACGATGCGTCCGGTCTGGTCGAGCTCGAACACGACCTGGGGCAGCGATTCGGCAAGCTCCATGTACTTGCGCTCGGCTTCAGCGCGTTCCTCGTCGGCTCTCTTCTCCTCGGAGACGTCCCTGCCCATGACGACGAAGTACTCCTGCCCCTCGAACTCGAAGTAGTTGAGCGTCATCTCCGCCGAGAATTCCGTGCCGTCCTTGCGTCGCCCCACAGTCTCAAAATGGGTGCCTCCCTGCGTCTTCCTCTCCTCCCAGGTGTCGCGCCAGCCCTCCTCGGTAATGTCCGGGTCCACGTCCCAGACATGCAGCCCGAGCATCTCCTCACGCGTGTACCCGTAGGTCCGGCAGGCCGAATCGTTGACGGAGAGGACCCGTCCCTCAAAGTCGTTCCTCATGATCATGTCGCCGGCCTTCTCGACCTCGAACTGCGCTATACGCAGGTGCTCCTCAGCCTCCCGTCGTTGCGTGATGTCTTCGGTGGTCCCTTCAAAGTAGATGACGTTGCCTTCATCGTCCTTGACCACGTGGGCATTGATCGAGACCCACAGCGTGCTGCCGTCGCGGCGCCTGAAACGGACTTCCTCCCCCGTCACGGACCCGTCTCGCCCAAGCAGGTGCTTTATCAGCTCGCGCTGCTCGGGATCGTCGTAGAGCTGGGTCGCGATGTTGGTGACCCCATCCATCATCTGCCGCGGCGACTCGTAGCCGTACATGCTCGCGAAAGCTGTGTTCGCGCTGAGGAGCCTGCCGTCGGGCGTGGTCTGGAATATCCCCTCCACCGCGTGCTCGACAATCTGCCGGTAGCGCTCCTCGCTCTCCCGCAGGGCCTCCTCTGCGCTCCTCTGCTCGGTGATATCGTCGATGAAACCCTCGATCGCGATGATCTCGTCGCCGTCGCTCACCGGCTGTATGTTGTAGCGGTGGTACTCGATCTCGCCATCTTTGGTGAGTCGACCGAACTCGCCGGATATCGTCTCGCCGCTGAGCGACCTGGCCACCAGCTCTCTTGCCTGATCGGCCGCGCCGGCTGGCTGTGTGATCTCGAACGGCTTGCCGATGACCTCTTCGGACGTGAAGCCGTGCATGCGCTCCCAGACCGGGTTCACGTACTGCCAGAGCCCGTCTCTTCCGACCCGGTAGTAGCCGAACGGCGCGTTATCCAGGATGCGCCGGAACCGCTCCTCGCTCTCCCTGAGTGCGTTGTCGGCCAGCTCGTAAACCTTGCGCTCGCTTATGTCCCGCACCATCGCCCACATCGAGACGGGCGTTCCGGTTTCGTCGCGCCCGAGCCAGGTGCGAATCGAGACGGGAAAGACCGAGCCGTCCTTGCGGACGTACTCCTTCTCGTACTCGTCCGAGTAGCCGCGGGTCGCGAGCTGCGTCTCCACGATCTGCTGCTCCATGGCGTGCCACTTGGCCGGGGTTATCTGCTGGTAGGTGCGGCCCCTGAGCTCCTCGAGGTCGTATCCGAGCATGTCGAGGTAGGCCTTGTTGGCCTCGGTTATGCGCCCCTCGAGGGTGACGCTGACGATCCCTTCAAGGATGGACTCATATAGTTGATAGAATTTATCGCCGTTACCGTTCGGCATCGCCGTCTCCCGCGTCTATCTCAAACAAAATCAATGTTAGCACGATAGAGACAGGTGCACTTTGATTTGTCTCATTCACGCCCGTGAAGCCGGCGAGAGCCGACGACGATAGAGGCGTGCCGTGCGAGCGGTCAGATGCCCTGGAAGAACTCCTCGGGCTCGATGTGGTAGATGCGCGCAAGTGCGAGAAGCTCGCGCGTGCCTGGGTGGGCCTTTCCCAGCTCCCAGTTCTTGAGCGTGTTGTAGTGGACGCCCAGCTGCCGTGCCACCCAGTCGCGCTTGAGGCCACGCTCATCACGCAGGTCTTTCATGCGACTGGCGAGCGAGCTGTCGTACTTTTTGACCTCTTCGTCGGAGATGTTGATCTTTTTTTCAGATTCAGGACTCAAAAGTGTTGACACCTCCAGAACCTTGTGCGATTATAGCCAAGTAACTTGTCAATATCGCAACACTGCATCGGACTCTATTATGATACCAATACTAGACGCCAATAGTCAACAAAACAACCAGAAGTGCCGGCGCTGCCGGTCGGAAAAGGAGCCGGTATGTACGTAAACAACGTGGTA
>DAIQAV010000130.1:0-7004 GCA_036781505.1 Candidatus Anoxymicrobiaceae bacterium | reverse complement strand
GCCATAGTCACGCACCCCGAGGTCACACGCGCGGTGATCACAGAGTTCCAGCGGCTGACAGAAAGGGTCACGGTCGGTGACAGCCCCGGCGGACCCTTCACCCCGGCGCTGCTGAAGCGGGTCTACGAGAAGACCGGCCTCGCGCGCGTCGCCGCCGAGACCGGCGCGGACCTGGGCCTCGACACCGCCACGGTCGAGGTCAGGCTGCCCGAGGGGAAGATGCTCAAGCGGCTCACGCTGTGCAGGTCGATGGTCGAGGCCGACGTGCTGGTGTCGGTCTCCAAGTTCAAGACCCACCGCTTCCTGAACATCACCGGCCCCATCAAGAACCTCTACGGGTCAGTGCCGGGGGTGACCAAGTTCGTCTACCACTCCAGGTTCGAGGACGACCGCCAGTTCGCGGACCTCATCGTGGACGTTCACCTGGCCGCAAAGCCCGGCCTGAATATCGCTGACGCCGTGGAGATAATCGACGGGGACGGCTCCAGGCACGGGTCGATCAGGAAGATGAGGGCGGTGGGCGCCTCGGCCGACGCCTTCGCGCTGGAGTCGCAACTGTTGGAGATGGCCGGCCTCGAGCCCTCCGACGACAAGCCGCTGGCCGCCGCGATCGCCCGGGGGGTGTGTCCGTCGGGGACGGGGTGGTTCGAGACGCTGGGGGAGGACCCCGCCGGCCTGGGAGTGGGCGAGTTCCGCCTTCCGGGGAAGAACCTTTTCAGCGAGCGGGTGCCGGCAAGGATCGCCGGCCGGTTCAGCCGCGCCTTCGCCGTGACCCCTCGCCCGCTGCCGGAGAAGTGCACCGGGTGTGGAAAGTGCGCCGGGATATGTCCTCGCGAGGCCATCACCATGCGCCAGGGACTGGCGGTGGTCGACTCTTCGAAGTGCATCAGGTGTTTCTGCTGCGACGAGCTCTGCGAGCAGCAGGCCATCGGCCTGAAGGTCCCTCTGTTGATGCGACTGAGGCGTTCCTGAGGGGGGCGGGCGCTAGTTCCCTCAGGAAGATGCGAGGCGGGGACCGGGACGGCCGAACGCGAGGATCCACCATATTACGTAGTTGAGGAAAGGCACCAGCAGCAACAGGCCGAACACCCTCCGGTGCCCGCGCATCTTGGCGAGCCTCATGACGATGATGACCACAGGTATCAGGTTCACGATGGGGATGAACAACCAGATGGTCCAGAACACGCCGTGGCCGATGAGCTTGCACACCAGGTAGACGTCGGCGATCGGTATCCAGGCCAGCCAGGGCCGGCGGGCGCCCTCTTTGCGCGCGATCTCCCTCAAGCACCAGGCGGTGTAGAGGTAGACGATCAGCGCGATGGCGCCATAGACGATGTAGCCGGCGTTGGTGTGTATGATGTCGCTGCCTCCCTAAGGCGAGTTGATGCCCTCGGACTGCCGCAGGGACACTTTCCAGCCGCCGCCTTCCTTGACCACGGCGATGCTCACCGGCGCGGTATCCTTTCCCTGCTTGATCTCCACCGAGACCACGGACCCGTCGCCGCTGGTCTTGGCGCCCTTGACGTTGACCGATACCGGCCCCGCCTGCCCGGCGCTGGCGGCTTGATCGGCGACCAGCTTCTTCCAGTCGGAGGTCTTGACCCCTTTCTTGTCGGCCGCCGCGAGGAGAGCGTAGGCGGCCGTCGGGTCATTGCGCAGGATCGCGTCCAAGAAGACCTTCACCACCTGTGAAGGTGTCGCCGAAGTGGTTTGCGAGGTTCCACAACCCAGGGCGAGGAGCGAGACCAGGACAAGCGCGATCACCAGTGCGGCGGTTTTTTTCAAGACAAGCCTTCTCTCGGTCGGAAACACGAAACGTCCGCTCAATTATACTAGTGCGTCACCCGGCCGCTCAATGACGCCGCCGCGCCTTCACTTAGGCGGGGCAAAGGAGACGCTGGCTCTCGCGACCGACGAGACGTTCGGAGGCATCGCGGTGTCGCGGTACTTGACGTAGACGGTCCGCACGCCCGCCCCGCCGCCGGCGAGGGACCAGGGGACCTGGCTGGTGAAGGACTGCCACTGCGCCCCTTCGAAACCGGGGCTGTTCGAGATCATGGCGTCCTTGAGCCCCGAGCCGCCGGTGTCCGTGGCGCGCAGCGTCAACATGACGACCGGCGATTTCGTCGAACGCGCTCCTGTATTGATCGCGGCCGTCCCCTTCGGCGGAGTGGTGTCGGGCGCGGCGCTCTTGTGGACCGCGACCACCTTGTCCATGCCGGCCGGCACGTCGGTGTAGACCTGGTAGTTCCGCGCATCGGGGCCGCTCGAGGAGAGGTCGTAGACCTCACCGAACGAGCCGCCGTCCACCTGGTAATAGTAGCCCCCCGCCAGGTAAGGCATGACCAGCTTGGCGTAGGCCGCGATGAGCGGCCTGGCAAGGGTGTTGCGCATCGACACCGTCACACGCTCGGACGTGCCTCCTATTGGCTCGATAACCTGAGAGATCGCCGGGTCGTGGAGGGTGGAAAGATCGGTCTCGCCGCCGACGTTGGTCCCCGCGTAGAACGGGTAGGACCACTTGGGGTCCTGGTAGTTGTAGCTGGTCACACGGCCCTTGTCTATCCAGATGCGGCGGTAGCCGGGGTACCTGTTGGAGACCGACGACGACTGGAACTGCGTCGAGGTGGTGTTGACGAACTTGACCTCGCCGCTGCCGCCGTTCCAGGGGGTGGACCCGTAGCTGTCCGAGTGGTCGTGCCCGGAGATAGTGAGGGCGACCTTGTATTCTTTCATCAGCTTGATGGCGGCGAGCCGGCCGGTCCCGTTCCCCGTCTCGAGCACCTCGCCCACCACCTGTTTCAGGTCCTTTTCCAATCCGCCTCCGGCCGACGGCGCCCCCCACATCTCGCCGGAGCCGTCGAGCTTCCAGGGATCGTGGTGCATCACGCATATCCTCATCTTCGCGTCCTGGTGCGCCGCCAGATCGTCGCGCATCCACGCCAGCTGTCCGGTGAGCTTGGAATCGTCGATGGCGTCGAGCCTCGCCTGGGAGTAGCCGGGCTGCATCGCGTCCCCACCGCCCTGGACCTGACCCTTGTATTTCTTGGGCGACAGGATGATATCGAACCAGTTGGTGAGGGTGCGGTCGGAGGCCGCCCAGTCCATGGAGTTGATGGACAGGAAGTGGTAGTCCCCGTAGTCGTAGGAGTGGTAGAGGGGGCCGAAGAGCTTCCTCCAGTTGTTGAACCAGTCCTCGCCGGCGGCGTCGCCGCCCTCGTTGTAGCCGTCGTGGTTGCCGATGGTCATGAACACCGGCACGTCGAGCTTCATCGTCTCCTGGTAGAACCAGAGCATCTCGTACTCGTATTCGGTGGTCTCGCCCCAGGGGGGGCCGTTGTCCTGCGTGAAGTACCTCTGCCCGAACATGTAATCCCCCGAGAAGACGCAGAAGTCGGGCTTCATGGTGTTGACCTGGTCGATGGCCTTCTGGTAGTAGACCGCGCCCTTGCGGGACGGGTCCTTGCCGTTGGGGCGCTCGCTTCGCTCCTGGTAGGTGCACGACGGGTAGTAGATCTCCTGCCCCCAGACGTGGATGTCCGTCATCTGCACGAAGGAGAAATCGTCCTTGAATGTGTCGACCGTGTCCAGGGCGTGCGGCTGCGAGTCGCGCAGCCAGAGCGACAGGCGTCCCTTGCGGGCCTTGACGGACAGGTCGTATAGGTCTGCCGGCATGCTCCTGGGCACGGCGACCGTCACCAGGCTGATCCGCCGGTCCTCACCCGGGACCGCCGAATACTCGGGCCAGCGGCCGCTGCTGCCCACCTGCACGCTGAGCACCGGAAGCGCCACCTGCAGCGGACGCGCGTCGTTGGAGGTCTTCGCCGTCACCTCGAACTGCTTCATCTCGCTGAACGGAAGATTGAACTCTCCCATGCGCGGGTCGAACTCGATGGTGAGGCTGTCGCCTTTCCTGACTATCGCCGGGTTGCCGAGCGTCGGGTAGATCAGTCTGGTGATCCTGGCATCATCGCGCATCCCCAGGTAAGAGTTCTTAGCGGTCACCAGCACTCCCAGCCCCGTCCCCAGGACGATAACCAGGATTATAAGAACCAGGCTTACGATCCTCCGGGCGCTCCAGGAGCCTCTGGCCGGCGGTTTCCTACCCATTCGCCTCGGCCTCCTGCGCGACGATGGGCCGCTCCGAGAACGCGAGGTTCCACAGCGCGAACAGGTCGAGTACCGGGAGCATCAGCAGCACTCCGTAAAGCCTGCGGCGCTCACATGCCCTGGCGAACTTCAGGCACAGCAGCACGTACATGACGATGTTCACCACGGGAACGAACAACAGAACGGTCCAGAGGATACTCTTGCCGGCGATCTTGCAGGCCAGGTAGACGTTCAGGAAAGGCACCCAGGCGTACCACCACTTCCCGACGGCAAGTTCGTCCGCGATCGTCTGTAAGCACACGGCCAAGAACACGTACAGCGCCCCGGCGAAAGCTATCGCGACCACTGGCAGGGCGAACGCTATGGTGGTGGGGTCAAGTTTCATCTCTTCCCGTCGTTTCAGGATGATTACGATGTCGGCGCCCGCGGCGGCCGGGGGCCCGCCTCACGCGCGACGAGGTCATTCTAACCGATATCGTCCGCGTCTCCCATGAGCTTTCCGGGGAGAAAGCGGCGCGCACATGGTGCGACCGTGCTCGGATGTACTAGAATCCTCACCTGGCCCCTTATTGCATGGAATGGTCGTGCCGATGAGCTCACGAAAAGGAATCGCCCGCAAGGCAGTCGCCATCTGGCCGCTTATCCTGGTCCTGGCGGTGTCGCTGTTCGGCACGCTCGCCTACCCGCACTTCTCAGGGAAGCGGGACCTGGGGATTCAGAAGAAGGCGCTGATCAAGCAGCTCATCTATCCGACCTTCGGCAACCCGGCGATCGCGATGAAGGGGACGGACCTGGTCGTCGAGTTCGATCCGCGAAACCGGAAGTTCGGCGACCCCTTTGTCCCGGTGAAGAGCTTCACCGCCCGGGCGCGCACCTCCGCCGACCCCTATCCCATCACCGCCAGGCTGCGGGTATCTTCGGCCACGCCGGGCCCCAGCACCAGGTGGCCCGAGTACGCGGCCCGCGCCGGCAGCGACATGAGGGTCTATCTGGTGACGGTGCAACTTCCTCAGACGCTGCCGGCGGACCTCTACGACCTCACCTTGCAGGGCAACCTTCCCGACGGGGGCCGCATCACCGATACGCAGCCGCACGCGCTGGACGCCGTCGACAGCTTCAAGGACGACTTCTCGTTCGTGCAGATGACGGACATCCACATGTTCGGCCCGGAGCTCAACTATTCTTTCGCCAACTACCACATGAGGGGCGAGCGCGCCAACGGAATCGACCCCAGGCGCAAGGGCGCGGTCTACTACGCCGATGAGATCTCGCAGATCAACACGGTCAAGGCCGACTTCTGCATCTTCACCGGCGACTTCATCTACGGGCAGGAGTACTTCCTCCAGGACCAGGAGCGACCATGGGGCTCACCACCGAGTACGAGTACGAGATGCTCTGGTTCTACCAGGAGACGATGAAGTTGGACGTTCCGGTCTTCACCGCGATAGGCAACCACGACTCTTTCGCGGAAGGCGACCAGGGCGCCCACGAGGACTGGTTCGACAACTGGCGCAGGCTTGGCCCCCTGTACCACTCGTTCGACTACGGCGACTACCACTTCCTGGCGCTCAACTCGCAGGACTGGCCGCTGTCCCATCGCACGCTCAAGGACCTGAACGTCTCCATCCAGTCCGACAAGTACAAGGGCCAGTTCCAGGGCGGAGGCGACCCCTGGGCGCCCGGCGTGGACAACCAGCGCTTCGCGGCCATAGACGAGGGGCGCCTCACCGGGGGAGCTTGCCTGGATACGGGATGACCTCGCCGCGCACCAGGGCTCGAAGATGAGGGTGGTCGCCACCCACCAGGACCCCTGGCGAAAACAGGGGTCCGGCATGATGTGGGCCAGCCAGCTCGTCCCCATGCAAGACTTCTTCAACAACCTCAAGTCGACGTTCGGCTTCGGCGGCTACGGAGACGGCGCGGGAAGGCTGGCGGCGCTCAACCTGTTCTCGGAGGGCAACGTGGACCTGGAGATAAGCGGCCACCTGCACTCCGACTACGTCGAGACGATGCCGCGTTTCCAGGGACCCGGACAGATGATCAGCGCCAACACCACCTGCTCGCAGTTCGCCACCGCCGCGCCGTCGAACTCCTACCCCGGCTACCGGTTCGTGAAGATACGCAACGGCAAGGTGGCGAGCCTCAACTACGCCGAGCCGAAGTGGTCTTACCCGTTCTTCGCCGGCACGCAGGTGGGCGGGATAACCGATCTGGGAAAGCTGACCACGCCCGCGATCGAGGTTGGTGTCCAGAGCTCCACAGGGGGCGGCGCGACGCTGGTGATCAAGAACCACCTGGACAAGACACTGGTGGGCGCCTTCGCGAAGATGGCGGTCACATACCCTGCTGGCGGCCGGGATTACGCGATCAAGGGCGGACGGATAGAGGCCTCCCACGACTCCAGCGTGACCGACCCGACCCACCGCGTGTATTACGTCCGCACCGACGTGGCGGCCGGAGAGACGAGATTGGTGACCCTGTCGCCTCCGGCGGCGCCTTGATATTGAAGGGAACCGTTCGACGTGCTGGAACCCGCAGTGGAAGAACCGACCGTGTCCCTTATACTAGGGAATAGACAGAACGGCAACGACTGGAGTGGCTGGCCTTGTCGCTGAAACGCAAGAAGTCCGCCGGAACTGATAGTCTCATTGTGCCTGTGGCCAGGCCACCACGGACTATCATGCTCTTCTTCCTGTTGTTCTTCCTCCTGGCCGAAACGGCATTGATATCCATCGACCTCTTCTACCTGTTCGCGCAGAACGGAACGGTCTCGGGTTTCCTCAGTCAGGACTTTAAGAGATAACCCCCACCCATAACCAAAAAAACCCGCAACCAAGCCGTTTCCGAGCATTCCGAAGCGTAAGACCTACCTATAACACTCTCGTAGATAGCCT
>DAIQAV010000129.1:6490-7042 GCA_036781505.1 Candidatus Anoxymicrobiaceae bacterium | reverse complement strand
CGTGGAATCAAAAAACGCAAAAAAGGGGTCTGACCCATTTGTTGCGTTTTTGGCGCTGGGCTTACGAATTCAGGCGGGCGAGGTATACCTTCTCCAGCGGACCTTGAGTCTGCGAACGGACGCTGGAGAAGGTATACCGAGCGTCACCAGGAGTAGCCTATCGAGGAGGTCCCGCCGCCCCGGCCGTTCCAGTAGATGGAGCGCTCAGCGCAGACAGGGACCGCGCTTGAGACCCTCAGGGACAGGTTCCCCTGGTAGTAGTCGTTGAGACGCAGGGTCTTCCTCTGGCCCGGCGCCACCTTGACCGAGACCAGCGGCTTCTCTCCGCCGGCAGTCATCGCGTCGACCCCGACCGTGGCTTCGACCGTTCCGGGGTTCTGCAGCAGCAGCCAGGTCTCGAAGCCGTAGCTGGTGCATCCTTCCGGCATGAATATCTCAGTGGCGGGGCTGGTCATCCCGATTGTCTCGTGCCCCGCCCTGCCGCCCGCGACCGGCCAGAGCATGGAGCGCTCGGCGACGATCGGCAGGTCGCTGTGGAGGCGCGTGGAGACG
>DAIQAV010000129.1:0-6480 GCA_036781505.1 Candidatus Anoxymicrobiaceae bacterium | reverse complement strand
TTGGGGTAGACATCGTTCAACTTCACCGTCTGGCGCGTACCGGCGGGGACCAGCACGCTCCTGGTGGCGGCCTTGCCTCCCGCCGAAGGCATGAGCTGCAGCGAGACGTGCGCGGCAGCGGTGCCGGGGTTCAGCATCAGGATGTAGGTCTCGAAGCCCGAGTGGGTGGCGCCTTCGGCGAAGTACCAGTCCGGCGACGGGGCCTTCACCCCGTTGGAGCACATTCCCCCGCGCCGTCCCCCCCAGTAGATCGAGTGCTCCACCACCACCGGGGCCGCGGAGGTCACCCGCGTGGAGACGTCCCCGGAATGCACCACGTCGTTGACCCTTACGGTGAAGCGCGAGTTCGCGCCGACCGTGACCGTCGGTCCGGGCACGGTGCCGGATGGCGTCATGTAGGTCAGGGACGCTGTGGTGGGGGCCGAGCCGGGGTTCAGCACCTCGACCCAGGTCTCGAAGCCGTCCGAGGTGTGCCCGTCCGCCAGGTACCAGTCGGTCTCGCCGGTGGAGGTGCCTATCGAGTCGTGGCCCTCGATGCGGTTGTTCCAGTACATCGACCGCTCCACGTACACCGGCAGGTCCGAGCCGACCCTTATCCCCGAGTTCATGGCCCAGATGTCGGCGCTCGCGTTGACCGTCAGCCTCGAGTGGGCCGGCACCACCACCGGGTCCTTGTTGATGGCGCCCTTGTCGGTGAGGTAGGTGACGTAGACCCTGGTGTCTTTGTCGTTGGGGTTGGCAACCAGCACCCAGGTCTCGAAGCCGTAGTCCGTGCACCCCTCCGCCAGGAAGTAGGAGAAGTTGGTCTTGGGCGGCTGCTGGGGGCTGACCGCGCTGAAGACGTTCATCTTCGACTCGTCGGTCGTCACCTGCTTGCCTCCGGCCAGCAGCACGTCCCGCGTGCTGAACAGCATGGTATGGAACGTGTTCCCCACCGTGTCCGGGTTGTGTCTGGGGTCCCCGCTGATCGGCATCAGCACGTGCTTGGCGCAGTAATAGTCGAGCGCGCACGGGTCCTGGCTCGCAAGGAGCCGGTTCACCCTCACCGCGCTCTCATAAGGCCCGTTGGGGCCACCCGCCGGCGTGACCCAGATCGCGTCCGCGATATTCAGGTCGGGGTAGCGCGCCTTGAGCATGACCTTGCCGAAGAGCCCCTGGTTGATCATGGGGTCATGGGGCGGATTCTGCGTCATCTTCCAGAGGTCCTGCACGCCCATGAAGTGCTTGATGGAGCAGGTGACCCCGGCGCCGCTGTGGTCCTTGAGCACCGGCACGTTGAGGAACTTCACCCGCGAATTGTCGTAGCCCGAACCGTTCCACACGCCGTTGCGAAGCGAGACGCGGGTGCCATAGACGGTGGTGAACTTCGGGTAGCCCTCCTCTATCTCGGGCATGTAGACATAGCCGTCACGCATGTCGCCTTTGTCGAAGTCGTTGACCGCGTTGTTCTGGACCTGCGTCCAGTCGTAGACCGACACGCGGCTGTTGCCGGCGAACATGTTGGCCACGTCGTTGAACGACTGGGTGTGGTCCTCGGCGTTGCAGCCGTCGGGGTTGCGGTTGTTGGGGAGGTTGTCCATGAAGGAGGTCCACTGGCCGTTCTCCACGATGACCACCTCGCCGGTGAAGCCGTCGGGATGGTGGATGATCGCGTTGACCAGCCCCTTGACTACGTCGGTGTTGGTTCCTCCCCGCCAGCGCCACTCGCCGTTGACCTTGATCAGCACGACGTCGTTCTTGCCGATCAGCCCGTCCGGCCCGGCCCCGGCGCCCGTGCCGGTCGTCTTGAAGAACTTGAGCCCGTTGGTGCCCATGACCTGGATCAGGGTGTCGACCCCGTGCTCGGACGCCGCTGGGATCCCCTCGGCCATGTAGATGTTGGAGGCGTCAGCGGCCGACGACCGCAGGTTCGGTGGAGCCAGCGCCGCGGCCGCCGCTTTCATCTGGCTCATCGGGCGCCCTTTGGGTATCAGCGCGCCCGCCACGGTGATGACCACCGCCGCGGCAAGCGCCACGATACCGACCACCTCGGTGACCTTGATCATCTTCTTGACCCAGGGCCTGGATACCCTGTCCCCGGCGATGAAGCCCGGCAGCCTGGCAGCGATGGGAAGGGACACCCCGCCCAGCAGCACGGTGGCGTTGGCCAGCGCCGCCCTCTGGCAGGGGTAGTTGATGCGCGAAGGGCGCAGTCCCGAGCGGACCAGCAGCCACACCAGGGAAAGTATCCCGATCAGGGTCATGTTGCCGTAAGCGTACTTGCGAAGCTTGCTCCACCGCCTCTTCTCCTGAGGCTGTTCCTCGCCTTGAGAGTCATCGTGGCGGTGTCCGCAGCGGTGGTGGTCATCGTGACGTGGGTGGGAAAAACGCATAGTACTGCCTGACACCTCCATGCTCACGCGGGACTGCTGCGTATATCAAACCACCGTGGCATCAGGCGGGACATTGCGTTTCGTCAACCTGCCACACCTGACCGGGCGGAGTGAGCCTTTTGCGTAGCCTCCACAGCGTCGCGGGAGCATAGAGAGTCTACTGACTCCTGGACGCGAGGATAAGCAAGCAAAATGCTTACCCCGCCCCGTCCCATTCCACAAACAGTTCCGCCACCGGCGCTCCTCAGGCCTGGCCCTTCCGCATCATCTTGCCACGTACCTTGAGCAGCTCCTCGCCCGCGCCCTCATCGACGAACGGACCGTGCCCGGTGCACACCAGTCGCACGTCCTCGTCTTCGACCTCGTCGACCACCTTGCAGATGGACCTGGCGGCCTGGTCGAAGTCCACTGAGAAGCCGTTGGTGGGCAGCGAGAGAAAGTGGTAGGTGTTGATGATGCTGTCCCCCGTGAACAGGACCCCCTGCTCCTCCCAGAAGAAAGCGGCCGAGCCCGGCGTGTGCCCCGGCGCGTGGATCACCCTCATGCCGCCCAGCACGTCTATGACCTCGCCATCGGAGCAGGCCACGTCGACCTCCACCGCCGGGACCCTAGCGATCCTGGCCGCGACGACCGGCACCAGCGACACCAGGGTGCCGATCGCGCCCCTGGCGTAGACGCTGGAGACATGTTTGTCGCCCTGCAGGTAGGGAACGTCGGCCTCATGGGCATAGACCCTGGCGTGCGACAGCCGCTTGAAGGCGGCGGCCGAGCCGGCGTGGTCCAGGTGGAAGTGGGTGAGGATGATGTGGCCTACCTCGACGGGTGACCGACCCAGGCTCTTGATGCGGTCTACGACCAGCATGTAATCCTGCGGGACCCCGGTGTCGACCATGACCAGCTCCTCGTCGGCCTCGATTATGTAGATGTTGCCGGTTCCGTAACCCTTGACCTTGTGTATGGGTGGGATGCTCTTCAATGGACCTCCAGCAGTCGGTTGGCCGGTCGCGACGATTCTACCACCACCGGCGCGGTGGACGCGGCGGCTTTCCGGAGAGAAGCTCGCAGATGTAGGGGGGGTTGTCGACCGAGATCACGTAAGGCCGGTTCCTGCCCTCCACCTCCAGCTTGACCCCCGGGCCGTTGCGGGTGTTGTAGGCGATAGTGTGGTCGAGCCCGCCCTTGATGCCGTAGCCGAGGTAGTTGCCGAACTTCAGCTCGTAGGGTTCGCAGGACACGATGCTGGAGCGGGGGAACCGGTGGCTGGCCAGCCCGAAACCGAAGGAGACCTCGTCATCGTATATCCGGAACACCAGCCGCCAGAAATTGCCCAGGAGCGCCAGGAACAGGAGCGCGAGCAGCCCGAATATGACCGAGTATATCGCCTTGTGCTTGATGATGCCGCCCACGGCCACGACGACGTAGAGCACGATAGGAGCCAAGATGAGCAGGAAGAACACCGGGTTGAAAGTGTGAGACTCGCTGTATATCGGCTCGCCGCGCTCGCCCGTCCTCTCTTCAGCCAACTCTTCGTCCTCCTCAGGCGGGCGCCATCTCTTCCATGAACGTGACGGCCTGCCCCAGCGCGCGAGGATCCAGCGGCAGGGCATGCCCGAACGGCCCTCGCAACCTGACGTTGCGCGCCCCGGCCAGCCTCCCGCTCTCGAAAGGCAGCACCAGCAGGTCGTGGTTCGAGTACACGGAGAGCGACCGCTCGGTCAATATCCTTCCCAGCCCGCCGTCCTCGAGGGAGGACATGAACTTCGAGGAGGGCGACATCTGCCTGCAGGTCTGCACCAGGAAGCCGGGGTAGGCCGCCAGCGTCCCCTGGTGAGGGGTGCCGAGGAACACCACGCTGGATACGGGAGCGCGGCGGTTGAGCCTCTGCAGATAGTACCGCGCGATAAGCCCGCCGGCGCTGTGGCAGACGAGGTTGACCAGCCCGAACTCCCCGGCCGCCGCCTCGACCAGTGTCGCCAGGTACCGGGCCATCTCGACCATGTCGCCGGCGGCCATCCGGGGGAACGCAACCTGCTCGAAGTCGTAGCCCTCCCGCTTGATGCCGCGCTCGAAGTACCAGGCGTAGGTGAAGGGAGACAGGAACCCCGGGACGTACACCACCGGCAGCTTCACCGGCTGCCTCCGAATCCCATCCGCGCCCGCCACTGTCGTCTTCGACATCAACCCGGCCTCCCTGACGCCGTGCTCAACAAGACCCCCGGCCCGCGCGCGCCCCGGCCAGGAATCGCTCGAGGGCCGCGTTGAACGCCTCGGGCTGGTCCAGCTGCGGCACGTGCGCGGCATCGGGGATCGCCACCAGGAACGAACCCTTGATGAGCCGGTTGATCCGCTGCCCCACCTTGAGAGGGACGCCCATGTCCTTCTGGCCCCAGACGATGAGAGTCGGTTTGGATATCTCGCCCAGCCGGTTGTCGTACCTCTCGTGCAGCGCGGTCACCGAGGTCCTGATATAGATCTCCAGGTAGTCCTCCAGGTCCTCGCGCCGGCTCATCGAGGTCGCCTCGTCCAGCAGAACGCGGGTGTACTCGTTGAGGTTGTATATACCGGCCAGGCGGTAGGCGAAGGAGAACCTGACGATGTAGGAGACGCCGAAGAGCACCGCCCTCTTCACCCACGCCGGCGGCAGCTTCACCAGCGCGACTTTAAGCAGCTCGGGAAACCCGTGCGTCCCCGCGGAGTCCACCAGCACGATGTTCTCGATCAGGTCCGAGTGGTTGAGCGCGAGGTTGATGGTTATGAGGCCACCCAGGGAGTTGCCCGCGATGGAAACGCGGTCGATGCCCAGCTCCGACAACAGCGCCCTGACGGCGCCGGCGAAGCACTCGACCCCGCAATCGGACGCGCTGCCCTGCGACTTGCCGAAGCCGGGGAGGTCGATGGCCACCACCCGGTGGGTCCTCTTGAAGTGCTCGATGGTGGGAGCCCAGTTGCATATGGAGCCGCCCAGCCCGTGCACGAGCAACAGGGCAGGTCCCGTTCCCTCGTCGACGTAACAGATCTTCCGCCCATCGATCTCGACGAATCTCGCTTCCTGGATATACGTGGTCAAGGTCGCCTCCGGTCTGCCGGCCCGCCTCAGTCGAAGGTCCCCAGGCGCTTGTGCCTGCTGACCTGCCTGCCCACCTCGTCGAAAGGCTTGGCAACGTCGTGGAAGCACGAGCCGGGCTTCTCCGCCTCCTTGACCTTGGGGTATATCACTTTCTTGACGAACACCAGCGCGGCCTCGGCGTCATCGTCCATGATGACCCGCTCGAGCTCCATCCGCTCGTTCTCACCGAACGATACTGCCCATACTCGTTCCATTACGACCTCCGGATCTCGCGATATGAAGATTCTAACAAGTGTCGCGGCCCATCCGCACGCCGCGAGCCGCTCAAAGGCCTATCACGGCCACGGGCCGCAGGCCGCCCGGAGCCTCCACCAGGCGGCTTATCGCCGCTTCATCTATCCCGTCCAGGGCGAGTGCGGGGAGGAAACCCATCGAGGCCGCGAGCAGGGTGATGTGGCTCACGGCGATCGGCACGTCTATCATCCAGAACGGCCTGTCCAGCATCTTGGTCTGGATGTTACTGGGCCTCCCCATCGCCACGATGGCGGCCGGCCTCTCGGCCATGTCCGAGACCGAGCCGCAGGACTCCGCCAGCCTGGCCAGCCTGTCCCTGTCTCGCACCACCACGAACACCCAGGGCTGCGCGTTGCTTCCGCTGGGCGCGATCCTCGCCGCCTCCAGGCATGCGTCCACTGCCAGGTCCATCGGCGCCTGTGTGCGCGCCGTAGCCGGCCCCTGGCCCGATACAGCCTCAAGCAGCCCGCCGACCCCGACGTCGGCCGCCTCAAACCTGGACCCCTGAAGGTCACCGGCCTGATAAGGCGTTCCCACCCGCTCGGCGCAGGCGATCTGCGAGAGTTGCTTGCGGCGCCTGGACATCCTGCGGTAGGCCATGCCGCCATAGCTGGCCGGCCCCGCCGGGAGCGCCCCCTCCCCCGCCGATATGACCGCGGGGATGCCGACACCGGCGAGCCCCATCGTCGTGCGGACCTCGCGGGCGTTGACTCCGCCCAGCCAGCAGGTGCCGATGCCCTTCTCGGC
>DAIQAV010000128.1:0-7171 GCA_036781505.1 Candidatus Anoxymicrobiaceae bacterium | reverse complement strand
CCGCCCGAGACCCGCAAGCAGAAGGTCATGCGCAGGGTCGGCCTGGTAGGGGCGAGCGCTTTCCTGCTCATACCGTTCTTCATACTTCTCGCCGTCTTCCTGCTCATCGTGTTCGTGGGCAAGCCCTATATCGTCCACGGCGAGTCGATGTTGCCGACGATCCACAACGACGACCGTGTGTTCGTAGTGCCTTACCGGGGCGGGACGACCCCCAGCAGGGGCGACGTGGTGGTGCTGAAGAACGTCCCGGGAACCACTGAGATGCTCATAAAACGGATCGTTGCGATCGCCGGCGACCGCGTCAAGATCGAGAACGGCGACGTCATCGTCAACGACAAGTACCGCCACAAGAGCACCGTGCGGTACGTCTCCGAGCCATACACCCAGCTGGTGCCGGACAACTATGTCTTCGTGATGGGTGACAACGAGGCGCACTCCTTCGATTCGCGGACCTTCGGTGCCATACCCGAGGACCGGGTCGTCGGCAAAGCGCTGGTCATCTTCTGGCCGCCTTCGGACCTCAAGAAGCTATGACCCCGGAGGGTCTCGATGGCTGACACGCAGGTGACGGCCGATGTCAAAGGGGAGGCCGAGAGCCTTCGCGATGAGATCAACCGTCACATCCACAGGTACTACGTACTGGACAGCCCGCTGATCAGCGACGCTGAGTACGACGAGCTCTATCGCCGCCTGCTCGATCTGGAGGCGCGGTATCCCGGGCTGGTCACGCCCGACTCTCCCACCCAGCGCGTGGGTCCGCCTCCCGCCGAGGGATTCAAACACGTTACCCACAGGGGTCAGATGCTCAGCCTGGACAACGCGTTCAGTCCCGAGGATCTCCACGGCTTTGCCGAGCGGGTCCACAAAGGGCTGGGCCTGGGGGCCGAGGTTGAATACGTCTGCGAGCTGAAGATGGACGGGATCGCGGTGTCCCTCACCTACGAGCGCGGGATCCTGACGCAGGGCGCGACGAGGGGCGACGGCGAGGTCGGGGAGGACATCACTCCCAACCTGAGGACCGTGCCGGTGATACCGCTCCGTCTGATGACCGACAGCTACCCGGAGCTGATCGAGGTGGTGGGCGAAGTGTACATGCCCGAGGCCTCGTTCCTCCACCTCAACGAGGAGCGCCTCGACAAAGGCGAGCCGCCGTTCGCCAACCCCAGGAACGCGGCGGCGGGGTCCCTCAGGCAGATCGACCCGGCGGTGACGGCCAGGCGCAACCTGTCCATGGTCACTTTCGGCATCGCCTACTGCACCGAGCCACTCGCGGCCAGGCACTGGGAGGTGTTGCAATACCTCTCCGAGCTCGGCTTCAAGCTGGGCGGGCACAACGCCAGGGCCGCCGATATCGAAGAGGCGGCGAAGTTCTGCGGCGAGTGGCAGGCAAAGAGGCGCACTCTCGCCTACGAGATAGACGGGGTGGTCGTGAAGGTCGACTCGCTTCAGCAGCAGCGCGGGCTGGGCGCCACCAGCAAGAGTCCGCGCTGGTCGATCGCCTACAAGTTCCCACCCGAGGAGAAGACCACCACGGTCAAGGACATAATGGTCGGCGTCGGCCGCACCGGGGCGCTCACCCCGGTGGCGGTGCTCGAGCCAGTGTTCGTGGCGGGCTCGACCATAACCCACGCCACCCTGCACAACGCCGACGAGGTCACCCGTAAGGGTGTACGGGTGGGAGACCGGGTCATCGTGAGGAAGGCTGGGGACGTGATCCCCGAGATAGTCGGCGTAATCCAGGACGCCCGCCCGGAGGGCACGACGCCGTGGAAGATGCCGGGGCGCTGCCCCGCCTGCCACTCCAGGGTAGAGCGCGAAGAGGGCGAGGCGGTCACCCGCTGCACCAACATCGCCTGTCCGGCGCAGAGGTTCGAGCGCATCATCCACTTCGCGGGCCGGGGGGCGATGGACATCGACGGCATGGGAGCCGTCACCGTCACGATGCTGCTCGAAGGAGGGTTCATCGAGGACGTGGGGGATATCTTCAGCCTGGGGCGGGATCAGATCGGGCTGCTGCCCGGCTACAAGGACAAGTCCGTCGACAACCTGATGAACTCGATCGACGCGGCAAGGGACAGGCCTCTCTGGCGACTGGTCTACGGGCTCGGCATCCGCCACGTGGGAAGCCACGTCGCGCGGCTCATTACCGAGAGGTTCGGCTCCATCGACGCTCTTGCTTCGGCGGAGCCGGCCGACCTGGAGGGCATCGAGGGAGTGGGGCCGCGGATAGCCGAGAGCGTGGTGTTCTTCTTCGGCGTCGAGGAAAACCTGCACGTGCTCGAGAAGTTGAAGGCGGGCGGCGTCCGCATGGCCGACGAGCCGGCGGAGAGGGCCCCGGTGGCCGGCCGGCCGCTGGCGGATAAGTCGTTTGTGCTCACCGGCGCGCTGGCCGATTTCACGCGGGAGGAAGCTTCGGAGATAATAGAGTCCCTGGGAGGACGCGTCTCGAGCTCGGTGAGCCGCAAGACCAACTACCTGCTGGCGGGCTCGGAGGCGGGCTCGAAGCTGGACAAGGCGCGCGACCTGGGGGTCCAGGTCATTGATGAGGCGGAGTTCAAGAACATGACCGGCGCCTGAGGGGCGCCGAACGGATGGAGGCAGGATGGCGATCAGTATCGACGACGTCGAGCACGTGGCAAAGCTCGCCAGGTTAGAGCTCTCCGGCGAGGAGAAGGAGACCTACCGGCGGCAGCTATCCGACGTGCTCGAGCACGCGCGCGTCCTCAGCGAGGTCGACACCGACGGCGTCGAACCCACCAGCCACACCCTGCCGCTGGTCAACGTTTTCAGGGAGGACGAGGTCAGGCCTTCTCTTCCAGTTGAAGAGGTCACCAGGAACGCGACCTGGGCCGAGGGCGGCGCCTTCAAGGTGCCCAGGATAATCTGAGGCGGCGGGATGGACATCATATACTCCAGCGGGCTTGAGCTCGCCAGGGCGATCAAGGACAAAGAGATATCCTCGGTCGAGGCCACCTCGGCCTACCTCGACCGGATCGAGGCCGTTGAGCCGCGCGTGAGCGCGTTCGTCAACCTCTGCGAGGATGACGCCCGCGGACGGGCACGGGAGATCGACCGGGCCATCGCCGCCGGTGATGAGGCCGGGCCCCTGTCCGGCGTGCCGATCGCGATCAAGGACGTGCTCTCCACCCGCGGGTTCGCCACGACCTGTGGCTCGCGGATGCTCGAGAAATTCGTGCCCGTGTACGACGCGACGGCCGTGGAGAGGGTCACCGCTTCCGGCACGGTCATGCTGGGCAAGGCCAACATGGACGAGTTCGCCATGGGTTCCTCGACCGAGAACTCTTATTTCGGACCGACCCATAACCCCTGGGACCTCGACAGGGTCCCCGGCGGCTCGAGCGGCGGTTCGGCGGCGGCGGTCAGCGCCGGTGAGGCGCCCTGGGCGCTGGGCTCCGACACCGGCGGGAGCATCAGGCAGCCCGCGGCGCTCTGTGGGATAGTGGGGATGAAGCCTACCTACGGGCTGGTGTCGCGCTACGGGCTGGTGGCTTTCGCTTCTTCGCTTGACCAGGTCGGCCCCATGGCGCTCGACGTCTCCGACTGCGCGGCGCTGCTGGGTGTCATCTCCGGGCACGACAAGTGCGACTCCACCTCGATCGAGCAGCCCGCGGTCGACTACCTCTCCCGCCTCACGGGTGAGGTGAAGGGCCTGAAGGTCGCCATCGTCAAGGAGCTCTCCAGCGAGGGGATAGACCCGGGCGTGCTGGAGAAGATCAAAGCGACCATGGACGTGCTCGAAGGGCTGGGGGTCGCCTGCGACGAGGTCTCGCTGCCGAGCTTCTCCTACGGCCTGTCCGCCTACTACCTCATCGCGCCGGCGGAGGCCTCCAGCAACCTGGCGAGGTTCGACGGGGTGAGGTACGGGTTCAGGGCCGCCGGCGAGTTCGCCGACGTCTGGGAGATGTACGACGCCACCAGGGCGCAGGGGTTCGGGCCGGAGGTCAAGCGCCGCATAATGCTGGGCACCTACGCGCTTTCCGCGGGATACTACGACGAGTACTACGCAAAGGCTCAGAAGATCCGCACCCTTATCGTGCAGGACTACGCCCGGGCCTTCGACACCTACGACCTGCTGGTGTCCCCGACGTCCCCTACGACGGCCTTCAAGCTGGGCGAGAAGATGGACGACCCTCTGACGATGTACCTGTCCGACATCTGCACCATACCGGTCAACCTGGCGGGGATACCCGCCCTGAGCCTGCCCTGCGGGCTGGCCGACGGGCTTCCGGTGGGGTTCCAGATAATGGGCCCGCCGCTGTCGGAGCAGAAGATACTCGACGCGGCACTCGCCCTGGAGCGGGAGCTGCAGTTCGACCCGAGGCCTGCGGGCCTCGAGGCTGGATAGAAGGTAGAGCGATGGAATACCAAACCGTGATCGGGCTGGAGATACACGCGGAGCTAAACACGGCGTCGAAGATGTTCTGTGGATGCGCCGCCACGTTCGGCGGCGACCCCAACACCAAGACCTGCCCGATATGCCTGGGGCACCCGGGGGTCCTGCCGGTCGCCAACAGGGCGGCGGTCGCCAACACCATACTGCTGGGGCTCGCGCTCAACTGTGAGGTGACGCCCCGCTCGATATTCCATCGCAAGAACTATTTCTACCCGGACATGCCCAAGGACTTCCAGATATCCCAGTACGACATACCGCTGACCGCGGGAGGCTGGCTCGAGGTCGAGATGGACGGATATGAGCGCAGGGTGGGGATCACCCGCGTCCACCTCGAGGAGGACACCGGAAAGAGCATCCACATCGGCGAGAGCGGCCGCATCCACGGCGCCGACCACACCCTCGAGGACTTCAACCGCGCGGGCATACCGCTGGCCGAGATAGTCAGCGAGCCGGACCTGCGCAGCCCTGAAGAGGCGCGGGTTTTCCTGCAACTGCTTCGCGCGACGCTGGAGTACCTCGGGATCAGCGACTGCAAGATGGAGGAGGGCTCGCTGCGCTGCGACGCCAACGTCTCGCTGGGGGTGGAAGGCGAGCTGGGGACCAAGGTCGAGATCAAGAACATGAACTCTTTCCGCGCGCTCTCGCGCGCGCTGGCCTACGAGGTGGAGCGGCAGCGATTCGCCCTCGAGCAAGGGCAGCTGATTGTCCAGGAGACTCGCCACTGGGACGATGCCGCGGGCATGACCAGCCCGCTGCGCAGCAAAGAAGAGGCCTTCGACTACCGGTACTTCCCGGAGCCCGACCTGGTCCCGATAGAGCCTGACCCCAAGTGGGTGGAGGCGATCAGGGCCAGGATGCCGGAGCTGCCGGCCGAGAAGCTGCACCGGTTTGAGAAAGACTTCAAACTCCCGCCGGAGATAGCGACGATGCTGACCAGCGAGAAGGCGATGGCCGACTACTTCGAGAAGGCCATCCAGACCGGACAGGACCCGGTGGAGCTCGCCAAGTGGATCGCGGGCGATCTCGCGGCTCTGCTGAAGGACGCCTCGATACCGATCGACGCGTGCCCGCTGAAGCCGAAAGGGCTGGGCGAGTTGGTGGCGCTGCTGGCGCAGAGGATCATCTCGGGGAAGATGGCCAAGGAGGTCCTGCGCGAAGCCTTCGAGTCAGGCAAGACTCCCCGGGTGATCGTGGCGGACAGGGGCCTGAGCCAGATAGCCGACTCCTCCGAGATCGAATCGATGGTGGAAGAGGTCATCGCCGAGAACCCGGAAGCCGCCGAGGACATGAGACAGGGCAAGGAGGCGGCGCTCAAGTTCCTGATGGGGCAGGTCATGAAGAAGACGAGGGGCAAGGCCAACCCTTCCATGGCCTCGGACCTGCTGCGCAAGAAGCTCGGCTGAGCCCTAGTAGTCTCCGATGACAACCTTTGAGATGACCCACTTCCCGTTGACCACCCGGAGCGTAACGTCCGCGACCTTGACGGTCGTCCCATAGGGTTCCCGCCCTCCACGGACGTACTGAGCGGGTGCGGTCGCGGTCACGGTGGCACTATCGCCGTTCTTTACCAGTTGGTACTGAATGACGTTGATCACACGGCCCTGGCGGGAGAATAATTGTGGCTCAAACAGCTTTCCCGGAGAACACGAGAGCGGCTCTCCGCCTGTCCCTAGGCCGGGTTGCGCCTGAGCGTGAGCACGGCTACATCGTCGTCGAGCTTGCCCCCGGCACGGTTCTTCGCTTCAGCGACCAGTTTCTCCGCAAGCGAGTCGGAGTCTGCGGGCAAGAGTTTGCAGACCTCAGCGGCGACGGCCTCGGGCGAGGCGTCATCCCAACCCTTGATCTCGTATAGACCGTCGGTGTAAAGGACCAGGTAATCGCCGGGTGCCAGCACGACCTCACCCTCGATGAATTCCTGCTCCGGGAATATACCGAGGGGCATCGAAGCGGTACGCAATACCTCGACCGATCGCTCTGCCGAGACGTGCAATGGGCCGGGGTGCCCCGCGTTCACGTAACGAACGGTCCCCGAGGGCTCGTCCAGGACCGCTATGAACGCTGTTACGAACAGGTCCGGGCCGTGTTCACGGTAGACGGCCGAGCTGATCCGAGCAGCGGTTTCGGACACGACGGAGCTCCCCCGCAGATACGCTCGGATGATAGACTTCACGAAGGCCCCCAGTATCGCTGCCTGAAGGCCCTTGCCGCTGACGTCCACTATTGCGAGAGCGGTTTCGTCGCCTCCCAGCGAGAAGACGTCATAGTTATCGCCGCCCAGCTCGGACTCCTGCAGCACCGATCTGTATCGAGCGGCGAACTGGTAACCTTCTATTTGCTTGATCCTTGGATAGAAGACCGCCTGCAGGCTTTGAGAGACGAACGTCTCACGCTCGAGAACCTTCTCGAGCTCCAAATCAATTCTCTGTAGCTCTTCCTTGGCTCGCTTGCGCTCGGTGATGTCCTCTATCGCCAGAAGTATCATCTGTGTGACACCGGTTTCACTTTGAATGCGCCTGGCGTTTATCAACATGGTCTTCTGCCCGATAGTCGGGAAGTCGTGTTCGACCTCGAAGTCCTCGATGGTCGTGCTCTTCGGAAGCACTTCCACGAGCAACTCCCTGAGCTTGGGGATGTCCCACTGGCGGTTGCCGAGATCGAACAAGAGAATGTTTTCGGACGTTTCCGGCGTTACGTTGAAAGTCCTGTAGAAAGACCGGTTGGCGGATATCACCCTGAATTTGTCGTCCAGCACCACCA
>DAIQAV010000127.1:5201-7296 GCA_036781505.1 Candidatus Anoxymicrobiaceae bacterium | reverse complement strand
GCACCCTTATTGCCGCAGGTATCTGGCTTTGAGGTGCTCGATGAAGAAGCTGGTCGAGACAGGAGAACCGGCTGCGTTCTCTATCAACTGCTCGGGCGTATATACCCGGCCCCACCTGTAGATCTTCTCCGCCATCCAGTCGCGCAGCGGCTTGAAGTCACACGACGCGATGGCGTTCTCCAGGCCGGGGATCTCGCGCCTGGCGGCGTCGAAGAGCTGAGCCGCGTAGACGTTGCCGAGCGTGTAGGTGGGGAAGTAACCAAAGAGGCCGTTAGCCCAGTGGACGTCCTGCAGCACCCCGTCGAGGTCGCCCGGCACGTGAACCCCCAGATAGTCCTTGTACTTCTGTCTCCAGACTCGCGGGATGTCGGCGACCTCGAGCTCATCCCGGAACAGGTCGCGCTCTATCTCGAAGCGTACGATCACATGCAGGTTGTAGGTGACCTCGTCGGCCCTGGTGCGGACCAGGCCGGGCTCGACCCAGGTGACCCGCCTCACCAGGTCGTCCTCGCTCTCGTCCGTCCCGTACTGTGCGTTGAAGCTGGGCTGCCAGTACCTCCAGAAGGCCCGACCGCGGCCCACCTCGTTTTCGTACAGCCTGCTCTGGCTCTCGTGGACGGCGGTGCTACACGCCTGCCCCGCCGGGGTACCGTCGAAAGACACTCCCTGCTCATATATGCCGTGCCCCGTCTCGTGGACGGTGCTGGACAGGCTGTCGAGCGGGTCGGAGGTGTTGTAGTTGGTGGTTATTCTGGCGTCGCCCCGGGCGATGCCGGTGGTGAACGGGTGGATCGTCGGATCGAGCCTGCCGGCGTCGAAATCGAAGCCGAGCGCGCCCGAGACGCGCCTGCAGAAGTCCGCCTGAGCCTCGATCGGGAACGCAGCGGCGCCGAATGGTCCAGGTGCCGGGCCCTGGCCGGCGACGATCCGCTCGACCATCGGCGTGAGCTCCGCGCGCAGGTCCGCGAAAAGTGCCTCGCACCGGGAGGTGGTCAGCTCCGGCTCGAACAGGTCGAGGAGGGCGTCGTAGCGCTCGTCTTTCCAGCCATAGTAGTCAGCCTCCTGCTTCGCCAGGTCCACGACCTCGGCCAGCGTGGGAGCAAAGACGCCGAAGTCGTCCGTCTCGCGTGCGTCCCGCCAGACGTGGTATGCACTGGCGGTGATTTCAGCCTGCTTCTTGACGAACTCCTCCGGCAGCTTCCTGGCCTTGTCGTAGTCCCGCTTCCACTCGCGGATGTTGGCGGACTGAACGAGAGGCCAGTCGGTCTTGAGCGCGGCGGCCTCGAGCCAGCCGCCGACGCGTTCATCCACTGCCTTCCGGTGCACGATCCGCGCGATGATCCCGGACATCTCCGAGTGGGACTGCGCGCCCGCGGGCGGCATGTTGACCTCCTGGTCCCACTCGAGCAATGCTTGAAGACCGGCTGTCCAGGTGAGCTCTCGAGAATGCTGGACCAGTGATTCGTATGCGGACTCGGGACTCTGTGCGTTCATGGGAACATTCTACCTCGCCGTTATCGCGTTTACTCCCGCGCGGTAACCATGACCTGCCTCGCACCTGGATGACTCGGAGGATAATATGAGCGGAGTTCGATTCGCCGTCATTCAATATACTGTGATGGAGCCTGGCGGAGATAGCGGGGGAAACTCCGCCGCCGCAACGTACGTGATGCGACTGGAAGGACGCCCCGAAAGCAATGCAACCGCAACTGAAGGCGAACAATCCGGGGAATCGACGACTCCTGGAAGCTGCGTGCTTTATTCTGGCGCTCGCGCTCGCGGCGGGCTGTGGCGGCACGACGACCGCCAGGGTCGGAGCATCGAGCTACCTCTTCTCTCAATCGGCGACCGGCGGTTCGTTGAGCGCCGCTTCCGGCCCCGGCTCCCGCACCCTGACGCTCACAGGCGCCTCGCCCAGCACGGTCCGCTTCAGCGACAGGCCGAGCCGCCGTGCCGGGACCATCGGCACGGGCGCGTTCACCGGTGCCTGGCACGGAATCTTCAAGGGCTCGTCGCCAAACGCGCTTCTGGTACTTGCGACGCTGAACGACAAGGACGTCGACCCTTTGCCTTGTTTGATGTTCCAGTCGGCAAA
>DAIQAV010000127.1:0-5191 GCA_036781505.1 Candidatus Anoxymicrobiaceae bacterium | reverse complement strand
TCGGTCGTCATGGTCCACTCGAGCCCGAAGTACGACGCGGCAAGCCAGACCATGACCTACTCGGTAAAGGAGCTGCCCGCATCGCAGGACCCGGCCACCGACTGGGTAGGGGATAAGCTGACATCTCTTCCATCTAAGTTCGGGCCAGCGACGCTCTTCATCGACGCGGGCGTTGTGGATAGCGCCTCTGTGAAGGAGTACTACGGGCTGTGTTTCAGCGACTGGGTGAAGACAAAAGCCAGCTACGACTCGCCGCCGAACGCTTTCATAGACGGCTTTCTGCAGACTATGGCTCCGTCGACGCAATGGATCACGACCTACCGCGACGACTGGCCGGACCTCAATTACGCGATAAAGAGGGCGCACGCGTACGGGTTGAAGGTGGCTGCTTGTGCCGGCGTGACCTGGACGGTGGCCGGCCCCGGTGCCTCCAACCAGGGGCAGGTCCAGACACTGATAGACCTCGTCAACCAGGGCTACGTCGACCTGGCGATAGTGGGCAACGAGCCCGAGGGCAACAGGGGCAGCCCCAACAACCCCTATCCGCTGGACAGGATGGCGGCCGACCTGGTCGGCTACATCAACCAGGTGAAGTCCGGCACCGCGCGCAAGGTCAAGGTGGGGACGAGGCTCGTCGGGGTCATCGCACCCGATGCGCCGTTCCAGACGATCGCCCGCGCGTGCGACGTGGTGCAGGTGAACATACACCCCGGCGAGTTCGCGGCCGCGGGCAACAACATCACCATCGCGCAGGCCGTCCAGCGCCTGGCCAACGACTTCGGCGCGGCCAAGGCACGCCTGCAGGGCTGGGGGCTGGCCAACACCGAGCTGCAGATCGGGGAGACGGGATGGCCGTCGAACGACAACCCCGCGAGACCCCACTACATCCCAGGCCTCTTCACCGTTGCCAATGCCACGGCTTTTCGCGACCAGGCCATGGCGTGGGCGAACGCCAACGGGGTGAAGGTCTTCTACTTCGAGGCGGCGGACGAGCCCGCCAAGGCGAACTACGACATGCAGAACTACTCGGCTAACTGGGGCGCCTGGCACTGGTACCCGGACAACCCGAGCGTCCCCTTCGTGGGACACTTCAGCAAGAAATACTGACGACGGCTCAGGAGGTTGTTGTGATCAAGACCGAACGCGTCTACGAGCATAATGGAAGCCAGCGGGGCTATCGCGTCCTGGTCGACCGGCTATGGCCCCGGGGTATCAAGAAAGAGAAGGTGGACCTCTGGCTCAAAGGCATCGCTCCGTCCGACGAGCTGCGCAAGTGGTACATGCACGAGCCCGAGAAGTGGCCCGAGTTCAAGAAGCGGTACTACCAGGAGCTGAAGGACAACCCCGACGTGGAGCGCCTCCTGGACATCGCACGAAAGAAGGACGTGCTGCTCCTGTTCGCTTCGAAAGAAGAGAAGATAAATAACGCGGTCGCGCTCAAGGAGTACCTCGACACACGCTTGAAGAAAGGCGCCTGACCGGGCCCGAAAAGCTCATTTATCGCGGAGGCTTCAATCCTGAGACGCGAGCGCGGCGATATCCGCCAGCTTTGCCTTCAGCTTCTTCACTTCGGCATCGAGGGCTTGAACGCGCCGGGGGCCACCGACCGCCTGGCCTCTGGGGGATGCAAGCGCCTTCATCTCGCTGACTGATTCGCGCCTGACCTCCGGCTCTTCCGAGTTGAACTTCATCAGGATGTCCCTCACCTTGACGAACTCGCCGAGCAAGTCCATGCAGTACTGCCGGAACTCGAGCACAGTCTGCACCGGGGTCTCGTCCCCCGAGGCCAGGCTGTCCAGGATGCCTGTTCCAAGAGTCTCATCGATGACCTTCTTCATGCCTTCAGGATCGAGCCCCATGAGGTTCCTCAATACTCCCGTCATGCCCGGTCGAGGAGAGCGGTGAGACACCGCGGGACAGACGAGCGGCCTACTCGAACAGGGACCGCTTTACCAGCTCTATGAGGTGGAAGTTCTGCAGCCCCGCGGAAGCCGAGACCTTGCGCAGGTTCAGAACACACAGGGGGCAGAGATACGCCATCGCGCCGGCCCCGGCCTCGAGCGCGTCATTGATGTTGCGATTCTTGATCTGCAACGCCCGGTCACGATCGCGAGGCATCACAGGCGAGCCGCAGCACAGAGCGCCGCTCCGGTCGTACTTCCTGTTCACCCTCTCGACGCCTATGAGCCCGAACAGCTCGTCCAGTTGCTCGTCTTTCCACGGCGTATAGCGCGACGCGCAAGGTTGTTGATAGGCCACTGACAGCCCAAGCGGTTTGAGACTCGCGGCTCTCTCTTTCACCTGGCTCAGCAGGTGCTCGATGATATGCACGGGTCGGAAGGGCACGTCGATGCCGTATTCTTCCGCCATTGCCGCGGTCAGCGCATAGCAATCATCGTGATAGAAGACTATCTCCCGGGCGCCTGTGGCGGCGAGCCTCTCGATGACGCCGGCGGCGTTCTCTCTGACCGGCGTCTCTTCTCCGAGGTGCACCCACCCGACGCCACAAAAGAAATCACCGCCCGCCAGGACGGTCATACCCTCGAAGAGCGGTCCCTCGAAAAGTCCGGGGACCAGGCCCCCGACGCTGCAGAGCGACAAAGCCGGTTTGTCAGGGTCGCCGGGAATGACCTCCGTCGGCGCGTTGGGGAGGTTGCGGAACAACTGTGTGTTCTGCTCGGGGATGTCTAGCACGCCGGTCTGCTCCTGTCGCGTAAGGATCAGGTCGAAGGGATTGGCTCCCTTCTCGCAGAACTCGTTGCAGGCGACACACGTGATGCACTCGGACACCACCTCGGGAGTCTCGCCTTCCTTCAACCGCCGGAATTGCTCGATCGCTTCATCGCGGTCGTACTCCGTGTACGGACAGAGAAGCAGGCAGTCGCCGCAGAGATCGCACTTGTCGTCGTGGAACATCTGGCTCCTTAACTATTTGATAGAAGGGTGGGTCGAGCCCGGTAGTACATGATACCGGAAATGCCCGCCTCGGAGGCCGAGCCCCTATTTCTCCTCGAGCTTGTATTTGATCTGGCAGTAACCGACGGGCTTGCCTTCCTTGTTCACGCCGACCAGGGTGGCCTTCTTGCCCAGCACGCGGGAGATCGCCATGAGGCCTGTGGGCGTGATGGGGCAGAGGGCCTCTTCGCCCGCTTTCTTAAGAATATCGTTGCCGGGACAGATGACGCATCCGCCGATATCCAGGATGAGCTCGTCGCCCTCGATGGTGACCTTGCTGTCGTCGGCAAACTGCAGGCCATCAGTCAGGAATTCCTCAAATGATACACGGAATTCCTCCGGGTCGGTGATGCTGCTACCGACCTCCTGCATCCACTCGTTGATCCACTCCGAAGCGATTTTAGGCTTGAGCTTGTCGAGCTGGCTCTGGGTGGCGCGCCCGATTGCCACGTGGTACCTCTTCATGAATTCCTCTGCGTTCTTCAAGTCGATCCTCCTGTGCTGGGACCGCGCGCTATGCCGGAACCAGGCTGGCGCTGAGGCAGCGCAGCGGAGCTGGCCTGGCGCGCAACGGCGATTGACAATTACGGGCATATGCCCTATATTCAATTATGGTCATATGCACATAATATGTCAACAAGGAGGTTGATGTGGCAAGACCGTGCAAGCCTCGCTTCGTCTCGGGCGAGCCGGCGATCGATTTCTTCAAGCCGAGGGGCATCCCCCTGAGCGAGCTGCAGCAGGAGAGGCTGTCGGTGGAAGAGCTCGAGGCTTTGAGACTGACCGATATAGCGGGGCTTTATCAAGAGGACGCCGCCGAGCGGATGGAGGTCTCTCGGCCGACGTTTCAGAGGGTCCTGAAGTCGGCGCGCGAGAAGGTGGCGCGCTGTCTGGTCGAGGGAAAAGCCCTCGGTATAGAGGGCGGCAACTATGTCCTCGGTGGAGATGAGAGGACCTTCGAGTGTCGGTCCTGCGAGCACATCTGGAAGGAGCCCTGGGGGTCGGGTGCCAGGGCTTGTGAAACCAGCTGCCCTGAGTGCGGCGCCGCGACCGTTGTCCGAAGGTGCCCCGCGGGCGGGACAGCTCATGCCGTGGGGAGAGGTTGTGGACGAGCAGCCGCCAGCGCACAGAAGATCGAAGAGAAATTGGAAGGATGAAGCCGACAGTGACCGGTTCTACACGTAGAGATGAATTCCGGGAGGAAACTTGAAAATCGCAATCGTAATGGAAGACAGCAAGGTCGCATCACACTTCGGGCATTGCGAGAAGGTGATGCTGGTGTCGATCGAGGACGGAGTGGTCGGCGAGCGTGAGGTGCTCGACGCGCCGGAGCACGACTGCGCGGCGCTGCCGAGGCTTTTCGCGGAGCGCCATGTGGAATATGTCATCGCGGGTGGGATCGGTGGCGGTGCGGTGGCCAACCTGCAGCGGGCGGGCGTGAAGGTTATCGCCGGCGTACAGGGAGGCGCCGAAGACGCTATCGGACAGTTTATAGCAGGATCGCTGGTCGCCGGAGAGGCCGCCTGCGGTGGTGGCGGTGCCCATGGACAGTGCGGTCACCACTGATACTGCATAACGCAGCTCCAGTCTCGCGTTCCGGGTCTGACGGGTAAACGCCCTGCGTCGGGGATTGGTCCCGGCCCACCAAAGGAATCGACGCTCCTGAGTGAAATGATGACCACATAGAGGCAGGATTGCAGACTGGTAATGACGCGGTCGGAGGTGGGCATGGCGGAGGATAGTGGTTCAACCGCGCGTGGCGACGAGCCGGCGGCCAGAGAACCGACTGGCCAGCAGAGCGATGCTGGCGCGCCTTCCAGGAAAGACTGGTGGGCGCTCGCCGCCCTCTGCATCCCACTCATCATGGTCAGTATCGACGGCACCATCCTGAACGTAGCGCTGCCCAGCATCGCCAAGGCCCTCAACACCACCAACACCCAGCTGGTATGGATAAACTCCGGCTACATAATCATGTTCGGGGCTACGATCCTTTTCTCCGGCAACCTCGCCGACAAGTACGGGCGCAAGTGGACCCTGGTGGTCGGGATGCTCGTCTTCATCACGGGGTCGATCTGGTCGGGCGTGTCTACCACCGCGAATTCCTTGATCGCCGCGCGGATGCTTCAGGGCATAGGCGGTGGACTGATCGCGCCTTCGACGCTGGCCTTGATAAGCAACATCTTCCGTCCGCCCGCTCGGGCGCGGGCGATCGCGATATGGGCGGGCATATCCGGGG
>DAIQAV010000126.1:0-7330 GCA_036781505.1 Candidatus Anoxymicrobiaceae bacterium | reverse complement strand
CATCTCTTTGTACATTTTCGAGCACCCTCCTTGTCGTTCGAGTCCATCTTATGATACCAGTGAACGACCGCATTGCCACGGTCCGTCCGGGCGTGAGGCGCCCGGTCCCGGGACCCCCGTAGAGGGTGCAAGCGGACCTGCAAAGTTATAGAATACGAATCCGTACGGCACTGAAACAGTGGTTCGATGAAAGGAGATGGAATATGGCAGAGATAAGGTTTGACGACCGGGTTGCGGTCATCACTGGAGCAGGCGGAGGCCTCGGCAGGGCGCACGCCCTTTTGCTCGCCGGCCGCGGCGCCAAGGTGGTCGTTAACGACCTGGGAGGCTCCATGGACGGGGCCGGCGCGGACGCGACACCCGCGCAGAAGGTGTGCGACGAGATAAAGGCCATGGGCGGAGAGGCTGTGCCGAACTACGAGAGCGTCTCGGAGTGGGACAGCGCCCAGAAGATAATCAAGACGGCCATCGACAGCTTCGGCAGGATCGACATCCTCATCAATAACGCCGGTATCCTCAGGGACAAGAGCATGATGAAGATGGAGATCGACGACTGGAACCTGATCATCGCGGTGCACCTCTCGGGCACGTTCTTCTGCACCAAGGCGGCTTTCCCGTTGATGAAGGACGCGGGCTACGGCCGCATCCTCTCGACCGCTTCGGCCGCGGGCCTGTACGGCAACTTCGGACAGACCAACTACGGCGCCGCCAAGCTCGGCATCGCCGGCATGATGAACTCGGCCAAGCTGGAGGGCGCCAAGTACAACATCAAGGCGAACACGCTGGTCCCGGTAGCGGGCACCAGGTTGACCGCGACGGTCATGCCTCCGCAGGTCGTAGAGAAGCTCAAGCCTGAGTTCGTGTCGCCGCTGGCGGCTTACCTCGTCAGCGAGGATTGCCAGCTGTCGGGCGCGATGATGGTCGCGGGCGCCGGCTACTTCAGCCGCGCGGCGGTCGTCGAAGGCCCGGGCTACTTCTTCGACGAGCCGGAGAAGGTCACGCCTGACGACATCGCGGCGAAGCTCGCTGAGATCACGAACCTGGAGGGCGCGGCGGAGTACGACTCGGCGCCGGCCCAGACAGGGCATGCCCTCAGCCACATCAAGCTCGACTGATCGGAGGTACGAAGATGCCAATAGACGTGGCGAAAGCCTCGGGCGCGGAGATGCCCGCGCTTCCGTTTACTTACGACCACAAGACGGTCATCCTCTACGCGCTGGGCGTAGGCGCCGGTGCTGACGCGGCGGACCTCAAGTTCTGCTACGAGAACCCGCCCGGGCTGTCCGTGCTGCCGACCTTCGGGGTGGTACCGCCGTTCCCGGCGCTGATGAGCATGTTCGGCGTCGAGGGGCTGGAGATAAACCCGATGATGATCCTGCACGGCGAGCAGTACCTCGAGATCCGCAAGCAGCCCGCCGCGGCGGGAGGCAACCTGACCACCAGGCCCAAGGTGGGCAACATCTACGACAAGGGTAAGATGGCGCTCATCGAGCTCGAGGCCGAGACGGTCGACGAGGCCGGAGACGTCGTCTACTTCAACAGGTTCGGCGTTCTGGTTCGCGGCGAGGGCGGCTTCGGCGGCGAGAAGGGACCGGTCATCGACAACTCGGTCCCCGACAGGGCTCCCGACAAAGTCTTCGAGCAGGCCACGCTTCCGCAGCAGGCGTTGCTCTACAGACTGTCGGGCGACCCCAACCCGCTGCACGCCGATCCAAACTTCGCGACCATGGCCGGTTTCGACAAGCCGATACTGCACGGGCTGTGCTCCTTCGGCTTCGCGTGCCGCGCCGTCCTGCGCGAGTACTGCGATGACGACCCGGCTAACTTTGCCTCGGTGTTCGTCAGGTTCTCGCGGCCGGTGTTCCCGGGCGAGACGATAGTGACCGAGATGTGGAAAGAGGGGAACAAGGTGATCTTCCAGGCGAAGACCGCCGAGCGCCCCGACATCATAGCGATATCGAACGCGGCGGTGGAGCTCAAGGCATAAGCCTTCGTAGACTCGATAGAGAAAGGCAACGGGCCCGGCTTGCGCCGGGCCCGTTTTTTAAGGGGGGCTCGTCCGTTCCCTAGGTGTCTATCGTTGTGGTGACGCCGGGCTTGATACCATGCTCGGCGAACCAGCCCTGGTTCACCTCGATGGCGTAGCGGTAGGTGCCGGGGGGCTCTATCGGCGTCAGGTCGAACGGCTTCATGTCTCTTATCCCGAGCACTTTGCCCGAGGAGTCTATGAAGGCGATCGAAAGCGGTATCGAAGTGTTCTTCATGTAGAAAGCGGTGTTGGTGTTGCCGCCGAAATCAAAGAGCATCCCGCTGTCCTTGTCGAGTGACTTGCGCCCCATCAGGCCGGTGGCGCGCGCGCTCGGCGTGCCGGCCACCTCGACGTTCAAGGAAGCGACCTGCCCGTCGTTGTTGAAAGCGACCGTGGACCCCTTGCAGCTGATCGCGAAGAAGATCGCCGAGCCCACCAGCATCGCAACCAGGACAAACGGAGTGATCTTGCGCATGAAAGTAGCCAGCGGCCTTACCGCTTCGGCGTAATCTATGTGACCCCATGGGTTTTCGTGTACACCAGCTCTAACTGTCATCTCAACTTAATAGTTAATTTGCGGCCCTGTTTTTTCCTTCTTTTGCTATTTCTTGTTTTTCCGACCCGGCGCCTCGGATGCCGTAGCGAGATAGAGGCACCCCGCGCCAGCCGCCCGATAGCGGTATACGAAGAATGCCTTGACATAGGCATAATATGGCTGTCCAACCGGGGCGGCCCTGGCCCCTGGAGGGCTGAAAAAGCCCGTCAGATCGGGCTTTTTCGAGGACGCGGACTAACTTGCGGGTTCAGCATGATGTGGAGGGGACCATAGTAAACCTGAGGTTCAGAGTTTAAGGATGCAACCGCGAAGTGGGAATAAAACACATCACTGTTGCCTAAAAAAAACTAATGTTAACGGTTGTTGAAGATGTTAATCGAGGCGGGTTCCGGACGTGTTCGGGAGGCTCTAGCGCACGCGGGCTGGCTCCTCGGCGCGTTTGCGCCTCGGGGACCAGGCCCATGGATGGATCGGCCTGCAATAGCCAGAAGACTAGGACGCGTGGCCACCGTAAGTGCATAATGGTCATCGTGAAAAACGGCGGCGCCGGACGACGATGGAAGAAAACGTTATTGGGAGGGTCAATGATCGCTGAAAAATACACCGACTACATGTACGACCTCATCGACAAAGTAATGAAGACTATCGGGCCAAGGGAATCGTGCAGCGAAGAAGAGAAGCGGCTCGGGCGCATGTTCACCGAAGAGGTCGAACCGTGCTGCGATCGGGTTGAGTCAGAGACGTTCACCTGCAGCCCTACCGCCTTCGTCGGCTTCTTTCCTTTCCTGGTCCTCAAGTATGTCGCGGCCGTGGTTCTGTTCTTCTTCTTCCCACCCCTGGCGTGCGTGATCGCCCTGGCCGCCTTCGTGATCATTATCTGTGAGGTGGTGCGCTACAAGGAGCTCATCGACCCGGTCTGGCCCAAGAGGAATGGAGAGAACGTCCTTGGCTTCATCGAGCCGAGGAACGAGGCGGCCCGGCGGGTCTACGTGTCGGCGCACCTCGACTCGGCCTACGAGTTCAAGATCTGGTACTGGTTCAAGGGCGCGTCGGCGGCTGTCATGGGCGCGGGGGTGTTCGTGCTGCTGCTGCTCTTCGGCTTCAGCCTCGCCGCCAGCATCGCCAAGCCGGTCGGGCTGCCGAGCTCGACGGTGTACTGGGTGTTCGGCTTCCTCCTCGTCGGCCTCACGCCGCTAATCGGCCTCTTCGCTTTCTTCCACACCAGCGACGTGGTGCCCGGAGCGATGGATGACATGGCGGGCATAGCGGTGCTGGCCGGCCTTGGCAGGTACCTCAAGGACGCCAAGCAGTCGGAAGGCTTCTATCCCGAGACGACGGAGGTCGTGCTACTGGCTCTCTCGTCCGAGGAGGCCGGGCTCAGGGGCGCCAAGCGTTTCGCCACGGCTCACAAGGACGATGCGCTTCCCGCTTGCGGCATCTTCCTTGACGGCATCTACGACGAGGAGTTCTTCACGGTGTTCGAGAAAGAGCTCTGGCCGGGGGCCGTCATGGACCCCGAGCTCGTTTCCATCGCCAGGGAGGCGGCGCGGGACATGGGAGCCGAGCTGGAGGTAGGGAACCTGCCTCTGGGCGCAACGGACGCCAGTGCTTTCGCGCTCGCGGGGATACCGGCGGTCAGCATCTGCCTCTCGGAGACCAAGAGGCTGGTGCCTCACTACCACACCAGGCTGGACACCATCGACAACATCAAGCCGCACTCGCTGGCGGTGGCTCTTCAGTCAATGATCGAGATGCTGCGGCTCATCGACGAGAAGGCCTGACCGGCAGCGCCCGCGAACGCCGCCTTTGCCGGCACTCGCTCTCTAGAGCCCCAGGCACCTGGTGATGATCAACTTCTGGATCTCGGTGGTGCCCCCCACGATCGTCTGGACCCGAAGGTCGCGCCACGCCCGCTGTATCGGGTACTCCATCATGTAGCCATATCCGCCCATCAGCTGCATGGCCGCGTAAGCCACTTCGTTGGAGATTTCCGTGGTGAACCACTTCGCCATCGAGACTTCCTTGAGGCAGTCGAGCCCTCGGTTGTACATGTCGGCCGCGCGGTAGGTCAGCTCCTTGGACGCTTCGATCTTAGTGGCGAGTTCGGCGATCTTGAAGGCGTTGTGCTGGTGGCGGGCCACCGTCTTGCCGAACTGCACGCGCTGCTTGGCGTACTCGATCGCCATCTCCAGCGCCCGCTCCGCTCCGCCATAGGCACCGACGGCGATCAGCAAGCGCTCGGGCTGGAAGTTTCCCATTATCTGGAAGAAGCCCTTGCCTACCTCGCCCAGGACCTGGCTCTTGGGCACCCGCATGTCGGTGAAGAACAGCTCGGCCGTGTCGCTGCTCTTGAGGCCGACCTTGTCCAGCTTGCGGCTGACCTCGAATCCGGGGGTGTCGCTGTCGACTATGAACTCGGTGATGCCGCCGTAGCCGGCGTCCTTGTCGGTCTTGGCCGCGACTATTATCCAGTCGGCGCGCGCCCCGTTGGATATGAAGATCTTGTTGCCGTTGATCACGTAGGAGTCGCCGTCCTCTACCGCCGTGGTGAGTATCGCGGCTACGTCGCTGCCGGCCTCGGGTTCGGTGACCGCGAGCGCCCCCAGGGTCTCGCCCTTGGCGGCCGGCACCAGGTACTTCTGCTTCTGCTCCTCGGTGGCGTGGTGCACGATCGCCGGGATCGCGACCTCGGTGTGGACCCCCACCGCGGTGAGGAACCCACTGGCGCCGGACTTGATGATCTCCTCGAAGAGGGCCACCACCGACCAGTAGTCCGCGCCTCCACCGCCGTACTCCTCGGGGACGCGCAGTCCCAGGAACCCCATCTCTCCCATCTTCTTGAAGGTGTCCATCGAGTAGGCTTCCTGCTCTTCCCACTCCTCGACTACCGGGGTTATCTCCTTCTCGACGAACTCACGGACCGACTGGCGCAGCAACTCGTGCTCTTCGGTGAAATACGGATATTTCTTCTCCACGGCCATGTACCTCCTTAGATGGAAACCACGGGTTGGGATTATATTACAGACGGGGCACACAAGCACAAAACGCAAGACAGGAGTTTTTCAAGAAAGTGGTCTGACCCCTTTCTTGAATTTCTAAAACGGGAGGGGCTGCTGCTGGTCGGGCTGCTCCAGGCCGGGGACCTGGGGCGTCGAGCCGTTCTGCATGAACTGCTGGAGGAGGTCGTTCATGTCGGTTCCCTGGGGCAGGTACTGTTTCATCATGTCGTTGAGCTGGTTCATGTCGATGCCGCTGTCGCCGAGGCTCTTCATCAGGTTGTTGATCAGGTCGTTGGCGGTCCCGGTGGCGGCGATGTCCTCGCTGGCGTGGAGCTCGTGTATCCAGCGGGTGTCCAGCGCGGCGATGGTGGTGGCGTTGCCGTTGGACTCGAAGACCGCCATCAGGTCGTCGGGCGTGGGGTTGCGGAAAGAGTACTGGGTGTAGTATTCGGACAGGCTCTTCTCGAAGGCCTGCTCGCCCATGGTTTTCTCCAGCGCCTGGAAGAAGAGCGCGCCCTTCGAGTAGACGATAGCCGAGTAAGAGTTCTGGTCCTTGAACGCGTACACAGGCTGATCGACTATCATGTCCGGCGTGCCCATCATCTTCGCGGTCGAGTACGAGAGCATCAGCTCCGAGTCCACCTGCTGCTTGGCCGCGTCCGGCCCGTGCTGCCAGCCGAAGTAGAGGACGGAGGAGTAGTTGGTCAGGGCCTCGTCCTGCCAGGGGTGACCGATCGAGTCGCTCCCGACGACCAGACCCCACCACTGGTGGCAGACCTCGTGCGCTACGGTGAACTCGAGCATGTCTCCCAGGCCGCCGGCGAGGCTGCCCAGCAGAGAGCTGGCCTGCCCCAGGTTCAGGCCGCCCGCCGTCGAGTAGAGCATCTGGGCGATCTGCACCTGGCCCGCGAACTCCATGCCGCCGGCGCCGCCGGCCAGCGGGGCTTCGCAGACGTTGAACTTCTTGTAGGGATAAGGGCCGAAGTGTTTGTCGTATTGACTGAGCGCGTCCCTGGCGAAGCCCAGGACCTTGCTCCCGGCGTCGGCCGCGCTCTTGAGGAAATAGGAGGTGACGGCCGTGTCTCCGACGCTGGCCGAGGCTGTCTGGTAATTGGGCGAGGCCATGACGCTGAAGTCGCGCATCGGGCCGCCCCTGAAGTCGTAGGTCTTCCTGCCGCCCGAGCCGCTTTCGCCCACCGGCATGCCGGCCGCGGCCACCACGTAGCTTTCGGGCACGTCCAGGGAGACCGAGTAGTACGCGCAGTCGAAGTCGCTGATGTCGCCGAAGGCCGGCGCCTCGCGGCTCTCCCAGCCCGCCGGGCCGTACGTCGCGACGGTGGGAAGGAAGTAGCCCAGGTCGTAGGTGTCGGTGCTGTGGCCGAAGACGCCGTAGCCCGACGCCGTCGTGCCTCCCATCAGCTGGCTGATGTCGATGCCGCCCGATACCTCGGGGATGGCTTCGCTGAAGGTCATGGTGAGGAGAGTGGTCTTTCCCGGCGCCAGTGGTGCCGGCAGCGAGACGCGCAGGAGCGACCCCTTGAGCGTCACGGTCGCCGGGCCGCCACCAGTGGACACCCCGGTGACGGCGGCGCCGTTGCCATTGGGGCTGACCGGGGGGCTGTTGGCGTAGACGCGGAAGACCAGGTCGGGAAGCGTGACGCCGGTGTTGTTGGTGTAGAGGACCCGCTCGGTGCCGGACACGGTGTTTGCCTGGACGTCGAGCTTAGCGGTGGCGGAGTAGATCGG
>DAIQAV010000125.1:0-7356 GCA_036781505.1 Candidatus Anoxymicrobiaceae bacterium | reverse complement strand
CTGTTGGGCGGAAGGTCGCTCAAGCAGCTCCAGGCGGAGCGCCGCAAGGCCGCCCTCGACGTGTCCGCCTGCGAGGAGACCATTGAGGAGATCGAGGCCTACCGCGTCGCCCCCGACAAGCTCGAGGCGCTGGCCCGCGAGCTGAAGTCGCTGGCCCGCGAGGTCGACGAGCTGGCCACAGAGCGTGACGGCCTGTCGTTCCACCTCATAAAGACGGCCTCCGACCCCGAGGAGGCGGCCAAGATCGAGGAGATAGTGACCTGGCTGTGGGAGGCCGAGCAGTCGGCCCGGCGGCGCCTGCGCGTCTACACTCTGGCGCGCGACTGCATGCGCCAGGCCTCTGGTGAGATGCTTGCCTCGGCCGTGCCGGTGCTCGCCGAGAGCGTGGGCCGCACCTTCGCCCGGCTGACCGGCGGGCGCTACCAGGACGTCGAGGTCAGCGAGAGCGACCTTGCCATCTCCGTCTACTCGCCCGAGAAAGGCGACACCATCGGGGCGGACGAGCTGCTCAGCACCCTCAGCAAGGGCACCGCCAGCCAGCTCTACCTCTCCGCGCGGCTGGAGCTGGTCGACCTGCTCTCCAGGGGACGCAAGCCGCCACTGATATTCGACGATTCGTTCTCCTACTTTGACGAGGGCAGGCTCGCCCTGCTATGGGACTTTCTCAAGGAGGTCGCCTCCGAAGAGCAGGTGCTGGTGTTCACCTGCACCGACCGCTATGATGACTTGACCGACGGCGTGCACGTCATCGACCTGGGCTGAGCCCGACGTCCTCGCGATGAGCGTGGCGGGTCCTTGCTTCTTGCTAACTGCTCCGGCCGGGTAACACCGGCCTTTGCCCAACCCTAGGCGAGAAGCAAGAACCGGCCGCGTAGCGGCGAAACGCACCGCTGGTGTCAGGTACCGGTGGTGCGTTTGCACGGATGGCCCACGTTTAAGAGCCTGTGCTTTGCGCCCGCTGAACCTGACATGTGGCTTCGCGGGCGCCTGACCCCGGTGGTGCGTTTGCTATACTTCTGGGGCTACCGAACAGGAGGATTCGCCTTGAACATAGAGACTTTCACCGACCTGTCGTTCGGCACCAACTGCTACCTGGTGTGGAACGAGGGGTCACGCGACTCCGTGCTCATCGACGCCGGCCTGGGGATCCAGGCGATCATCGAGTTCCTCAAGAAGGAGGAGCTGCAACTGGAGGCCATACTCATCACCCACGCCCATCCCGACCACATCGCAGGAGCGGCCGACCTGGCCGACGCGACCGGCGCCGACATCTACCTGCACGAGATCGAGATACAGGCCCTGGAGATGATGCCGCAGGCGATGCTGGCGATGCTGGGAATCGAGGACCTCCGCAAGCCCACCGACATGAAGCCGTTGTCGGGGGGGCAGACCCTCGAGCTCGCCGGGCTGGAGATCAAGGTGCTGCACACGCCCGGCCACTCGCCCGGAAGCGTGAGCTTCCTGATCGGCGGCGCCCTGTTCGATGGTGACCTGGTGTTCCGCGGCTCCATCGGGCGCACCGACTTCCCGGGCGGCGACTTCGAGGCGTTGATGAACTCCGTTCGCGAGCACGTATTCGTGCTCGACCCCGAGACCAGGGTCTACCCGGGCCACATGGGCTCGACGACCGTCGGCCTGGAGCGCCGCACGAACCCGTTCCTCGCCGGGTAGTGATGGACCGCGCCGCCTTTGAGGAGCAGGTGGAGAAGGTGCTCGACACCCTTCCGCATGACTTCGCCAAGGCGCTGGAGGAGGGCAACATCGGGGTCATGGTCGAGGAAGCTCCCAGCGCCGAGGACCTCAACACGCTGGGCATAAGCGCCAGGGGGATGACCCTGCTGGGGCTCTACCACGGGGTGCCTCCCACCAGGCGCGGCCTTGGATACTCACTGGTCCTACCTGATAACATAACCATATACAGACAGCCCGTGGAGATGTACGCACGGCAGACCGGCAGAGAGGTCGACGACGTGGTCCGCGAGGTCGTGCTCCACGAGATAGCCCACCACTTCGGCCTCCCGGACAAGCGCCTGCGAGAGCTGGGCTACTGACGGGGAAGGATGCGGATTGAAGATAGCAGCGATCAACGGGAGCCTGATCTCGGACGGGAACGTGGCGATGCTCCTCGACCACGCGCTGGCCGAGTACGACGGTGATGAGCGGTTTGAGGTCACGCGCTTCGACCTCGCGGGCATGGAGATCGGCCCCTGCCGGCAGTGCAACTGGTGCTTCAAGAAGCAGGAGCCCGGGCGTTACTGCAGTCAGGACGACGGCATGCAAGGCATCTACCCCGAGCTGCTCGAGGCCTCCGGCATCATCATCGCTTCCCCGGTCCACTTCGGCAGGCTCTCCGGCACCACCGCCGACTTCATCGACAGGCTGCGGGTCTTCGTCCACGGCAACGTCACGCGGAGCGCCCTGCGGAACAAGGTCGGGGGCTCGCTGGCGGTGGCCTGGTTCCGCAACGCCGGCGTCGAGATGACGCTCATGACCATCAACACCGCGTTCAACGTGCTGGGCATGGTGGTGGCGACGCCGGACCTGGGAGTGTTCGGCGGCTCGGCTTTCTCGAGCCTCGACGGCAAAGGCAAGACCATCCGGGGCGACAAGCACCTGGTCGCCATCGACCCCATCGGCATGGCGTCCGCGCGCTCCATGGCGTTCAGGGTCGGCGAGCTCGCCTCGCTGATCGAGGCGGGGAAGGGCGCCCTCGAGCCGCCCGCAAAAGAAGAGAAGGCTGATTGAATGGCTGACAACAACATGAGCTCGGACGCGATCGCGAAGGTCAAGGCGGACATGAGGGGCGCCGACTATCTCTGCGACGATTCGATCGCGACGGCGCTGTTCCTGGCCGACAGGCTGGGCAAGCCGATCCTGGCCGAGGGGCCGGCGGGCGTGGGCAAGACCGACCTGGCCAAGGCCTACAGCCGCGCGACCGGCTTCGACCTGATCAGGCTGCAGTGCTACGAGGGCCTCGATGAGGCCAAGGCCCTTTACGAGTGGAACTACAAGAAGCAGCTGCTGCGGATCCAGGCGGACTCCGGCTCGGGCGCGGCCTGGGAGGACCTGGAGGAGGACCTTTTCAGTGAGGAGTTCCTGCTGCCGAGGCCGCTGTTAAAGGCGATCACCAGCGAGAAGAGAGTCGTTCTGCTGGTCGACGAGGTGGACAAAGCCGACGTCGAGTTCGAGGCGTTCCTGCTAGAAGTCCTCTCCGACTTCCAGGTCTCGGTGCCCGAGCTGGGCACGGTGACGGCGCGGCAGATGCCGTTCGTGGTGCTGACCTCGAACCGCACCCGCGACCTCTCCGAGGCGCTGCGCAGGCGCTGCCTGTACCTCTATATAGATTTTCCCGACCAGGAGCGCGAGCTGGAGATAATCAGGCTGCGCGTGCCAGGCATCGGCGAAGACCTGGCGCGGCGCGTGCTCGCAGTGGTGCGCTCCATCAGGCAGATGGACCTCAAGAAAGTGCCGAGCATCTCCGAGACGCTCGACTGGGCAGCGGCCGTGAAGGTGCTGGCGAGCGACACGATCGACGAGGAGATGCTGTCCAGCACGCTGAGCCTGCTGGTGAAGGAGCAGAGGGACCTGGAGAAGGTCCAGGCGAACATCAGGCGCATCGCCCACCGCGCGACCGGATGATAATCGAGCGGCACAATCATGGCGATCGATGAAAAAGTCCTATCCTTCATAGACACGCTCCGGGACTCCGGGATGCAGGTGTCCCTCTCCGAGAGCATCGACGCCTTCGAGGCGCTCAAGGTCGTACCGATGGACGCCATGCTCCCTTTCAAGATGGCTCTTCGCGCCACCCTCATCAAGAGCGATTCCGAATTTCCTCTGTTCGACGCGCTTTTCGAGGATTTCTTCTCCGGCTCAGAGGCGCTGCCGGACCAACCCGCCGAGCCCGGCGAGGAAGACGACAGTCCGGCTCCGGAAGCTGCTGAGCTGGCGGACATGATCCGCGACGCCCTGATGACGGGCAACGCGGAGGACGTCGCCGCGATGGCGCGGATGGCGGCCTTCGCCGTCGGCACCATGGAGGGAGGGTTCGGCGGGGGCGGACGCCCGCTGCCGATGATGGCCGGCGCCGGCTACTACATGTTCAAGGGCATGGAGATGCTCGACTTCAAGAGTATGAGCGCCGAGCTCGAGGGGATGGCCGCCGAGGGCGAGCTGGGCCGGGACGTGCCTCCCGCGCTGGCGCTGGAGCAGCTGCAGGAGAGGCTGCAGGAGTTCCGCCGGTTGATGGACCGCGAGATCAGGCGCCTGATGGCCATCGAGCGGGGGACGGATATCGCGCGGCGGAGTGACCGGCTTCCCGCGCGTCCCGAGGAGGTCGAGTTCCTCAGCGCCTCTCTCAAGCAGGTCGAGGAGATGCGTCGCATCCTGCCGATGCTCGCGCGCAAGCTCGCCGCGCGTATCGCCAGGCGCAACAGCGTGGGAAAGCGCGGGCGCGTGGATATCAGGAACACTCTGCGGCACAGCATCTCGACCGGAGGCGTGCCGCTGGAGGTCAAGTACAAGAAACGCGTCCCCTCCAAGCCGGAGCTGTGGATCCTGTGTGATGTGTCGGGCTCGGTCCGGACGTTCAGCACCTTCACCCTGCAGCTGGTCTATAGCCTGCATCAGCAGTTCAAGGCTGTCAGGAGCTTCGCCTTCATCGACCGCATGGACGAGGTGACCGACTGCTTCGCGAAGCTCGACGTCGGCGAGGCGGTGGAGGAGGTCTACCGGGGGGCGACCGTGGTCGATGGGGACGGGCACAGCGACATCGGCGCCGCCCTGGAGATGTTCGACCAGGACTTCTCGAGCATGCTGGGGCCGCGCTCGACGGTGCTCATACTGTCGGACGCCAGGAACAACGGCAGGGACCCGCGGGCCGACGCGCTCGAGCTCATCAGGGAGCGGTCCAGGAAGGTGTACTGGCTCAACCCCGAGTCCCGCGAGCGCTGGGACACCGGGGACAGCGTGATCGGGGATTATGCCGAGCACTGCGACGAGGTCCAGGAGGTCAGGAACCTGAAGCAGCTGGCTGATTTCGTCTACCGCAGGGCCTGAAATGGGCCGGATGCGGGGTCGGAGGCGGTCCCGCCCGAGGCGGCGGCACGACAGTGCAAACAGCCGGTTTTCAGGCGTCCGCCTGCTCTGTTACGACATTGACACCCGGAGGAACCCTCATTAACATCAATAAGAGATTCCTTGAACCGCAACTGATGAAGGGGTTTTTCAATGTTTGGACTCGGACCGACAGAGCTGATAGTCATCCTGATTATCGCGCTCGTCATATTCGGGCCTTCCCGTCTTCCCAAGGTTGGGCAGTCGGTCGGCCAGGCGCTCCGCGCGTTCCGCGATTCGACCGACAAGGTACAGGCCGAGGTAGAGAAGAGCCTCGACACGCCTGAGCCGACAGACTCCGGCACCGAGCAGAAGTCTTAGCCCCCGAGGGGTTTAATTGGCAACCGGCCACATGTCTTACCTCCATCACCTGGAGGAACTTCGACGCAGGATAATAGTCAGCGCGATCGCTCTGGTGGTCGCGTTCGCCGTCGCGTGGCTTTTCGCGTGGGACATCCTGTCCATCCTAAAAGGCCCCGCGGGCGGTGTCACGCTCAACTACATGGGCCCGATGGAGCCCTTCCTGGTAAGGTTCAAGCTGGCCATGTTCGGGGGAGTCATACTGGCCCTGCCGGTCATCCTGTTCGAGATACTCTCCTTTGTGTCGCCCGCGCTCAAGACCAAGGAGCGAAGGTACACCATAGGCGTCATGGTCATGATCGTGGCGTTTTTCGCCATCGGCGTGGTCTTCGGGTACCGCGTGATCATGCCTCCGGGCATCCGCTGGCTGTTCAACGTGGCGGGCACCCAGATGAGGCCGGTACTTTCGGCGAACCAGTATGTCACATTCATGGGCTGGTTCATGATCGGCCTGGGAGTATCATTTGAGACCCCTGTGTTCATATGGATGCTGGTGGCCCTGCACGTGGTGACGCCGGAGCAGCTGACCAGGCAGTGGCGGTGGGCGATCATCATCATCCTGATCGCGGCCTCCGTGATCACGCCTGACTGGAGCCCTGTGACCATGACCCTGGTCGCGATCCCCATGGGCATCCTCTATATCTTGAGCATCCTGCTGGCGAAGTTCACCACTCGAAGACGCAGGGAGGCAGCCGCCGCCGCCGATGCCGCCGAGGCCGAGTGATGCCGGGCATCTGAGCAGGAGCGGGCTTACGCGAGCCTGTGCCTAAATCCAACCATTGTTGAACAAGGAGACAAATTGATAATCGAGACGTCCGATCCTGGTGTCGAGGCAGTACGCGAAGGAGTACAAACATACGTCGCCCGCTACCCTGAATACGCCGATGCGCTCAGGCTGTATGGCGCGGTAATGGAAGTCCAGCAATCCGCCCTCGACTCCATCTCCTGCCCGCTCGAGCCGCTCAGCACCCAGGAGGTCGAGAGCAGGCTGCTATCAGGGGAACCACTTCTGGATCCGGGGGCGGTCGAGATCGACGGCCCCGCCTACAGGCGCGTCCTTTCCGAGATCTGCCGCGCGATGGATGAGAACGCGCATGAAGGTTTCGCTCAGGGCGAAGAACTGCTGGCCTGGGAGGGCTTGTCGGATGATCGCCTGGGAGAGACTCGCGACCTGGTTCTTGAAGGCCGTGACATCGACTTCAAACCTGCGGCAGACCTCTCCAAGCGGGACATGAAACTTGTCATGGATTTACTCTGGGAAGGACTTGCGCCCTTCTACAGAGTGTGTGGTAGAATTCTATCGTCTAAACTGGAGCAATCTCTTTGGCAACAGGGCTATTGCCCCGTTTGTGGGGGAGCTCCATTGATAGGGCAGTATCGCAGTGAGGACGGTCTCTGGGTCGTCGAATGCGCGCTCTGCCACACGGGCTGGAACGTCCAGAGGGCAGCCTGCCCTTTCTGTACAGGCTCGCAGGGGTCGCTCGACTACCTCTATATAGCGGATGACAAGACCCGGAGGGCCAACTACTGCAAGGCGTGCGGGAAGTACGTCAAGACAGTGGACTCGCGCGACGGCGAGGACACGGTTCTTCTGCCGCTCGAGGACATCGTTACAGCAGACCTGGATCTCGCGGCGAGTGACGAGGGCTTGACCCCGGCCACCGGCAGGTCTTGAAGACACACCGGTCCGGGTCCGGGTGAATAGCCAAATTATGTTTGGAAGATGAAGCCTTAAGGGGGGTGGATTTTGAATTTTTGCGGGATACCCGGCTTTTATAGCGGGTGATCCCACCGACAAGCTGTTGCCAAACTGAGAAAGTGAGGGGGGACATGGAACTTTCGCGTAGAGATTTTCTGAAGCTATCAGGCACTGGTCTCAGT
>DAIQAV010000124.1:0-7362 GCA_036781505.1 Candidatus Anoxymicrobiaceae bacterium | reverse complement strand
GAAGGTCGTTGCTTTGTTTAGTTATCAAAGAGCGGATGAGTCATAGTAAGCTAGGGGAAGCGAAACCCCTGAACAGAAGACCAGCGACAAGAATGGATTCACGCAGGGGTGCAGCGACGGTTCGAATCCCGCGCCGGCTCCAGCTCATGCGAGACTCTAATCTAGCCGTAAGTCAGCTGTGACCTACAGGCCTCACAATCACCATCGCACCGCCCAGCTTCTTCCCTCCAACGCAAAATGCACCACCGGAGCCTGACCCCGGTGGTGCATTTTCACATAAGGGTGCTCAGCTATAACGAGTGGCCCGCGATGCTGCCGGGACAGGACACGGTCGGCGGGCTGGTCCCGCTACCACCGCTGAGCGAATACGTCCCCGGCAAAGGACTCGCCGGGCAGGACGGGTCGCGCTTCAGCCAGGTGGTCCCCAGAACAGTCGCGCAAGCCCCGTTTCCAGGCCATGCATCGTAGTAACCGTCGTAACAGGTGATCGCGCTGTCGATCGTCCTCAAGTTCGACTGACAGGTTCTTCTCTTTCCGTTATTTGAGGCGGCAAGCATGACCGGGACGGCAATCGCCACGAGGATTGCGATAATAAGAATGACTATCATGAGCTCGATAAGAGTGAAACCCGCTTGGGTGCCGCGAAGCCTCTTCATCACGTTCACCCCTTTTCAACACGAGTATAGTCCCTTTTTGGTTATTATCGGTCACTTTCAAGCATTAATGACAGAGTAAGCACCTATATTCTTCACTTGCTCAAGATTCCCGGTCTGATGCCGAAGAATAAAAAAGCGGGTGGTAGCAGACGGACGCGTTCATAAGGTCGCGCCCGATTAGTCCTGCCGCGACGGTGGTATGCGAACTCAAAACGACGAAAATCACGCTCCGGGGCCTGACGCCCAGGGCGCCCGGACCCCTGGGACCGAGCCCGCGCTGGACCAGAGAGACCTCGAGCTACACGAGACGATGACGAGCCTGGCACGCCTGGAGAGCCTGTACGCTGCTCTGATGAAGGCGAGCGCGGCCACTGTCAGGATCAAGGAGCTCGACAAGCTGTATGAGAGGGTCTGCCAGGTGCTGGTGGAGGAGGGGCTTGCCAGCATGGCCTGGGTGGGGACGGTGGCCCCCGGGACTCAGGTCGTCGAGGCCGCCGCCTGTTGGGGCAACGACGACGGGTTCCTTCAGGTCACCAGGCACTCCGCGCTGGAGATTCCCGCCGGCCTGGGGCCGCCCGGGATCGCCGCCCGCATGGGCCGCACCGATATCTGCGGCGACCTGCGCAGCGAGCCGAGGATGCTGCCGTGGCGCACCGAGGCGACAAAGCGCGGCTACGTCTCCTGCGCCTCCTTTCCTATCAGGCTGGGTGACCAGGTCACCGGCACGCTGACGCTGTATGCCCCCGAACCCGACGCCTTCGACAACCGCCTGGTCAAGATGCTGGAGTCGCTGGCCGCGGACATCTCTTTTTCCATCGATTCCATAGAGCAGGAGAACCGCAGGCGAAGGGCCGAGGTGTCCCTGCGCCGCAGCGAGGAATACTACCGCACGCTCATCGAGAACGCCCAGGACATCACCGCCGTCATCGACTCCAAGGGGAGCATCACCTACGTCAGCCCGTCCGTGGAGCGCGTCCTGGGTTACCGGAGGGCGGAGCTTCGGGAGAAGTACGTCTTCCAGTTCCTCCATCCCGAGGACGTGGAGAGGCTGGTGGCTGCGCACGCCGAGGTCATCAGCAGTCCGGGGCTGCGCAGGCAGGAGGAGGCCAGGTTCCGCCACAAGAACGGCTTCTACCTCGTCCTCGACCTGGTGGGCCGGAGCTTCCGGGATGAGGCCGGGGAGTTCAGCATCGTCGTCAACGCGCGTGACATCACCGAGAGACAGGCCATCGCGGAGGCCCAGCGAAACGACCGCGACTTCATCTCCGCCGTCCTCGACACCGCCTCGGCGCTGGTGGTCGTCTATGATAGTGACGGCCGCATGCTGCTGTTCAACAGCGCCTGCGAGCAACTGACCGGTTTCAGCTTCGACGAGGTCAGGGGAAGGACGCCTGCGGAGTTCCTCATCCCGTCGGAGGAGTTCACGGAGACGTACAGGTCCTTTCAACTCTTCCTTGCCGGGGACGTGAGCGAGCGGACCGTCGAGGGCCACTGGGTGACGCGCCACGGCGCGCGCCGTCTCATCTCCTGGTCCAATACCCTGCTGCCGGGCGGCGACGGGTCGGCGAGCCTGGTCATATCCACAGGCATCGACGTGACTGAGCACAGGCAGGCGGAGAGCGACCTCAAGAAGTCCGAGGAGCAGTACCGCACCATATTCGAGTCCACGGGCACGGCGATGTGCATAATCGACCAGGACTGCAAGATCGAGTTCCTCAACGTGGAGTTCGAACGGATGACCGGGTGGGGGGCCGAGGAGATAGAGGGCACCAGGCAATTCACGGACTTCATCGTCGAGGAGGACGTGACCGGTTTCATGTCGTATCACCGCGAGACGCGGCGCGGCGTCCGCAGGCTGCCGATCCACTTTGAGTGCAAGATCGCCGACAAGGCGGGCAACGAGCTGAATGTGCTCGCCAACATGGGGCTGCTTCCCGGGCAGGCGGTCAGCGTCCTGTCGCTCATCGACGTCACCCGCGAGCGGACCTACGAGCACGACCTCGCCGAGACCGCCGAGAGGCTCAGGCACTTCCTCACGGTCGCATCCCACGAGCTCCGGCATCCCATCACCATAGTAAAGGGCTACGCCAACACCTTGAGCGGCTACATAGACGAGCTTCCCAGGGAGCACGTGCTCGAGATACTCGAGGACATCGACGCCTCCACCGACCGCCTGACCCACTACGTGGAAGAGCTGATGGACGTCTCGCGCGTGGAGGAGGGCCGCTTCCCCGTCTGCACCCAGCTCACCGACAGCGAGAAGCTCATCCAGACGGCCTTCGACGACATGCAGGTGATGGGCATAGTCAACCCGTTCTCCAGCACCGTGGGGCCGGGGGCGTCCCACATCGACGTCGACCCCGAAAAGTTCGTCCAGCTGCTGGTGATCCTGGTCGAGAACGCCGTGAAGTTCTCGCCTGAGAAATCTCCAGTCGAGGTCATCGTGCAGCGCAGCGGACAGTGGATCGAGGGCATGGTCCTGGACCGGGGGATGGGTATCAGCGAGGAGGACAGGCCCAAGGTGTTCGACCGCTTCTACCAGGTCGAGGACACCATGCACCACTCGACGCCGGGCATGGGGCTCGGCCTCTACATCGCCCGCGAGATAGTGGGCGCCCACGGGGGGACCATCACCTGCGAGCCGCGCGAGAGCGGCGGGTCCATCTTCCGCTTCAAGCTGCCGGCCGCAAAGCAGAACGCCTAGCGGCCGCCGTGCCTTCCGCAGGTGCCCTTTTTTCCGCGTGCTATAGTAATGCGATCGAATCCCCTCTCGAGCAGGAGGCGCGCGTGAGGTCGCTCAGAATGACGAGGAACATCGTGGCGTGTTGGTGTTTCCTCTTGCTCCTGGCGTTGCTGGCCGGAGGATGTCTCACCGGCTCCGGCGAGTCGGCGGACATACCCTCGCTCTCCGCTCTGTGGAAGTCGGCCGCGGCCGGTTGCGCTTCCGCCGGAGGCCTCCTATCCCTATCTGCGGCGGGGGACGTCAACTTCGGTGACGGCGTCACGCCTTCTCTTACTTCGGGCGGCATGTCCTATCCGTTCTCGGGCGTCAGCCAGGCGTTCGAGTCCACGGACCTCTCCTTCGTGAACCTGGAGTGCTGCATCTCGTCGACCGGATCCCCTGTTTCCGGCAAGGAGTTCACCTTCGAGGGCCCGGCGGACTCGGCCGAGGCGCTGAGCATCGGCGGCGTCAAGGTCGTCTCGCTGGCGAACAACCACTCCAAGGATTACGGCGCGGCCGCGTTAGTCGAGACGCTCGGCCACCTCAAGCAGAACGGCATCGCCTACTGCGGCGCGGGGCGCAACTCGAGCGAGGCCTACTCGCCGGCGGTGCTTGACGCGCACGGCAAGAAGGTCGCCTTCCTGGCTTTCACCGGCGTGATACCGGACGGCTGGCCGGCGACGGCGACGACCCCCGGCACCGCGATCACCTGGGACCACAAGAAGGTGGCCCAGTCGATCAGGGACGCACACTCCAAGGCCGATTACGTGATCGTCTCCTTCCACTGGGGCATCGAGCTCGCCACCTCTCCGAACTCCGAGCAGCGCGACCTCGCCCACCTGGCGGTCGACAGCGGGGCGGACCTGGTGCTGGGGCAACATCCGCACGTCGTGCAGGGGTTCGAGCTCTACAAGAACAGGCTGATCGCCTACAGCCTGGGGAACTTCGTCTTCAGCCCGCCCCGTCCGGAGTCGGCGCGGAGCGTGATGCTGATGACCCTGATGGGCCCGGGTGGTCTGGTCGAGGCGAAGGTGGTGCCGGCGGTGATAAGCGGCTGCAGGCCGGTCATCCTGAACGGGTCAGCCGCCGACGCGTGGGCCGGGACGATTGCTGCTTACAGCAAGGCGCTTGGCACCACGATGAACGTGGCCGGCGGCCGCGGGTACATCGGCGGCGGTGCCGCTCAGAAGCTCTAGCGAGACGGCCGCCGCGAAGGAAGCGCAGCGCCTTCTCAGAAGAAGTCCCCAAATGCGTGAAGGACGATGAACGATGCACGAGCATGGCGGCAACCTGTCAGGCAAGGCGGTCTCGACGATAGCCGGATACGGCATGCTCAGGGGGGGAGAGCGGGTCCTGGTGAGCGTCTCGGGGGGACCCGATTCGGTTGCGCTCCTGCACTTCCTCTCTCAGATAGCCGAAGGCATGGACCTGACCCTGGCCGTGTTCCACGCCGACCACATGCTCAGAGGGGACGAATCCGTGGGGGACGCGGAGTTCGTGCGCGAGATGGCCGAAGGCCTGGGCCTTCCCTCGCGTAGCGTCCAGATCGACGTAAAGAAGGAGATAGAGCAGACCGGACGCTCGCCGCAGGACGCGGCCAGGGCGCTCAGGCTCGAGGCTCTGCTCGACTACGCCGACGAGTGGGAGGCGGACCGCGTCGCAGTGGGGCACACGGCCGACGACCAGGTGGAGACGTTCCTGATGCGGGTCGTACAGGGGGCCGGGCTTACGGGGCTCGCCGCCATCGGGCCGGTGTCCGCCAAGATAATCAGGCCGCTCATCGAGGTGTGGCGCTTCGAGGTCGAGGCTTACCTGTCGGAGAAAGACATCGCTTACCGCGTGGACCGCACCAACCTGGAGACGGCATACCTGCGCAACCGCGTGAGGCTCAAGCTGATGCCCTTCCTCGTCGCTGAGTTCGGAGAGGTGGTCAAGGAGGTCATCCTCCGCGAGGTCGAGTCGCTGGGCCTGGACAGGGAGTACATGCAGGAACTCGCGCGGGGGGCCCTGGACAGGTCGGCGACGTTCGAGGAGGACGAGATACGCATAGACAGGGACAAGCTCCTGGAGATGCCACCCTCTCTGCAGAGGGGCGTCCTGAGAGAGGCCTGGGCGAGGTTGCTTCCCGGCGAGCCCATGATCAGCTGGCAGCACGTAGTGGACATAGTGGAGAAGGTCTTCCACGGGTCGAGCGGGGCCGCTATCGACCTGCCGCGCGACTCCGTCGCCGAACGCGAGTACGACGAGGTCGTCGTCCGTTGCAGGGACGATGAGGCTCCGGAGTACCAACCGGTCCGGCTTCCCGTGCCCGGGAGCGTGCGCGTCCCCTGGGACGGTGGCATCTCCGCCGAGCTGGTCGAGGTCTCCGGCGCGGACTTCTCGCCCGCCGCCGACGAGGAGTACGTGCTAGCGGACATCAAGGCCCCGCTCACGGTGCGGACCCCGCGACCCGGCGACCGCTTCCGCCCCCTGGGCTCGCCTTTCCAGAGGAAGCTCAAGGACTTCTTTATTGACATCAAGCTGCCGAGGCGCGAACGGCGCAAGGTGTCTCTGGTGCTGGATGAGGACCGGGTGGTCTGGGTCGTCGGCCTGCGCCTGGACGACCGCTACAAGCTCCGGCCCTCAGACAGACAGGCGATCAGACTCACACGAACGCAGGATTGAGCCCCGCGGCTATTGCATGTGATGCCCCGTTTTCAATAGGCTGTTCGCGTCGCACCGCGCGGAGGCCCGAGTGAAAGCAGGTGAAGGTTGGCGAAGTACGAGCTCGGAGAGACGCTTTTCACGACTGAGGAGATCTCTGTACGGGTGCGAGAGCTCGGCCGCGAGATAAGCAGGGACTACGACGGCAAGGAGATCCTGCTGGTGGGTATCCTCAAGGGAGCCTTCGTGTTCCTGGCCGACCTGGCCCGCTGCCTCACCACACCCGTGCGGGTCGATTTCATCTCCTGTTCGTCGTACGGCTCCTCCACCAAGACGTCGGGGGTGATCAGGTTCCAGAAGGATCTGGACACCAATATCTCCGGGCGGCACGTGCTGATCGTCGAGGACATAATCGATACAGGCCTGACCCTGAGCTACCTGCTCAGGAACCTCGAGGCGCGCGGGCCCGCAACGCTGGAGATCTGCTCGCTCCTCAATAAGCATGTCGACGGCAAGATCGACGTTCCCATCAAGTACGAGGGATTCGCCATCATTGACGTCTTCGTCGTCGGATACGGACTGGACTACGACGAGAGCTACCGCAACCTGCCCTACATCGCCCGGCTCAAGAAGTAGGATTGGGGACAGGTACTTTCCACTTTTTTTTCTACTCATACGATTGGCATGCCGATTGAATTCGAGGACACATGTCCGGAGTAGAAAAAAAGTAGAAAGTACCTGTCCCCGTCTGTTGCGGTGTACGGGAGTAGAAAAGAAAGTGGAAAGTACCTGTCCCCACCTTGAGGCATCGCATGGCTGCCTGACCGAAGGAGTGGCCAGAATATGTTAGAATATTGACGTTAAGTGCAATCCATCGGGGTAGCCGACCTCTTGTCTGTCGGCTATTTTACTGAACGGGGAAACAGCGAGTGAGGAAGTACGCCAAGACCATCATTTTCTGGCTGGTCATACTGTTCCTGGTGATAATGCTGGTAGTCAACCCGCCGTGGCGCCAGCCGCCCAAGCAGGTGAGCTTCACCGATTTCCTGAGCCAGGTCGACCGCAACCAGGTGGCGTCGGTGACAGTCTTCAACAAGGACCAGACACTCCAGTACGAGCTCAAAAACAAAGAGCAGTTCAAAACGGCCTTTCCGCCCAACTACGACATAGCCAAGGCGCTGGTCGGCAAGAACATCACCATAGACGTGAACCCGCAGACGAGCACCAGCATCCTCGCCATCATCATACAGGTGCTTCCGCTGCTGTTGATGGTGGGGCTGATCCTGTTCTTCATGCAGCAGATGCAGGGGGGCGGCAACCGGGTGATGTCCTTCGGCAAGA
>DAIQAV010000123.1:0-7529 GCA_036781505.1 Candidatus Anoxymicrobiaceae bacterium | reverse complement strand
CCGCCAAGGGCTTCATCCCCGACATCGCAGGCGCCATCAAGGAGGCGATCGCCAGCTTCGGCGTCGCCCCTGACGATATCGCCAAGCTGGTGGTGGCGGCGCCTGATTTCCGCACTCACCAGCAGATAGCCAAGGCGCTGGGCATAAAGGACCCGGCTAAGGTCCAGGACGCGTTGTTCGCGTTCGTGGGCGGGTGCGGCGCGGCTCAGCCGCTGATGATGCTCGCGGGCGCGCTGGAGGACGCGAGCCCTGGCGACAAGATCATCCTCGCCGGCGGAGGCGATACCTTCGACGTCGTGCTGCTCGAGGTCACGGACAAGATCAAGGACCTGGCACCGCGACGGGCGATCAAGGGCTACCTGGCCTCGAAGAAGAACCTGGATTCGTACGCGCGGTTCCTGGCCCGCAAGGACATGGTGCCCGTGGAGGCCGACGAGAACGTCTCCTCCGCGATCCAGATGTGGCGCGACCGCAAGTCGGTGCTGCCGCTGTACGGCAAGAAGTGCGAGGCCTGCGAGACGGTGTACTTCCCGCCTCGCCGGGTCTGCCCCAACTGCCACGAGTACGACAAGAACGTGGACTGGAAGCTCGCGAAGAAGGGCGTGTTGTGGAACGCGATCGACGACAACCTGGCGCCCAACCCCGAGCCTCCCACCACCCTGACCATCAGCGACCTGGAGGGCGGCGGCAGGATCTTCCTGCAGATGACCGACCGCGAGGCCGGCACCACCGAGCTCGGGATGCCTGTAGAGCTCACTTTCCGGATAATCCACGAGGGCGGCGGCTTCCACAACTATTTCTGGAAGACCCGGCCGGTCCGCCAAGGAGGTATAGAGAATGGCTGATCTCAAAGACGTTGCCGTTATAGGCGTCGGTGCCACGAAGTTCGGCGAGAACTTCGACTGGGGCGTCGATGACATGCTGACCATGGCCTGCTTCGAGGCGATGGAGGACGCAAAGATCGAGCCCGGGCAGCTCGAGGCCGGCTGGATCGGTATTCAGTACCCCTTCACCGGCTTCTCCGGTGCGACGCTGTCCGACGCGATCAAGACTTACGACATACCCATCACACACACCGAGAACTACTGCGTGTCGGGGCTGGACGCGTTCCGCAACGCGTGCCTCGCTGTCGCGAGCGAGCAGTTCGACATGGTCATCGCCTGCGGCGTGGAGAAGATAACCGACCAGGGGGGCCGCGGCCTGCCCACGGCCGGCTTCGGGCACCCGGTGCAGATGGCCGGCCTGACCGCGCCATCGGCGTTCGGCCTGGCGTTCCCCAGGCACGCGCTCGCGTTCGGGACCACCAAGGAACACCTGGCGCACGTGGCCGTCAAGAACCACTTCAACGGCGCGGTGAACCCCAAGGCGCACTTCCGGCGCGAGGTCACCCTCGAGCAGGTCATGAAGGCGCCCATCATCAGTGGGCCCCTGGGGCTTCTCGACTGCTGCCCGATCTCGGACGGCTCGGCGGCCGCGATAATAACGCGGACGGACATCGCCAAGAAGTACCGCGACGACTACGTGACCATCAAGGGCATGGGATTCGCCGCCTACACCAACCTCATGATGTACGACAAGAACTTCGACTACCTGGCCTGGCGGCCGACGGTCAAGGCCGCGGAGAAGGCCTACGCGATGGCCGGCATCACCGACCCGCCCAACGAGGTCGACCTGGCCGAGTGCCACGACTGCTTCACCATCACCGAGATCCTGAACGTCGAGGACCTGGGCTTCTGCAAGAAGGGCGATGGCGGACCGGCGATGGCGGAGGGCCGCTTCAACATCGACGGGCAGGTCGCGGTCAACCCGTCGGGCGGGCTCAAGTGCTTCGGCCACCCTATCGGGGCGACCGGCGTGCGGATGATCTACGAAGTGACCAAGCAGCTGCAGGGGCGTGCCGACGGAAGGCAGCGCGAGGGCGCCAAGGTAGGGATGGCCCATAACCTGGGCGGGCTCGGCGGAGTGGTCTGCGGGGTCGTGATCCTCACCAACGAAAAGTAGAAAACGGGGTCAGGCACTTTTCGCCCGATTTTTCTACTCTGTATAGAAATGCACCACTGGGGTCAGGCGCCGGTGGTGCATTTCTCTTATCTCTCCTTGAACCCGAAGACCAGCATCGCGGGCGGAAAGGAGAAGACGCGCTCCGAGGCGACCTCGCGGAAGCCCGCCTCCTCCAGCAGCGCTTTCATCGTCATCTCGGTGAAGTAGTGGTCGTCGGCCTTGTGCTTTCCATAAAGGAGCATCGCCCGGCCCAGCAGGCCTTGCTGCGTGAAGTCGCAGATGAAGAGGCGCCCGCCGGGCTTGAGCACACGGTACATCTCGGAGACGGCGGTGTCCGGGTCGGGGAAATGGTGGAACGCAATGCACGAGGTCACTATGTCGAATTCGGCATCGTCGAATGGAAGCGACTCCGCCGAACCCGCGAGGTAAGCTATCTTGTCGTCTTCCGCCGAGAGTTCCCTGGCCTTGGCCAGCATCCCTTCGCTCTGGTCGAGGCCGACCAGCCGCGCCGCTCGCTCGCCCGAGAACCTGCGCAGCATGTCGCCGGTACCGCAGCCGACGTCAAGGATGTGCTTGCCTTGCACCCCCAGCACGTGCCCCTGCAGGATGTCGTGCACCGGCGAGAAGAAGTGCTGCCAGGTGTACGACTGCTCGTAGCTGCCCGACCAGTTGTCGAAGTGCTCTTTCTCTCTGTCCCTTGAATCGACCACGTGCCCTCCGTTCTACTCGCGGCTTGGAGCCGGCACCTTCACTGCAGCGTCATGCCTTTCGCGGATCCCCGGCGGTTGCCGTGCTAGAGCCGCTTCCATTATATTCACCTCAGTAGATGGGGATGGCAAGGGTGCCGCGGCACCTGCGCCGCTGAAAGGAAACGCGGTTGCTCTACGTATTTCTGATACTGGTGCTGATCCCGATTTGGTTCGTGCTGCGGGGCCTTCGCGGAGGCATCATCACCAAGGACGTGCGCACGGACGACAGAGTCTTCTTCGGGCGCATCAGGCACGACATCATGTTCGAGGGCGAGACCTTCGCGTTCAGGCTGGATGAGGTCGTGGACGTCCTGGAGATCGAGCCGCAGCCAGGCGGCAAGTTCAAGTACGTGGTCCACTCAAAGGTTGTCGATGGGACTTTCGTGCTCGACGAGGACGAGATAGAGGTGAGCCCCCGGCCCGGTCAGTAGTCGACCCCCACGAAGTACTTCCAGTCCAGCTTGAAGCGCCTCTTCTCCAGCACCCTGTCGCGCGTCTTCTGCGAGATGAGCCCCGTCTTCATGAAGAAGTCGAGCCCGCCGGTGGCGGCTGACGAGATCGGCCAGGGAAGCGACGCGCACTTCCTGTAGGCGACCATCAGCAGCACGAAGTTCTCGCACAGCATCCGCACCTGGTCGCGCGTCAGTTTATCGAGCTTGAGCTCGGAGCGGCCTGTGAAGAGCGTGTCCGGGGTCGCGTCGCCCATCATCCCGCCGGCCACGCACTCGTCGTAGATCCTGGTGTTGGGGAACGGGCAGAGCGCGGTCACCTGCGCCAGGTTGGGCTCGATGGCCGAGTTCATCTTGATGGTGTCGAGCGCCATCGACATCGTCTCGTGGGGGAAGCCGGTCATGTTGAGCGACACGGTGGGGATGCCGGCCTCCTTGCAGAGGGCGAACGCCTTCATTATTTTCTCGTCTCCCATCTGCCTGCGCAGCACGTTCTTGCGCAGCCAGAGGTTGCCGCTCTCGACGCCCATCGCAATGGCGCTGCAGCCGGCCTGCGCCAGCAGGTCGACCATCTCCTGGTTCAGCAGGTCCACCCTGGCGTTGCAGATGAACGGCAGATCCACCCGCTCCTGGTAAAGCGCCGCGAACTCACGGAACCAGCGCCTGTCCATAGTGAGGATGTCGTCCTCGAACCTGACCTGCTCGAGCCCGGGGTCGCGCTCGCGGGCTGCCTCGATCTCCGCTATCACGTTGGCGGGGCTGCGGAAGCGCACGTACTTGCCGGGGTTGGGGTAGACGCTCTTCTGCAGGTGGTTGCAGCAGTAGGAACAGTCGAACGGGCACCCGCGGGAGGCCATCATCGTGAGGCGCTTCTTCTGGTTGGCCGCGAAGTTGGCCTCGTCGAAGATCTCGCGGTCCGGGAACGGGATGGCGTCGAGATCCTCCACCAGCGGGCGCACCGGGTTTCGCACCACCTCGCCGTTCCGCCTGCTCCAGATGCTGGCGATACCGTCGGCCGCCCGCCCCGCCGCCAGGGCGTCGCAGAGCTCGACTATGGCTTCCTCGCCCTCGCCTACGCAGATGTAGTCGAGGTCCTCGACGGCTATTGCTTCCTCGGGCGCAGTGGTCGGGTGGACCCCGCCGCACGCGATCGGCAGTCCGAGGTCCTCCTTGATCCAGCCCGCGAGCTCTTTGACCTTGGAGAACTGCAGGGTGGTGGCCGAGAACGCGACCAGGTCGGGGGAGGTGGCGCGCACCGCGGCTATGAGTTCGCCGCGCGCGGCGGGCCGCACCAGATGGATGAGCTCGACGGAATGGCCGGCGCGCTTGAGCACCGCGGACAGGTAGCCGATCCCCAGGCAGACGCGCCCCTGTGGGTCGGTGATTATGTCCTGCGTCTCGAAGTAATCGGTGTAGACGAATGTGACCTTCATCCGCGAAATGATACTACAAACGCGCCGGCCGAGCGGGTGAGCCGTGACCGCGACGGGCCACTGTGCTATCTTTTACGAGCACTGATGGACTGCCGTGAACCGCCGTACGGAGTGAGACCATGAACATCTACCAGATGCTCGCCTATGAAGGAATGCGCACGTTCTTCGGGCCGTGGCTCACCTTCGCGTTCCGGATCCACTCTGAAGGGGCGGAGAATATTCCCACCGAAGGCGGGGCGCTCTTGATCTGCAACCACCGCTCGGTGCTGGACCCGGTGGCGCTGATGACCGAGATAGACCGCTACATCCACTTCGTGGGCGGGTCGCGCGGCTTCGTGGTCCCGACTGTGAAGACCCTCTATAACATGACCGGGATGATGAAGCTCTCCATGAAGGGCGGGGCCAGCACCGCGCGAGGTCTCGAGGAGACGGCGCGGCTGATGAAGGACGGCGAGATCGTGGGGATATTCCCCGAGGGCATCGAGTCGTTCATGAGGCCGGACCGCGCCAGCAAGATAAGTTACTTCCGCACGGGCTTCGCCCGCCTGGCGATCGAGGCGGGAGTGCCGATCATACCGGCGGCCGTGGTGCCGACCGAGGAGGTCAAGCTCCCCGAGCTCCCGGCAAAGGTCCTAACCCGAGCCATAGACCACCCCGCCACCAAGGGCGGAGCGATGCGCTTCGTCCTCTACAAGCGCGTGGTCGTGAGGGTCGGAAAACCGATCGACATCTCGGGCTTCCTGGACCAGCCGTTGACCAAGACCGCCATAGACACCCTGTCCGGCAAGATACGCCGGATTGTGATCAAGCTCTACAACGGGGAGGACCTGGAGCGGTTCGTCGAGGGCAAGGTCCCCTTTGACATCTTCACCGACCGCGTCTAGGTGACAGGTACTTTCTACACCGCATGGGGACAGGTACTTTCTACTTTTTTTTCTACTCATACGACTGGCTTGCCGATTGAATTCGAGGACACCTGTCCGGAGTAGAAAAAATAGTAGAAAGTACCTGTCCCTCTTTGGCGAAAAGTAGAAAATAGAGTGGAAAGTACTGTCCCTACTCTTCCTTTATGGCGGTGAACCAGCCGATCAGCGTGCAGACGATGCCGAGGATGAGAAAGCCGATGGGCAGGTAGTCGTACTGGAGATCGATCTTCTTTATCTCGTCGCTGGCGAACGTCGCGGCGGTCTGCTGGCTGGTCGGCGTCTCGGTGAAGTCGAGCTTGCTCACGACCTGGGTGAGTGAGAACGCTACTGCGCTGGCCGTCGGGGTGGCATCCGTCGCGGACATGTACACGGAGCCTGCCGTGTTGGTCATCGAAACCAGAGTGCCGCCTATCGGCTCTACGATGTACTCGATCGACTCGTTCGCTTTGTACTCGATGTTGATGGTGTCCCCGTCCGCGACCGGCAGCGCGGGGTCTGACAGCATCGACTTCAGCTCAGCGCCGGTCACCTGCTTCGGGTACCCGGCGGGCTGCACGGCCGGCTGCCCGGCATAGGCGACCTTGAAGACGTAGACGGTGACCCCATCGAACTTCTCCTGCTTCACGAACGTTCCCTTCTGCGCCTTGCCGGTCGTGGGGTCCCAGATCGGGATGTTCGCTTTGGGAGTGTCGAAGGGAAACACCAGATAGTATCCGGCGCGGTTCTGGTCGGCCCCGTGGTCCCTTACCTGCTGAGCGTTCTGCCTGTCCACCGCGAAGAGAGAGGTATCGTCGGACAGGTGTTTCCTGCTGGCGCTGTCTATCACCGCGGACTGGACCTCGATGACCGCGACGCTCGTCGTCGACCTGCCTACCGGGTTGGACTCCTTGGACTGGATGGTGACGCTGTAGTTGATCGGGGTCGGACCGACCGGCGGCTGGCCCGGCGGCCGGACGAAGTCGGAGAGGTGGCCGTCGTAGAAGCGCACCAGGTCGAGGTCCGTGGCCACCACCCGGATCGCCGGGGCTATCGTGAACCGCCACAGCCCCGAAAGGACGATCAGGAAGATGCCTACTGTGAAGAGCACCAGGTTCGCCTTGTTCGATTTGACCCCTCGCCATCTCGAAGACACGCGCCGCTCCTTTCGCCGTTATCAGTTAATTCTAACTTACGCGGCCCGCACCCGCTTAAAGACTATTAGACCTTGATTTGATAGATTATTCGCGTCTATGAGAAAGGAGACCGCGGATGGCGTCCGGCGATAGCAAAGTGGTGGTCATCGGGAGCGGGGTCGGAGGTTCCGGCTGCGCCGCTCTGCTCGCGCAGAAGGGGTTCGACGTCACGGTCCTGGAGCGCAACTCGTTCCCCGGGGGCAAAGCCGCGTCCTTCGAGCGCGACGGCTTCACCTACGATACCGGCGTGCACGCCGTGGGGAGCGGCGACTCCGGGCCGCTGGGGGACATCGCGCGCGAGGTCGGGGCCGACCTGCAATGGGCCCTCATCCAGGGAAACCGCATCGTGCTGGGCGACAAGGTCGCGACCTACCCGCTGGACTATGCCTCCGATAAGTCCATTCACGCGATACTCGATGGGATCGGTGTCAGCCCGGAGAACCGCGACGACTGCTACATCTGTTTCAAGGAGCTTGCCACGCTGAAGCCGGCCTCCGAGATGGAAGTCCTCGACTCGATGACGCTCAAGCACTACGTGAGCCAGTTCACCGACGACTTCCAGTTCCACATGATGATGAACGCGGTCTGTGGCATGCTGATCGTGGTGACCTATTTCACGGGCTCCGCCGGCGAGTTCATCTACTGCTTCGCCAACATGGCGGCGAGCTCGTCGCTCTCCTACCCCAGGGGCGGGATGGGCGCGATCGCCCGGTCCTACCTCGACGCGCTGGAGCGCCTGGGCGGGAAGGTGGAGTACGACCGGTCGGTCGAGTCGATAATCGTCGAGGAAGGCAGGGTG
>DAIQAV010000122.1:0-7538 GCA_036781505.1 Candidatus Anoxymicrobiaceae bacterium | reverse complement strand
CCCGCTTGCGACGTCACCCCGGCGCGCTACCTCGACGGCATCGTGACAGACCGCGGCGTCTTGAGGCCTCCCTACTCCGAGAGCCTCAAGGTGTTCTCCCATTAAAGAGTAGAAGAAATGGGCTAAAAGTGTCTGCCCCCTCTTTCTACTTTTGACTACCGGCCCCGCAGCTGGTATATTTTTGATTGTATTGCTGTCCGGAAACTCTCTCCCTCACCCATGATGCGACCGTCTCTCAAAGATCACCTGGTAGACCTCGTCTACCCTTCAGAGTGCGCCAACTGCGGCATTCCTTGCCCCGCCGCCCTGTGCGGCCCCTGCGCCCTGTCGATGGCCAGGCGCGCGGTAAGGAGTGAGAGCGACCTTGCGCGCGCAGGGCGCCCGGTGGCTTTTCTCGGCTGGAGGGCCGCCGGTGAGTACCGGGGCTCGCTGAAGGACATGGTACTGCGGCTCAAGGACTCCGAGCGCAGGCTCGCCTCCCCGCTGGCCGCACTGATGCTGGCCGCGGCCGGCAACGACCCGGATTACCTGTTCCCGTCGGCCGTCTTCTGCGTGCCGTCCACCACTGAGAAGGTCGCAAAGAGGGGATACAACCAGTCGCGTCTGCTGGCGCAGGCATACTCGAGCCTTGCAGGCGTCCCGGTTCTGGACGGCTTGCGTGTCGCCGGGAAATCGGCCGACCAGGACAGTGTGCCGGGGAGGGCCAGGTGGGCCAACGTCGCGGGCGCATTCGCGTTCAGCGGGGTAGCGCCGGCCGGCAGGGTCCTGCTCATCGACGACGTCATGACCACCGGAGCAACCGCGGATGCTTGCTCCCGCTTGCTCCTCGATGCCGGGGCCTGTTCGGTGCGAGTGCTGGTCGCGGCACGCGCGGTGCTGCGTCGGGGCGCCGATCGATGAAAAACGCGAAAATCACCCTATCGGACATTTTGGGGCGCCAGTCCCCCGCCAAAGGCCCGATTCTTCCCCCAATCTGGCTACTATTTGCCTTGAATCGGGCATTCTCAGCCCTCTGCAGCGTACAATCACGTTAAGCGGCTGTTTGATTCGGGGTTCAGATTACAAACAGGTCTGACGATACATAGGTGGTGACCAGGACATCACGATCGTCAGAGGCCCAACGCTTACCCGGGTGATGTGGATGCAACTGTCAGACAGAGAAATACAGAATGCGCTTGACCTGCTGAAGAAGAGCGAGACGATGGGGGGCGAGTCTGAGCCCACCAAGTTCAGCGACAAAGAGATCGAGGATATCCAGCAGGTAGTGAAACAGATCGATACCATGCCCGAGATCCGCAAGGACAGGGTCGAGAAAGTGAAGAAGGCGCTCGAGTCGTCCAGCTACAACGTGACGGGGGACGAGGTCGCCAAGAAGCTCATCGGCCGTATCTTCTCAGACAAGCTCGACTGAGGCGCCTACCGCCGCTTGCAACAGCGTTCCACACCGGGATAACATCGACTCGTGACGACACGCGCACGATTGCGCGCGCGATTCTGGGAACGGGTCCCGGTCTGTGGTTGAAAGTCGATGCCAGTCGCAGGCGAAACGACCCACGTAAGGCAACTAATGGTTGCTGAGCATGGTGCGGCTTAGGGGTAAGTCCTGCCCTTCAGAAGAGGAGAAGATGGCGTGGTCGGGTTAAATAAAACCCGGCTGCAATCTCTCAGCAGGCGAGTGTGGGGCCAAAGACCAGGTCAGCGGGACCCGTTTCCAGAATCGCGCCGGCCTTCATCTGATACACCCCTCGCCCGGCCGCGCAGGAGGCTCGCCGAGCCGCTTGTTGGAGGCGCCTCAGGGCGCGCCGCGCGAGCCGTTTACACTGTACAATGCGTGTGGTACCCTACCTGAAACGGTTTTGAGACTGGGGGAGTGTGTTGGAGTCAGGTGTTGTGAAGTGGTTCAACCCGGAGAAGGGGTTCGGCTTCATCGAGCGCGAAGGCGGGGACGACGTCTTCGTTCATTTCTCGGATATCACCGCTGAGGGGTACCGGACGCTCAATGAGGGCGAAGCCGTCCAGTTCGAAGTGGTTGATGGTGACAGGGGCCCCAAGGCGACCAACGTCACCAGGCAAAGCTGAAAGTGTAGCAGAACTGATAATTGCAACCCCATTTTGCATCAGTGCCTAAAGTGGGGTTGTAGTCTTGCGTGAGGCTGTTATCCCGGAGGATCCGTTTTGCAGATCAGGGTCAAGGGGAAAAACATAGAGGTCACCGACGCGTTGCGCGAGCACGCCGTCGACAAGGTGTCCAAGATCCAGAAGCTGGGCCTCGAGGTCCGCGAGATCGAAGTCACTCTACTCGTCGAGAAGAACCCCAGCATACGCCAGAACCAGGTGGCGGAGATAAACATCTTCGGCAACAGCGGCGTCATCAGGGCGGTCGGGCGTGACCGCGACATGTACATCGCCGTCGACATGGCCGTGGCCAAGGTCCAGAGGCAGATGTCCAAGTACCACGGGAAACGGATCGACCGCACCCAGGCCCATCCCAGCGCGCTGCGCACCCCCACCACGGAAGAGCACGAGGCAGAAGACCTCGCCCCGTCCATAGTCAAGCTCAAGGGCATACCCCGCAAGCCTATGACGCCCGAGGAGGCCGTCCTCCAGATGGAGACCCTCGGCCACGATTTCTTTGTTTTCACCAATTCAGAGACTGACAACACGAACATCGTCTATAGGCGAATCGATGGTAACTACGGTTTGCTTGACTATGGCGTGATAGACTGAATACCTCAAACCAGGGAGGTGACCGGTCTGTGGCCGGTCTAATCGACTATTCTAAAAAAATCTTGAAGTTCATCGCCGAAATGTTCCTGGCCGGGGGCGCGGGGATACGATGGTAAGACGTTCCAGCCTCGAGTTCGACGAATCTCTCTTCGATGGCGACTCCAAGCCACGCCGTTCGAAGAAGCGGAAGGATGACGTGCCCCGCGAGCCCTCGCCGCGCCTGGGCAGGGTGGACAACGTCCTTGCGGTGGCCATAGTCCTCGCCATCGTCATACTTGCCGTCCTGGGCATCACCTACACCCGGGAGAACTGGTTCGCGGTCGTGCTGCTGGGGGTGATGTTCCTGACCTCGGAGTTGTTCGCGCTGCCGATGCGGCCGGCGGGAAGGCTCTCGATCGCGCTCCTCCCGCTGGTGATGGCGATGATGATATCAGGGCCTCTGGGCACCGCCGTGGTCGCCGCGTTCGGACTGCCGATATTCTTCCTGGAGCGCGAGCCTCAGGGCTGGAGGCGTGTGACCTTCAACACGGCACAGATGGTGTTCGCCGCGGGGGCTGCCGGCCTGGTCTTCAAGTACACGGGCGGCGGCATCCTGGACGCGAGCCTGAAAAACGGCGGCAAGCTGGTGCTTCCCTGGATACTGGCGACGCTGGTGTTCTTCGTGTTCAACACCCTGCTGGTGGTGCCGATGCTCGCTCCCAAGGGACAGAAGGTGTTCCGCTTCTGGCAGAGGCGACTGCTGGGAAAGCTCCCTGGCTACGTGCTTTATTCCGGCATCGGTTTCCTTGCCGCGATCGTATACATCAGGCTGGAGTTCCCGGCTGTCGTGCTGCTCTTCGCGCCGATCCTGGCTATCAGGGTGGTTTACACCCGCTACGCGACCATGCGTGACGTCTGCGACGACACGACGCTCGCCATCATGGAGGGTGTCGAGGGTGGGAGTATGTTCATGGAGGGGCACAGCTTGGGGGTAGCCGATATCGCGGTGGACATCGCCGACGAGATGGACTTCGCCGACGAGGACATCCACTTCCTGAGGCAGGCCGCCCTGCTCCACGACATCGGCAAGCTGGCCCTGGACCCGTCGGTGGTCGAAAAGCCCGGCCCGCTGACGCCCGAGGAGTACGAAGAGATCAAGCAGCATCCGCTGATCGGGGCGAGGATCGTGTCAAAAGAGCCGTCGTTCGCGGTCGTGGCCCCGACGGTGAGGCACCACCACGAGATGACTGACGGGAGCGGATATCCTGACGGCCTTGCCGGCGAGACCATCCCGCTGGGAGCTCGCATCCTTTCCGTCGCCGACGCGTTCGACGCGATGCAGAGGCCGGTGTCGTACAGGGAGCCGCTGAACAAATACGAGGCGGCCTCCGAGGTGGTCAGGGCCAAGGGCATCCAGTTCGACCCCGAGGTCGTGGACGCTTTTGTGAAGGTCGCTATCAAGCGCGGGCTGTGGACCGGGGCGCTCAAGGACAAGCTGAGGATGCCGACCAAGGTCCAGCAGCCGCAGCTCACCGTCTCCTCGGATCAGCCGACGCTTGCCGAAGCGGCGCCTGAGGCGGGCGAGACGCCGGTCGCCAGGCCGTCCGGCATGACTCCGGCGGACGGGATATCTTACGATGATGTCAGAGGCGAGATAGAAAAAGACATGCGCGAATGGAAGAGGACCGAGAGTGGCACGAGACGACGAGCCAGAGAGCCCAAGAGAAAAGCGGGCTCCAAAAAAAAGAAGAGCGAAGAAGACAAGGGGTAGGCCGGAAAGGCCGCGCCAGACAGTCTTCGACGGAGAGGACCTCGTAGAGGGCTTCAGCGACATCGACTTCGACGAGGAGGAGTTCGCTGAGGAGACGCCCGAGCGCGTGGCCTTCGACGAGACGCGCGACGTCGCGCCTTCAAAGCGCGAGCCCGCGAGCAGCTTCTTCGAGCAGGAACGCGAAGGGCCGGCGGTGCCCGAGCCCGTGGTCGTGGACAAGTCCCACCCGATCGAACGCGAGCTGCGCGACGGCGAGCGGGAGCCGGCCATGGAGCGAAGGCCGGCCAGGGACCGGGTCCGCAGCGAGCCCGGAAACGAGTTCTCCTTCGTCATGCCGCTCATCATCCTGGCCGCGCTGGCTACGCTGGTCGTCAGCATCCTGGTCACCCGGCTCGGGTCGATCAACTACGGCAACCTCGGGTTCTTCCTGGTCGTGTTCACCATGGCCGCTTTCTTCCGGCTCCATCTGAAGGGCGGGGGAGACATATCCCTGGGGTACGCGCCGCTGCTCGCCGCGCTCATCGCGCTGCCGGTCGGGCTGCACGCCATCCACTATGACAAGATAACGGCCGCCGGCAGCGTGCAGGTCGTCTGGATCTTCCTGATCGGGTCGCTGATCGTGTTCGTCTCGACGAACATGACCGGGTTCTCCAAGGAGGACGTCCTGAGCCTGCTGCTCGACTACGCCGGCGTTGGTCTCATCGCACTGGTGTTCTTCGGGCTGATCAAGATACTGCCCAAGAAGCCGGAGCTCCACGGGGGCTACACACCGGCTGTGCTGGGGGCGGCCGTGGTATGCGCGGGGCTGCTGTTCCTGGTGTACCTCGCCAAGGAATCCTTCGTGCTCTCCTCGGAGGGCCATTTCCCCACCGGCGTCTACTTCCAGAGCATCCTGCGCAAGTCGTGGCTGCCGTTTGCGATCATCGCCTTCACGGGCGGCCTGATGGGGCTGATATTCGTCGGCATCGGGATGTGGTCATTGATAATCGGACTACCTGTGCTTTTGATCTTCATGTACGCTTACAACAGGGTCGCGGCAACAGACCAGTACCTGCTCGAGACGATACGCGTGCTGTCGGCTATTCCCGAGGAGACGGGGATGCTGGCGGTCGGTCACGCCGACAGGGTGGCGGAGCTGTCCTTCGGGGTGGCGCGGGAGCTCGGTCTCTCGCCCGAGGACGCCCAGCAGGTCCAGTTCGCCGCATTCCTGCACGACATCGGTGCTGTCACCAAGCACGGCGTGGACGCCGAGCAGAGGCAGCTGAGCGAGGTCGAAGGTGTGATCTCGGGCGGGGTCGACATCGTTGGAAAGGTGGACTACCTCGACGTCGCGGCCGAGATACTGGGTGGAAGGGAAGGTCTGCGCGACCGGGTGACCGACGTGGACAAGCGCCGGGCCGTGAGCCTGGGTTCGGGCATCCTCAGGGCTGTGGACGACTTCGAGGGCCTGGTGTCCGGAAGCGAGTCCAGGGAGCCACTGTCCGAGGGAGACGCGCTGACCGAGATGAACCTGGAGCGCGGAGTGAAGTACGACAGCAAAGTGCTGCGGGCGATATCCCGCGTGCTTCCAAGATTGCCAAGGGAGTTATCAGCGAGTGCTGAAGGGAGTTTCGAGAGCTCTCCGTTTTGGGGAGACCAAGAAGGTTAAAGACCTCGAGGCGGCCGTCGTCTGGGTCAACGAGCTGGAACCTGACATAGAGAAGCTTTCCGACGGGGACCTGGCGGCAAAGACGCCCGAGTTCAGGCGGCGACACGAGGCCGGCGAAACCATCGATGAACTCCTTCCCGAAGCCTACGCCGTCGTGCGCGAGGTCGCGCGCAGGCTGCTGGGCGAGAGGCACTTCGACGTCCAGATCATGGGCGGCATCGTCCTTCATCAGGGCAAGATCGCCGAGATGAAGACCGGCGAGGGCAAGACCCTGGTGGCGACTCTTCCCGTCTACCTCAACCACCTCACCGGCGAGGGCATCCACATGGTCACCGTGAACGACTACCTGGCGCGACGCGACAGCGAGTGGATGGGCGTGATCTACGAGTTCCTGGGGATGGGCGTGGGACTGATCCAGGCGCAGATGGACCCGCCCGAGCGGCGAATCGCTTACGCGGCGGCCGTTACCTTCGGGACCAACAACGAGTTCGGGTTCGACTACCTGCGCGACAACATGGTGGTGGACCCGATCGACATGGTACAGCGCGGCCACCACTTCGCCATCGTCGACGAGGTCGACAGCATCCTGGTGGACGAGGCGCGCACCCCGCTCATCATCAGCGGCGCCGCCACCGAGTCGGTCAGGTGGTACAGGCAGTTCGCGCAGGTGGCGAAGAAGCTTCACAAGGACGCCGACTACGAGGTCGACGAGAAATCGCGCACCATCTCGGTGACCGAGGACGGCATCGCCCGAGTCGAGCAGATCCTGTCCATCGACAACCTCTACGACAACGTGCACTCCGACCTGGTCCACCACGTGGAGGTGGCGATCAAGGCCAAGGAGCTGTTCAAGAACGAGGTGGACTACATCATCAAGGAAGGCGAGGTCCTGATAGTCGACGAGTTCACCGGGCGGCTGATGGTCGGAAGGCGCTACTCGGACGGCATCCACCAGGGCATCGAGGCCAAGGAAGGCGTGCGGATCAGGGAAGAGAACCAGACGCTTGCCACCATCACCTTCCAGAACTACTTCCGCATGTACGAAAAGCTGGCCGGCATGACCGGTACCGCCTCCACCGAGGCCGACGAGTTCCAGCACACCTACGAGCTCGAGACGGTCGAGATACCGACGAACGTGGCCATGATCCGTGAGGACCTGTCGGACCTCATCTACAAGACCGAGAAGGCCAAATTCGAGGCCGTGACCGAGGACATCATCGAATGCTACGACCGCGGGCAGCCGGTGCTGGTCGGCACCGTGTCCATCGAGAAGTCCGAGCGCCTGGCGAAGATGCTCGAGCACCGGGGCATCGAGCACGAGGTCTTGAACGCGAAGCAGCACGAGCGAGAGGCCGAGATCATCGCCCTCGCCGGCGAGGAATGCGCGGTCACCATCGCCACAAACATGGCCGG
>DAIQAV010000121.1:0-7633 GCA_036781505.1 Candidatus Anoxymicrobiaceae bacterium | reverse complement strand
GTGTTGCGCAGGTCCGTGCGGTTGATGTTGGCCTTGCGCAGGTCGGCGCTCTGCAGGTTCGCGTGGGTCATGTAGGCCTGCTTCAGGTTGCATCCCGACAGGTTCGCGCCCGACAGGTCGGTGACCATCCAGTTTATGTAGGTGAGGTCGACGCCTTTGAAATCGTGGCCGGACAGGTCGGGGCGCGCGTTCATGTCGACGCGGCGCCACTCGTTCCAGGCTTTGACCCCCTGCTTCAGTATCTTGAGGTGCTCCTTGCTCGCCATCGTCATCCCTTCGCTCGATCGTGCGCATGAAAATATATCACAAGAGCGGGGGGTTACGGGTGCGAGCGAACGCCGCGCGGCATCCTCGAGTTTATGCCGCGCGGCGTGTTCGCTAACGGGTCTGTATTACAGCGTGGGACTGGCGGGAGCCGTCTGGGTCTTCTGCTTCCCTGAAGCCTTGGTCTTTCCCATCATGGACTTGATCGCGGGCCTTACAACCGTCTTGGTGTACTGCCTGATCTCTTGCACATCGGTCCTGACACGCCCCCTCAGCACTCTCGCCTCGTTCACGGCCGCCTTGAGCTGCACGACCGTCGTGGCCGATACCAGGCCCTCCGCTTCCTTGAGCTTGCTGATCAGCGCGTTGTAGTCACTCTGCGCCGTCTTGAGCTTGGACGCGATGGCTTCCTTGTACTGGGTGAGCTTGGAGACGTCTTTCCCCTGTGCTTTGAGCGTCGCGATGACCTTGTTGAGGCGGGCCTCGCCGTTCTTCACCAGCTTGAGGGCTTTGTCTTTGACCTGTCCAGCGCGCTCGATCGCCGTTGCGATGCGCTGTTTGGCCTGCTCAATCCTCGCGCCGGCGTTCTTGTTTCCGGCTGGAGCGGTTGGAGACGTCTGCTGCGCGACGGCGATGCCGCCGAGCCCGAGCGTGATGGCCGCCACCAACGCCGTTACGATCAGGATCTTCTTCATCTCGTTCTCCTTGCTCGACATCAAACAGAATCTTCCTGATCCTATTGTCGAGCCGGCCGGTTAACTACCCGTGAAACGTACGTTAATAGTCTGTTAATAATAACGAACGCGCTCGACCAGAGGCAGTCCCCGACCCAGGGCAACGGTTCGGCCCTCCCTAAGAAAAACGACCACCCCTTCTAGCCCGTCTATGATAAGTCAATTAACCTTTCGTTGAAGTAAAGCATTCGGGACACGAAAGGGCCCTCCGTGATGTCATACCCCCTCAATACAATACAAGCAACACAAGGAAGCAGACCAATTGGTGTAGAAAGATCAACCTAGAACCGGCTAAGGTGGTGCTGCATTCGTGAGTGACATCCGTGTGCTTCTGGACACCAATATCTTCATTTCCCGAGAAGCAGAGCAAGTAATTCCGGAGGACCTTCAGCAACTACTGAAAACCCTAGGCACACTGAACGTACAAGTACTACTGCACCCTTCATCGATTGAAGATCTCAAGAGAGATAAAGAGACAGCTAGAAGGCGAGTCCAGCTCTCCAAACTTGATGCCTACGCCCACTTAGCGTCCCCGCCTAGTTGTGACACAGACATCGCGTTCCTGGCCGTAGTCGGTAAAACCACAAGACCGAATGACAAGGTCGACAACGATTTGCTATATGCCATTTCTAGAAACGCCGCAGATCTGCTAGTAACAGAGGACAAAGGGATCATAAAGAAAGCTTCATGGTTGGGCCTCAGCGACCGCGTCCTAGGTATTCTCGACGCCCGAGTCCTCTTCGGTGAGATGCTGCCACACGAGATTGTCGATGCCACACCTTTGATCATTCACTGTCCCGTTCATAACCTTGACATCAATGACCCATTTTTTGACGCACGACAAATACCTCGGAATTCTTGAGAGAGGAGAAGTGGATGAACGTCTTGTTCTCCATTAGACCGGAATACGCTAATGAAATATTCTCTGGTCGAAAGAGATACGAGTTCAGGCGCACTATCTTCAAGAAGACTGACGTGAGTACTATTTACCTTTATGCGAACTCTTCGATCAGACGAATTGTAGGAAGATTTGATGTAGGCACCATTTACCAGGAAAGCCCATCCAACCTATGGAGAACCTTCCACGAAAATGCTGGTATAGCGAGAGATGCCTTCTTTAACTATTATGATGGGTGCACTCTTGGATATGCCATTGAAATCATTAACGCGAGAGCCGCGCAGCCACATGCAAATCCATATTCACTTCTTGGGACCTTCACGCCACCTCAGTCTTTCTGCTATTTGACAGATGATCAGGCACAGATTCTAGAATCGCATTTCTGAATCCTGAGGGACCTGGGCTGTTTTTCAAGCAGACGCGACAAGAGGCTGGTGGAGGTAGGCCAGCTCGTCGCTTCACCCTGCGCAGTTCCAGCTTGGCGCTGGTTTGCTGTTCAGGGTTCCGCTCCCCGAGGGGGGACTGCTCGTCCCCCCTACGAAACCCCCCTGTTTAAGAAGTTAATGCGGGGGAATCCTTCCCCCGGCCCCCCTGGCGAGCCCGCCTACGAGGAGTTGTTGCTGTTGTATGGTGGAGGTAGGCGGGCTCGAACCGCCGACCTCTGGCTTGCAAAGCCAGCGCTCTCCCAACTGAGCTATACCCCCGTTAATTGCAGGCTGCGAAAGGGAATTCCACCTCGGGCACTGGAACAAACCGTTTCGCACGCCTCGAATATTTTACCACGTGGGCAGTGATCGATTTATCCGCATCGCTCGCGCGTAAACAAACGCGCGTGGCCGCCCGTTCCAAGAAGGTAAGTTTGACAGGAGCGGCCGGCGACCCTATAATCGGCGAATCATGAAGACAGTATCAGGTACGAAAAAACTCAACCTCCTCTGGTGGGACTCTCGATAGAGGGTCCGAACCGCCGCGCCTGAGAGCGCAAAGTCCGCGTGACCCTCGTATTCGGGGGTCACGGTTTTTTTTGCCGTGACAACCAGTCACGGCTTTTTTATTTGGAGGAGATATGCAGCAGAGCACTACCAGCGTGAGCATGAGCACCGGGTCTGCGCCGGCCACAACGCCGTCGCGAGAAGAGTTCTCCCGTATCGGCCCGGAGTACAACCTCGCGGTCATCTGGACAGAGGTCTCGAGCGACCTCGAGACTCCGATCTCCGCGTTCATGAAGCTGCGCGACGGCGGACCCTGCTTCCTGTTGGAGAGCGCCGAGTCCGAGGAGATGTGGGGCAGGTACTCCTTCCTTGGCTTCGACCCGGGCGCCGTCGCGACACTCGAGGGCGGCGACCTGGTCGTCACCGAGGGACAGCGAAGCGAGCGGGTGCCCGGCGACCCGGTCCGAGCGCTCTTCGACCTGGTGGAGGGCCGGCGGGCTTACCTGCACGAGTGCCGCGACGACATGCCGTTCTCGGGTGGCGCGGTAGGCTACTTCGGCTACGACGTCCTCCCCTACCTGGAGAAGGTCACCCTGGCGGGAGAGCCCGCGGACGTGCCCGAGATGCAGTTCATGTTCCCGAGGCGCATCGTGATGTTCGACCACCTCCGCTCGAGGATGAGGCTCGGCGCCGTTGTGGAACTGGCGTCCGACGAGGCCGTGCGCATGGCCGCCTACCAGCGCGGAATGGAGAGCATCGACGCTATGGCCTCCGCGCTCTACGAGCGTCTTCCCACCGGGATGTCGCTCGACCTGCCTGCTTCCGGGGACCGCGACGGAGCCGAGTATGACGGCGCGGAGTGCAACGTCACTCACGCCCGTTTCGAGGCCATGGTGGAAGCGGCGCGGGAGTACATCCTCGCCGGTGACGCTTTCCAGGTGGTCGTGTCGCAGCGTTTCTCGCTCCCGCTCGAGGGGGACGCCCTTTCGGTCTACCGTCACCTGCGCGCGGAGAACCCGTCGCCGTACATGTTCTACCTGGAGCTGCCCGGGGTCACGCTGGTGGGCTCCTCCCCCGAGCCGATGGTATCGAGCCGGGGTGAGCGGGCGGTTATCAGGCCGATAGCCGGCACCAGGCCGCGGGGCGCCGACGCGGCCGAGGACGCGGCCCTGGCCGAGGAGCTGCAAGAAGACGAGAAAGAAAGGGCCGAGCACATCATGCTCATCGACCTGGCGAGAAACGACCTCGGGCGGGTGTGCCGCCCCGGGACGGTCAGGGTCACGACCCTGATGGAGGTCGAGAGGTACTCGCACGTGATGCACATGGTGAGCGAGGTGGAAGGCGTGCTCAGGGAAGGCATGGGCAACTACGACCTGCTGCGCGCGTCCTTCCCGGCGGGAACGGTCATCGGCGCGCCTAAGGTCAGGGCTGCTGGAATAATCGACGAGCTCGAGCCCGACAGGAGAGGCGCTTACTCCGGGGCGGTCGGATACCTCAGCTATTCCGGCGATATGGACACCTGCATCGCGATACGGACCGTGGTAGTACGCGACGGGCGAGCCCTGGTCCAGGCGGGTGCCGGAATCGTCGCCGACTCGCGGCCCGCGGACGAGTACCAGGAGACGAAAAACAAGGCGCGGGCGCTCATGCGGGCGATCCGCTCGGCAGAAAGGGAAGCGCGATGAACACCCGCGTCGTCTTGATAGACAACTACGACTCGTTCACCTACAACCTCTCGCAGCACCTCGAGGAGCTGGGGAGCGAGGTCGTCGTTCGCAGGAACGACGAGATCGACGCGGCGGGCGTGAGGGCTCTCTCCCCTACGCACCTGGTGGTCTCACCGGGGCCGGGCGGGCCCGAGGACGCGGGGGTCTCCTGCGACGTGGTCAGAGAACTCGCCGGCAAGATGCCCATCCTGGGTGTGTGCCTGGGGCACCAGGTCATCGGCTCGGTGATGGGAGGGCGCGTGGTCCGGGGTCCGGCCCCGGTTCACGGCAAGACATCGCTGGTGCGCCACGACGGCAGGACGATCTTCCGCGGGCTGCCCAACCCGCTCGAGGCCACGAGGTATCACTCGCTGGTGGTCGACCGCGACAGCCTGCCCGACTGCCTCGAGATCACGGGAACGACCGACGACGGCCTGGTGATGGGGCTCCGGCACCGGGAGCTCTCCGTCGAGGGCGTCCAGTTCCACCCGGAGTCCATACTTACGGGCGCGGGAAAGAAGCTGCTCGAGAACTTCCTGGCGTCACGCGGTGGACTCGCCGCGCAAACGGAAGCGGTCAGCGAAACACCGGGGGTGGCCGAGCCCGAGGCACTGATCAGGAAAGCCATCGAGAAGCTCGCGTGCGGGAGGCACCTGTCCAGGAGCGAAGCGTACGATGCCGCTCTGGCGATCCTGGAAGGCGACGTGCCCGATGCTCTCATCGCGGGCCTGCTGGTCGGGCTGAAGGCGGGGGGCGAGACCGCGGAAGAGATCGCCGGTTTCGCCGAGGCGATGCGCGAGGTGCGGGTCTCTATCAACCCGCGCGCCGGAATGCTGGTGGACACCTGCGGCACCGGCGGGGATCGCAAGGGGACCTTCAACATCTCGACCACCTCGGGGCTTATCGCGGCGGCGGCCGGAGCATCGGTGGCCAAGCACGGCAACCGCGGGGTCTCCTCAGGCTGTGGCAGCGCCGACGTGCTCGAGGCGCTCGGCGTCGACATCGAGATGGCGCCCGACGCGGTGAGCACCTGCATCGAGCAGGTCGGCATCGGCTTCATGTTCGCGCCGGGCTTCCACCCCGCCATGCGCCGCGTGATGGGAGCCCGCAAGGCGCTCGGCACCCCCACAATATTCAACATCCTCGGTCCGCTGACGAACCCAGCGGGGGCGCGGGCACAGGTGCTCGGCGTCAACAGCCCCGGGCTCGTCCCGCTGGTCGCCGAGGTGCTGGCGGAGCTCGGGACCGGGCACGCTTTCGTCCTGCACGGCACCGACGGGATGGACGAGTTCACCCTGGCGGCGGAGACCATGGTGTGCGAGGTCGCGGATGGCGGCTTCACGAGTTACGTCCTGGAGCCGCAGGATCTGGGCATGGACCGGAGCGCCCCGGCGGCCCTGGCCGGGGGTGGACCGGAGGAGAACGCCGACACGCTGCGGCGGGTCCTCGGCGGCCAGCAGGGCCCGCGACTCGACGTCTGCCTGGCGAACGCGGGGTTCGCCCTGGCGGCCGCGGGGGTCGCCGGCTCAGTGAAAGAAGGGGTGGGCCTGGCGAGAGACGCCGTTTCGGCGGGAGAGGCCGCCCGGGTGCTCGAGCGCCTCGTCGCCTTCTCGAGGGAAGGAGCCCGCGGTGTTTCTTGATGGAGCCATGAAGAGGGCCGCTGACTCCGCGGCCGCGAGGATGGCGGAAGTGAGCGCGCGCGCCCTGGAGCGGCGCATAGAAAGAGCGCCCGAACGCGCCTGCTTCAAGTCCGCGCTCGCGAGCGCCGGTCCTCAGGTGCGGGTCATCGCCGAGGTCAAGCGCCGGTCGCCGTCCGCCGGCGAGATCCGGCCCGGGGCTTCGGTGACGGGCCTCGTCCGCCAATATAAGTCGGGTGGCGCGGCGGCGGTCTCGGTCCTCACCAACGCGGACTTTGGCGGGAGCCTGGACGACCTTGCCGAGGCGAGCACCGCCACCGGCCTGCCCCTCTTGCGAAAGGATTTCGTCTCCTGCGAGTACCAGGTGCTGGAGGCCGCCGCGTTCGGGGCCTCGGCGGTGCTGCTGATCTCCGACGCCCTCGAGGGGAAGCGCCTCGAGTCGCTGATCGGTTTCGCCGTGGGACTGGGGGTGGACGCGCTGGTCGAAGCGCACCAGCGTGAGAGCCTGGAGCGGGCACTGGCGGCGGGGGCGGCCATCGTCGGGATCAATAACCGGGACCTGCGGACTCTCGATGTCGACCTCGCGGCGACCGAGAGCCTGTTGCGGTTCGTGCCGCCCGGCGTGGTGACCGTGAGCGAGAGCGGCATCAGGACTCGCGGCGACGTGTTGAGGGTCCAGCGATCGGGGGCCGACGCGATCCTGGTGGGAGAAGAGCTGATGCGCGCCGAAAAGCCGGCGGAGCGGCTCCGCGAGCTGACTGGCGCTGTCGAAGTGGGATCGGCCGACACCAGGGGGTGTCTCTGATGTGGGTCAAGGTATGCGGGATAACGAGGCTCGAGGACGCGGTCTCCGCCGCGATGTTCGGCGCGGACGCCGTCGGCTTCGTCTTCGCCGCGAGCCCCCGCAGGGTCACGCCCGAGGAGGTTTGCGAGATCTCGTCACGAATGCCGCCGGGCCCGCGGAAGGTCGGGGTCTTCGTCGACAGCCCGATCGACCTGGTCAGGGAGGTCGTCGAGTGCTGCGGGCTCGACCTGGTGCAACTGCACGGGGACGAGAGCCCCGAGTACTGCGCCGCGCTGGGCGACATGGCGATCAAGGCTATACGGGTCGAGCGGGGCACGGACGTGCTGCGGGCGAGCCGCTACCGGGGTGGCACCGTCCTGTTCGACGGCCGCGGGCAGACCAGCCGGGGCGACACCGGGAGCACGTTCGACTGGAGGCTGCTGCACCTTCTCGACGACCGCAAGCGCGTCATAGTCGCGGGCGGGCTCGATCCCCGCAACGTCGCCAAGGCGGTGCGGCTGGTGCGGCCCTACGGGGTCGACGTGTCGAGCGGAGTGGAGCGCGAGCCGGGTGTGAAGGACCCCGTGCTCATGTACGAGTTCATCCAGAACGCCAGGAGAGCAGACTACGAGGTGAGCATCGCATGTTGAGAGAAAACCTGATGACACCGGCCGCCGT
>DAIQAV010000120.1:0-7683 GCA_036781505.1 Candidatus Anoxymicrobiaceae bacterium | reverse complement strand
GCCTTCGTCAACGCCATCCCGGTCTTCATCGCTTCGGATCCGGTGTGGGCGAAGAAGTTCGCCGACGCGAACCTGCCGATCATCGGTGACGACATCAAGAGTCAGGTTGGTGCGACCATCGTGCACCGGGTGCTGGCGCGCCTCTTCGAGGATCGAGGACTCTCACTCGACCGCACGTACCAGTTGAACGTCGGGGGCAACATGGACTTCAAGAACATGCTCGAGCGCGAGCGCCTCGAGTCCAAGAAGATCTCCAAGACCAACTCGGTCATCTCCCAGCTCGACCACAAGATGGAGAAGGGCTGCATCCACATCGGGCCTTCCGACTACGTGGAGTGGCTGACCGACCGCAAGTGGGCCTACATCCGCTGCGAGGGCAAGACCTTCGGCGACGTCCCGCTGAACATGGAGTTCAAGATGGAGGTGGGACTCGCCCAACTCCGCCGGCATCGTCATAGACGCGCTGCGCTGCTGCAAGCTGGGCATGGACCGCGGCCTCTCTGGAGCGCTGATGGGGCCTGCCGCCTACTTCATGAAGTCACCCCCGGTGCAGTTCGCCGACAATGACGCTCGCGACATGGTGGAGGCCTTCATCCACGGCGACGAGGCCGGCATGATAACCACCGGGCAGATGGGCAACGGCAAGGACCTCGAGGACCTTCGCAACCCCGTCTCCGAATAGTCCGGGCAGCCCGCAAGGGCTGGAGGCGGCCTTGGAAGAGAACCGCGTCATCGCCTACAGCGGATGCTCGTACGCGAACGAGCCCCGGGAGTTCTACCTGACTGGCGTTCACCACACCATCTCGAAGGTCATCTCCGCGCGCGTCGAGCAGATCCAGGGTCTGGAGGGGCTGACCCTCTCTGTCTGGGATGTCCTCGACAGCGATGGTGAGCGGTTCAAGCTCACCTACCACTGGGTCTCGGATTTCTGGGAGATAGACCGGGTCCAGCCTCGCTAGGTGCCTTCGAATCCTATGATCATGTAGGTCGATATCCCCTTGGCCACCAGGCGTTCCTGCTGGGTGACCTCGACCTCGCACACGGCGATCCGGCTGCCCTTCTGCACCACACTCCCCCTCGCCTCGACGGCTCCGGCGGTCGCCGGCGAACAGAAGTTGATCTTGAGCTCGATCGTGATGGGGCGCTCGGTGCCTTTCTCCAGCAGCGTCGCCAGCGCGGCGGCCGAGGCGGCGTCCGCGATGGACATGACAGCGCCGCCGTGCACGATCCCGCCAACGTTGTAGAGGTGCGGACCGGCCTCCATCCTGAAGGTCGACCATCCGCTGCCGAGACCGGTGACCTCCAGGCCCATGTGCCGGTAGAACGGTGAGCTCTCGACGCGCTCGCGAATGATCTCCTTGTAGCGCTCCTCTTCCTCCTGGGTGCACGCCCCCCAGACGCGGTCGCCGGCTTCCACCCTCAGCCCCGACCCTCGGTGAACCAGGCCACGACGTCGTCGAGCCCGTCGTCCAGGCCGACGCGAGGCGCCCAGCCCAGCAACTTCATCGCCTTGGTGATATCCGGCTTGCGCTGCAGCGGGTCGTCCTGCGGGAGGGGCTCGAAGACCACGCCGGAGTCGGTCTGAGTCTTCTCGCGGATCCTCGCGGCAAGGTCTATCACTCTCATCTCGTTGGGGTTGCCCAAGTTTATGACCTCGCCGGCCACATCTGAAGTGCCCATGGCGCCCCTGAGGCCGGTCACCATGTCGGAGACATGGCAGAAGCTGCGCGTCTGGTTGCCGTCGCCGTAGATCGTGAGCGGCTCTCCGTCGAGCGCCTGCCGCACGAAGTTGGGGATGACGCGGCCGTCGTCCTTTCGCATGCGGGAGCCGTAGGTGTTGAAGATCCGCACGATCACGACCTCCGTCTCGTACTTCCTCTCGCAGGCTTTGCACAGCGCCTCGCCGAACCGCTTTCCCTCGTCGTAGCAGGAGCGCGGCCCGATCGGGTTGACGTGCCCGTAGTAATCCTCACCCTGCGGCGACACCTCGGGGTCGCCATAGACCTCCGAGGTCGAGGCCATCAGCATCCGGACGCCCAGCCTTGCGGCGGCATCCAGGCAGTTCATCGTGCCGAGCGAGTTGGCCATAAGGGTCTCCACTGGCATCGCGTAGTAGTCCAGCGGGCTCGCGGGGCTGGCCAGGTGGAAGATCATGTCGGCCTCGACGTCGAGAGGCTCGGTCACGTCCGCCTCGATCAAGCTGAAGAGGGGGTTCGCGCGCGCGCCTTCGATGTTGGCTGCCCGTCCGGTGGCGAAGTTATCCAGGCATACGACCTCGCACCCGTCGTCGAGCAACGCGTCACAGAGGTGGGAGCCGATGAACCCGGCCCCTCCCGTCACCAGCGCTCGCTTCACCTTTTTAGCCATCGTTCTCCCGTCGGTGTCTGTCAAAGCCAACCCAAGCAAAAGTCTTTACTAAACTAACTGATATAGCTGTTTTTGTCATTAAGACCGCAAAGCCTGCGCCGGGCTGTTTTTCTCGTTCGCGGCCGTGACGGAACGCCGTCGGGCCTGTGATAGAATAGCCGCGAAATGAGAATGATCACCTACCCCGACAGTAGAACACCTCGGGAAGTCAACAAGGCCCTGCTGGCCCTCTTGCTGGTGATTCTCTCGCCCGTGCTGATCGCGGTCGGATTCATCGTCTACATGTGGACGCGCTTCCGGGGGGCGCCCGCCGCGCCGTGCGAGGGGAGATCACTGGAGCGCAGGACGGGCGTGAAGACGATGTCCGAGGTCATGGAGCTCCTCGAGAAGATCAAGTTCTCTTCGTCGTTTCCCGGGCCGCTCTCGTCGGCCCTCTCGATATTCATCGACCTTATCCCTTCGGCGCTTGCCGCCACCAGGATAACGGCGGGCCTGGTCTACCCGTACCCCCCGTCGTTCGAGCCGATCATGCTGGAGTCGCAGGACGGCACTCCGGTCTGCGGGCACCTCGCGCTTCAGGCCGGCGACGCCAGGCGGCCCGCGCTGATCCTGGCGAGCGGAGCCTGCGCCAGCAAGAACGCCGGCTGGGTTCTCTCGCTCGCGCTCCACGCCTACTACGACTGGGGCTTCCACGTCCTGGCGATGGACCTCAGGAATCGCGGCGATTCGGGCCGGTTCTCCGAGGCGCCCACCAGCTGGGGTTACCGGGAGTCCGACGACGTCCTTGCCGCGGCCGACTACCTCGACTCGCTGGAGATCGTCAGCACCGTCGGCGTCTGCGCGGCGGGCATGGCCGGCTCCGCGGCACTGATCGCCGCGGGCCGCTCGCGTCTCGACCGTCCGCTTGCCGGCGGCGTGGTCGCGATCGGCGCCTACGCAGAGGCGGCGTCTGAGGTCGCCAGGCTGTCGGGGCGGAGCCCGTCGGCCCCCACGGCGTCGGTGCGGCGCGCGCTCCAGCGGGTGCTGCTGTTCTTCAAGACCCTGTCGGACGGACCGCGGGGGTTCTTCGATCCGGGCAGATACACCCGCGAGGTCTCCTGCCAGTACTACGAGATGGCCGAGAGCGACCTCTATAGCAAGGCGAGCCCGGTCAAGATGATGTCGGAGATCGAAGTGCCGTGCCTGCTGGTGCACGCGCGCGACGACCTGATGTCACCCGTGGGAGACGCGCACGACCTCCTTGCCGCGGCCGGCGAGAACCCGATGGTCTGCGCGATGATAGTCCCCTCGGGCGGGCACGAGCTCTACGGCCCCGCCACCCGGGGATGGCTGTCGGAGACTCTCGAGACTTTCTTTACCTACTGGGGAGAGTTCAGCGTGGTCCACGAGGAGGGCCTGGGCCTCGCCGGTATAGATAGCATGGACATCTTCGGCAACCCGGATAACTGACCGGCAGCCGCGGGCGGCGAGTGAAGTGGAGGGACCAAACATGCCTGAGACCCCTGTCAAAGACAAGTGTGCGATGACGCTGAAGATTCCTGCGGGGCTCGACGTCATGGAGGACGGCAAGCCGTTCTTCTTCGAGGGCGGCAAGACCGGCTGCCTTCTCATCCACGGTTTCACCGGCACGACATCCAGCATGCGCCTGATGGGAGAGTACCTGGCGGACAAGGGCGTGACCGTCCTGGGTCCGCGCCTGCCGGGCCACGGCACCGACGTTGAAGACATGGGGCGCTGGTCCTACACGGACTGGACCGCCACCGTGGAGACGGCGCTGTCGGAGATCCGCGAGCTCTGCGACCGAGTGTTCGTCTCGGGCCTTTCTATGGGCGGGCTGCTCACGCTCTACCTGGCGGAGAGGCACTCGGACACGCTGGCGGGAGTCATCCCGATCTCCGCCCCCGTCCACTGGCTGGCGCCCGGGGCCCAGGGCGTGGCGCTCAAGTTCGTGGGAGTGCTCAAGCACTTCATGAAAACGATCGCCGGCCCCGGCAACGACCTCAAGGATCCCGAGGTCACCGAGGTCGCCTACGAGAAGCTCCACAGCAACGCGGCGCACCAGCTGGTGAAGCTCGCCAAGGTGGTGGAGGGCGACCTTGGCAGGATAACCTGCCCGATGAGGATCTTCGCGGCCAGGGAGGACCACGTGGTCCCTCCCCGCAACTCCGAGTACATACTCGAGCACGTCTCCTCGCAGGACAAGGAACTCATCTGGCTCGACAACTGCTACCACGTCGCGACCCTCGACTATGACAAGGAAAAGATATTCGAGGCGAGTTATAATTTCATGACGCCTCAAGGCTGAGATCGACCGGAGAACAGGAGCAACACCCATGCGCACATGTCCCCGCTGCGGGGTTCCACGCATACTTACCAGCGAGCACCGCTGGCTTCCCAACGGCACCATAACTCTGGCGCGCGACGAGACCCACAGGATGGTCTTCATCGACAACGACGCGCTCAACTTCACCATGGACTCCATCGGCGAGCGCCTGGGTGTACCGCTGGAGGCCATCATCCAGGAGGCCAAGCGCAAAAGCGGAAAGCACTTCATGGACGCGGTGCTGTCGGGCGCCAAGGGCGTCCTCGCGCGCAACCTGATAAGCACCAGGGTATACGACCAGCTCTCCAAGCAGGTCAGCATGCTGGGCCTGGGCTCCGCCGAGGTGTCCTCTTACAAGCGCCACCGCTACCTGGACGGGGTGATCACCGACGCCTACAGCGGCCCGGCAATCACCGGCGACATCTGCGGCGCCTTCGAGAGCGTCGAGGGCTGTGCGGCTTCCGCGAGTTTCGAGATCGCCGGTGACGGAACGTTGCGCTGCCGCATCGAGGCGGGCGCTTCGGCGCGCCCGGAGAGCGACGACCAATCCTCCTACGCTCCACCTCCGACAATGGGCGGCAGGAACATCTACGAGCTGTGCCCGGTCTGCAAGGCCCCGGTCACCCTGGGCAGGCAGTATACCTTCGAGGCCGACCGCGGGATCATCGTGGACTCCAAGACCGGCCACCGGGTGGTGCTCATCGGGGTCATGACGCTGACCAACCTCTTCGGGGAGCTCACCTCGGAGCTCGGCGGCGAGGTCCCCCGGATGATGGCGGACACAGAGAAGGCGCGGGTCCGCGACCTGATCGCCTCCAAGGGAAAGGGACTCGACACGTCCGAGGCGGGCTACCTCAGATACATGAAGACGCTCGAGCTCAAGGGCATGGGCAACGGCTCGTCGGTCTCGGTAGCGGACGGCACCGTCCGGGCGAGGGTCGACAACCCTTACTACGAGCCTCTGATCGCCGGGTTCCTGGCCGGATTCTACGAGGCGACATCGGGAAAAGAGGCCGCGGTCGAATGGACCGAGGGGACATCGGGATACTCGGAAGTCACCATCCAGGCGGCCTAACTAAACCCGAGACGATCACCGCGGCCGGTCTATCATAAGGCACTTACCATGAAATCCTGGATTATGAAGATGAATGACCTTCAGAGAACCACCTTGATCGCCGCGTGCACTCTGTTCGGGGCGCTCATCCTGCTGTTCATCTGCATCTTCAGGGTCTCCAACGCCACCGCGCTGGTCATAATCGTGAACACGGCGATCCTGGGGTTTGTCAGCCTGGTCACGTCCTCGCGCCTGAGGTACCTGGTCCTGGCCCTGCTCATCGGGGCGCTCGCTCTGGAGCTGTTCCTCTACGAGCCGTCCAGCACGCTGTCGAACGTCTCGATCCTGGTGAGGTTCTCGATCACCGGCCTGCTGGTGACTTACTTCGCCTCGCTGCTCACCACCAGGTCGCACGTACTCTACCTGGACATGAGGAGGCTCGCCCGCCAGCGCCAGGACGCCCTGGCCGAGTCGCGCCGCTGGCTGACCCGCGTGAACGCGCTGGTCATGGTCATCACCACCATCAGCACCAAGAACCGCCTGCAGGATATCTTCACCGAAGGCCTGGAGGAGGCGCGCCAGGTCTTCGACGCCGACTCGGGCCTGATCTATAGCGTCTTGGAGAAGGACGGCCACATGGAGACCGTCGGCTCGTTCGGCTACAGCGACGAGGTGCTCGACAAGATGAAGCGCAGGGGCATGGAGACGGCCACCCTCTGCCGGGCCTGCACCGATTAGAGCCGATCGCGGTCGACAACCTGGCGACCGACGACAAGTGCCCCAATCTCCAGAAAGTCACGACGGGCTCGTGCATCTGCCTGCCGATCGTCGAGGGAGACACGCTGCTGGGCGTGCTCCACATAAGGCGCAGGCACCCCGACGCGTTCACCGCGGAGGACATACAGCTGGCGCAGTCGATGACCTTCCAGTTCGGATTGGCGATGCAGCGCGCCTCACTTTTCGAGCAGGTCAACAGGCTGGCGATAACCGACCCTGTGACCGGCCTCTACAACTACCGCAAGCTGAGGCGAGACCTTGATCGCGAGATCGTACGTGCCAGGAGATACCGGCACCCGTTCTCGTTCATCATGGCCGACATAGATCATTTCAAGACCTTCAACGACACTTACGGCCACCAGGCGGGGGACGCTATGCTCCGCGAGGTGGCAGGAGCGCTCAACTCCGGCCGGCGCGAGGTCGACCGCGTCTACCGTTACGGGGGCGAGGAGTTCTCAATACTGCTGCCGGAGACAGACTGGCCCGAGGCCTACGAGGTGGCGGAGAAGCTGAGAAAGAAAGTCGACGCGCTGTCGGTGGACGCTTTGGGCTCGGACGAGCCGCTCACCACCACCATCAGCATGGGCGTGGCCGCATTCTCCTACGACAGCCAGCAGATGGAGCACTTGATATCGGCGGCCGACGAGGCTCTCTACCAAGCCAAGGAATCCGGGCGCGACAGGGTCGTGGCGCACGCGTCGCGCTCCAAGGACAATGATCTCGCGGAGGGCACTCCCACCGCATAGTACCCAGCTCCATGAATACGGTGTCGTACCGAGAGAGAGGTACTACTAGCGGATCGCCAGGGTCTCCTCGACGGGTAGACCCATCTGCTTCGCCATCAGGATGAAATCGTGCGGCTGGTTGGAGGCCTTGAGCGCGGTCTGGAAGTCGACCAGCCCGTCGGCATAGAGCGACACCAGCGACTGGTTGAAGGTCTGCATCCCGTAGAACTCCCCGTCGGCGATTATCTCGCGCATCACAGAAGTGGGCTCCTCGTTCAGCAGGCACTCCGCCAGCCGGCCGTTCATCACCATCACCTCGACGGCCGGGACGCGCCCGCCTCCGTCGCACCTGGGCAGCAGCAGCTGGCTGATGACGCCCGCCAGTGTGCTCGTCATCGTTATGCGCACCTGCTTCTGCTGGGTGGGCGGGAAGAAGT
>DAIQAV010000119.1:0-7695 GCA_036781505.1 Candidatus Anoxymicrobiaceae bacterium | reverse complement strand
TCGTTCTTCCTGCCCAAGATCGTGGGCTGGGGCAAAGCGGCCGAGATGTGCATGACCGGGGTGAGGGTCCCGGCCGATGAGGCTTACCGCATCGGGCTGGCGAACCACGTGCACACCCGCGAGGACCTGCTGCCGGCCGCCAAGGCCATGGCCGCCGTCATGTGCTCCAAGAACGACCTGGGGCTGCGCCTGACCAAGGACGCGTTCAACGCCGCGCTCAACGGCTCGTCCCTGGAGGACGCCAACCGCATGGAGGACCGCAACCAGTCCCTCATCATTGCCAACGCGATAACCGAGGGGATGAAGGGGCTGGGCTGAAACGCTATGCGCTCTGCCCCATGTCGATAATGGGCCGGGTCTCGGTTATGTCGAACGTGACAACGGCCTTGATATGCTTCGCGGCCTCTTCTCCCATCTGCTCCGCAGCCGCCTGGCGAGCTTCCTCGAGCGCAGGACCGCTCTCGATAATCTCTCTCACCAGGAGGTAAACGCGGCAGCCGTCTACGTCCTCGATACTGTTCCCTCTCGTCACGACGAATGCCGCGTTGGGGTTGGCTTTCAAGTTCGAGAGGGAGCGGTTCGGGCTCATGGTCACGGTCATCGTGCTGCGATCGGCAAGCCTCAGCGAGCTGAAGCATGCCGCATCACACTTACCGTAAGTGTCCGCGGTGGCCAGAAATCCGCGCGTTTCTGCCCTGTTGTTGACAAGATCTAATACGTGTTCGCTCGCTTCCATCACTAAGATCGTCCCTTATGCCTGAAGTTCTTGTTGGTTGTTCGGCGACGCTTTCCTGCATCCGAAAACCAGAAAGCATCGGGAAGGCGATAATGGCGATGGGCGACCACCATTGAACGGCAGCCACAACGTTATAGGCTTTGGTAAGAACAAGGAACAGCAACCGGGTTTCAACATGTTCTTCTGCGCCCAGTACATCAACATCGGCACCGGCGGGGCCGACCTGAGCTCGTCGTTCTTCCTGCCCAAGATCGTGGGCTGGGGCAAAGCGGCCGAGATGTGCATGACCGGGGTGAGGGTCCCGGCCGATGAGGCTTACCGCATCGGGCTGGCGAACCACGTGCACACCCGCGAGGACCTGCTGCCGGCCGCCAACGGCATCACCGAGGGGATGAAGGGACTGGGGTAACGATATTTTCAAGTTGGACAATATAACCATAATGTGGTTATATATTAACCATGATAAAGCGACATCTTGAACGTCTGATAGCCGAAGCTCTTGAGGAATTCCCCGTTGTGCTGCTCATCGGCGCAAGGCAAGTCGGGAAGACAACGCTTGCGAAGGCCATCTCCTCCGGGCGGTGGAAAGGCGAGTATTATTCGCTCGATGACCGCTCGATCCTGGACGCGGCGCTGAGCGACCCCGACGGTTTCATCAGGGGAAACCCTCCACCAATGGTGATAGACGAGGTTCAGCGCGCGCCGGACCTGATGAGGGCGGTCAAGCTCGCTGTAGACAGAGATCGCAAGCCTGGCATGTACCTTCTCACCGGCTCTGCCAACCCGCTCAGACTCAAATCGGTGTCGGAAACGCTAGCGGGACGGGTCGCCATCTTCAGGCTCGACACTTTCTCGTGGGCGGAGATCGAGGAGAGAAAAGCGCCCACTTCCGCGATTGACGCGTTGCTGGAATGCGACAGCGCTGCTGAGTTGCTCTCCCGTCTTCGGAGGAAGCAGGTGAACGCAAGGACGGCGGACATCGAGCGCCTGGTACTCTCCGGCTGCTACCCCGATCCCGAGAGGATGAAGACGAGGGCTGCTCGGGATAGATGGTTCGATTCTTACAGGCAGACGTACCTGGAGCGAGATGTCAAAGAAATCACCTCCATTGGCGACCTGCCGCTATTCGGCCGTCTGCTGCGCGTCCTGGCGCTCCGCACCGGGAACCTCTTGAACCTGATGGATATCTCGAGGGAACTTGGTATTCCGTACACGACGCTTAGGCGGTATGTCGGGCTGCTTGAAACGACGTTCCAGGTCGAGTTCCTGCCGCCTTTCTACTCGAACATCGGCAAGCGTCTGGTCAAGACACCCAAGGTCTACTTCAACGACACTGGCATGGCGTGCCACCTTGCCGGCTTGACGGGGTGGGACACGCTGGAGAAAGCAGGGTTGTCAGGCAGGATGCTGGAAACCTGGGTCTGGGGTGAAATCCGCAAGACGCTCCCGCTGCTTGATGTCCCCGCGGAGCCGATGTTCTGGAGGGAACAGCACGGCGGTGAGGTTGATTTTGTGCTCGAGAGGGGCGCCCACCTGGCCGGAATCGAAGTAAAGAGCTCTGGAAGCATTACAAGTTCAGACCTCAAGGGACTGGAGAGTTTCCTGAGGACGATGGAAGGCAGGGCGAGGATTGCAGCCGTTATATACCCGGGAGAAAAGGCGTTCGCACCCCGCGAACGAATCGCGGCGATTCCGATGAGCCTTTTCTTCGGAGCGGAGAGGTGGGCGCCGAGTGCCAGGTCGTAGCTGTAAGCATTGAGTCAGCCGGTCTCAACATGTTCTTCTGCGCCCAGTACACCAACATCGGGACGGGCGGTGAACATCAGCTCCGGTCCACCGGCCGGCAACTCTCCCGGCCCGTCCCTCATGTAGAACTTCGCCATGATCGAGCGCTCGCCGTGGTCGAACACCGCCGGCCACAGCGTCCTGACGGGCAGATCGAACGCGGCGCCCTCAGAGCTATCGGTGGTGTTCGCGTAAACCAGGGACATGTCGTGCGCCACGTCGTCACTCGAGAACTCGCTCTTATGCGAGGCTACGATCCAGGAGCATAGGGTAGTTCTGCTCCATGTATTCGTGATGCGCCCTCGCGTATATCGGCGAGGCGTAAGGCATCAGGCGAGTGACCTCGTACGAGTCCCGGGCGATGTCGCCGAGCGCCCGGCCTATCTGCCGGTTCGACCCCTCGAGGACGAGGTGCCGGATCTCCAGGTAGTTGTCCGGACCTCCCGACACTATGATCTCGTTCTTGACGACCACGCTGTCTGACACTGTGTTAAGCCCTTTGATGAGTGGTCCTAAGGCATCTCGATCTTCCAGGCGCCGCCTTCCTTCACCAGCGATACCTCTTCCGTGGTCACAACCGTGCCGCCCATCATGACCTTGATCGTAACCGTGGCTGTATCGCTGTTGATCTTTGCCTTGCCGACTTCGATCGAGCCGCTCCCCAGACTTTTCGTGACGCCCGACTTCGCCCAGGTGTCCTTGTTCTTGAGGCGGGTCTGGTTGCTTTCCGACAGCAGGGACCAACTCGTGGCCGCGTCCCCCGTCATCGCCGCCTTCCAGAAGGACTGAGCGACGTTTTCGGGAGTTCCGGAGCTGATTGTTCCGCCTCCGCTCCCGCACCCGACCAGCGCCAGAGCCGCGACGAGAAGCGAGAGGATACACGCCAGCACTACAACCTTCCTCACCATTACCCCTTTCGCCATGCCGGCCGCGCAGCAGCCGGACAGTCCAACGTGAGTAGTATACTATCCGGCGTTCTCAAAACGGCACCTCGGTGGTGATGGCACGTGCCTGCTTCCCTCAGGTGTTTATTTTCTTGCAACCAGGCGGTCCGGAGCCAGCTTGAAGAACCATGCGACCAGCCGCCAGCGCTTCGTGATGTAGGCTCGCTTCTTCTTTCGCTCAATGGCGCGCATGATCTGCCTGGCGGCTTTGGCGGGAGGCGCCAGCCAGAACAGGTTCTCTCCCTGCGCCATAGCGGTGTCCACCAGTCCGGGCTGAATCTCGGTGACGGTCACGTTGGCGCCCGCGTGGATCGCTTTGAGGCGCAGGGCGTCCAGGTAGCTGGACTCAAACGCCTTGGAGGCGTTGTACGCCGGGGTGAGGCGCCCCCCGCGCAGCGCGGCTATCGAGGTTATTCCGACGAGATGCCCCCGCCCCACTTCGAGGTAGTACCTCATTGCTTCGCCAGCCACGGCGGCGAAGCCGGTGACATTCACGTCGATGGTCTCCACTTCCTTTACCCAGTTGAGCTCCGGGTTCAGGAAGCCCGTGCCGGCGCTAATCACGACGAACTCCACGCGCGCCATGTCGTCGAGGAGCGAGCGCAGGATGGAGATGGCACGCTCCGGTTCGCTGACGTCCATGGCGCACACATGGTCGATCCCGGGAGTGTCGCCGGCCAGCTCATCAAGCAATTCGATGCGGCGTGCCGCCACCGCGACGCTGTAACCTTTGCGCGCGAGGAGAACGGCAAGCTCCCGGCCAATGCCGGAGCTGGCGCCGATGACTATCGCGCTGCGCCTGGTCGAGCCCACTGTCACTTGTCCGGCCTTCCGCCCCTTTTCTGCGCGGCGATCTCCGCCGCGGTGGCGTAGGGGTGAGGGTATCTGCCGTTCTTCGGTGTGTATGACTTCATGAACCATTTGTCCTTGATCTGGACCGACTCGGCGGGGCAGTAGTTCAGGCACGCGTAGCACATGTAATACTTGACGTCGTCGCGCCACAGCGGCTTATCGTCGGCCATCTCTATCTTTCCCGAAGGCAGACCTTCTCGCACGTTCCGCATCCCTTGCACTTCTCATCGCAGTAGAAGTAGTCGTTCACACCGTTGAACTCCGCGTACACCATCCCGAGGATGACCAGGCGCTCCAGGAAGTAGTTGGAGTCGTGGACGAACTCGGTGTCCCGCTCCCTGCTCGCTTTCTTTTCCGTGATCGTTCGAGCGATCGAATCGAGGCGGCCTTGAACCACGGATTCGATCCCGGCTATCCGCTCCGCGGTCGGGATGTCGTAGACCTCGAACTTCGGGTCGTTGTCGGCCATGTTCAGCAGGAAGCAGGCATCCAGCCGCTTGCCCTGCTTTCCCAGGATCCTGTCCATCTTCTTGAAGCCCAGGAACTTGGTGCCGCCCCGGGTGACGACCGAGAATAGGTAATTCGCCGAGCCCAGATCGATCTTCTTCAGGAACCGCCTTACCGGGATCGGGGATATCATGCCGTGCGTGGGAAAGACGAAACCCACCGCGTCGACGTCGGCGCTGACCGCGTCCTTGCTGAGCAGGCTCGCTATCGGTGTGAGCCGCGCCTCAGGAATGCGCTTGGCGAGTTCTCTTGCCACGTAAAACGAATTGCCGGTGTCGGAGAAGTAATAGATCTCTGTGCTCATGATTGTTGATTATACTGGCGTCGTGACCCGAGCGGAGTAGAAAAAAAAGTAGAAAGTACCTGTCCCTACATCATTTCCCGGGGGCGCCTGCCGCGGAAGAGCATCTGCTCGTGGATGGTCTCGCCGTCGAGATCGATCCTCTCGCCCTCCACAACCAGGGAGCCCTCGAAGCTGGAGAGCCACCTGAAGTAATACGGTTTCGAGAGCGTACGGTGGACCATCCTCGACAGCAGGCCGGGGATGCCCACCATCTCCAGAAGGTCCTGCGTTTCGATGACCTCGCGCACCCGCATGGAGAACTCGCCGCGAGCCGGCGCGCCATCCTCCCCGAAGGACACCGTTACCAGGCCCGGGTAGGGGTGAAGGAAAGCCGGCTCGTCGTGCCACTCTTCATAAGAGGTGAGGATATTGGACGACTCGTAGACCAGGCGGCCCGATCTGGAGACAAGGAACATGAAGGCGCGTTGGTAACCGAGGCTCTTTTTCAACGTGATGTCGGCCCAGGTCAGCCCCAGGTCGCCGGCGACGATGTGGCCCCAGTGCCAGTTGTCGACCACGTGGAAGATGGGCGCCTGGCCCCAGTTGTGATCGTGGTAACCGTGCCCCTCGACCTCGACCGTACGGTCTCCCATCGTGAGCGTCCCGCTGACCTTCGCGCGCGGGACCGGGACCAGCCAGCCCATCGTCTTGAGCCTGGGGAACGGCACCAGGTTGGCGCCGGTCCCCGGCTTCCAGCCGGGCACCTCCGAATCGAACACCAGGTCCACCCTGTCGCCCTCCGCCTCCAGCGAGATCTCGTAGTGGGGGTAAGCCCCCTTCATGAAAGAGTCGCCGACCCGCACGTCGCAGGTCTCTCGCGAGGCGCCGAACAGGCGCCTGGGAGGAAAGATGTAGTGTTTGCGGGTCTCGCCCTCGAGTGTGTAGATGGAGAGCTGTACCGTGCACTGGCGGCGCCACGGCTTGGAGTAGTTCATCGGCCAGACGATGGCGACCGCCGAGTAACCGTTGTCGAAGGAGGCGTCGAAGTACCACCACTCGTAAGGCAGGGGACCGCCGGGCTTGTGCATGGCATCGTCGGCAGGTTCGAGACCGCGGTTGAGGGCGTCCCCCGTCCTGTTCCCCGGCACCCCTGTCAGGCCCATGGCCCTGCGATGCTCCCGACCCATTTGTCTCCCCCCGTACGATCCGTGCCCACCAACGCCTGATTAATATACCCCAGTCCGGCGCTTAGACGCCGCCGCATAGAAAGAAAGCCCCCGACAGCCGGGGGCTTTCCTGTTTCTGCTGGAATCGTCTAAGGCAGCATGTCGGCCGGAGCGCCGAACTGTCCCTTGGTCCAGGAGGGCGCAGCCTTGAGGACCCACGCGCCGTTCTCGTAATGGAACAGGAACGATATCGACTGGCTGCCCGGCGCGGATACGACCGGCGTCGCCACCCCGGTAGCCCAGGTCGCGTCTGCGCTGATCTTCGAGATGCCGACCTTGTAGTCCGCCGGGTTCGCGCCCTTGGAGACCAGGTACTGGTTCATCTGGCTCAGCATCTGGGTCGCGCCCTGCTGGACCCTCTGGAGCACCTGGGCGCTCGCCTGGGCACCCGCCTGAGCAAGCGCCGCGGCCGTCGCCTGGGCAGCCGCCAGGTTGGCCCAGTAGATCGGCCCGTCGGTGGGGTTGTACCAGTCGGCGATAGTCTTGGCCGACTTGGACCTGGCGTCGGCGTTGGCGAGCGACTGCTTGGCCTGGGTCAGGTTCGTTCCCGCGGGGGCCTTGGAGATGGTCGTGTTGGCCGCGCCGACCGCGGTGTTGTAGGTGCTCTTCGCGTTGTTGAAAGCGTCCTGGACGTCGTTCTGGATGTTGGCCCTGGCCTCGACTGCCAGGATAAGCGCCTGAACCGAGTCTTTTTTCAGTGAGGTCTGGGCGTCGTTGAGCTTCTTCTGCTCGCTCGCGGGGATCTGTACGCCTGCCGTGTTGGCGGACGCGAGCGCCGCTTTCGCGGAGGCGATCTGCGTCTGCGCCTGGGACTGAATGGTGCTGGTCCCGCAGCCCGCAACGACCACGACCGCCAGGGCCACCACGGCCACCGCGACCAGTGTGATCAAAGTCCTGTTTCTCATCTGCTACCTCCCGTTGCGCCGCCCGTACCAGTTCTGGCTGTCATTTTATCAATAATCAAGCGATGCGCCAGCGTCCCCGCCGGGCGGGATGCGAGGCGGGAGCCGGCGGGGGCGGACGGGGAGTTAAACCGCGGAATCGCCGCCGGCGCTGGTGTCTACATCGCGGCCGAACCGGGCGTTCTTCTCGCGCAGGAGGAGCGAACACACCAGGGCCACCACGAAAAGCATCACCAGGAAGATCATCGACCAGTAGAAGCTGTTGCTCGGCCCGCCGGTGATGGTCTTGAGCCCCTCCATGACCAGCGTGATCACGACCCCTCCCAGGTTGCCCAGCAGCAAGAGGATGGAGGTGGCGGTTCCGGTCAGACCGTGGCCTGTGGTCTCCTCGGTCATCGTCAGCACCAGCGGGTAGGCGGCGAAGAGGAAAAAGCCCGTGACCACGGACACGACGTATATC
>DAIQAV010000118.1:2054-7772 GCA_036781505.1 Candidatus Anoxymicrobiaceae bacterium | reverse complement strand
CGCGAGCGGGGATCAGGGAGAGGCATGTCTTGACTTGGGCTTCTTACAGGTGTCCCCAAAACTTTGCGCACTACTAATCTGCAGTGAAGCACACCTTTGTGGTTGACATTTTTTGCCAATTTGGCTATAATAACAACACTGCTTTGTGTCCGCAGAACTGAAAGGGTGGAAGACTTGAGGAATTCCGAACCTTTGGAAGTCAACGTCATGCAGAGAATCCGCGACGACCTCAACGAATGTCTGGGCGAAAAACTCAAGGTGCGCGCCAACAAGGGCCGCAAGATCGTCGTGGAGAACATGGCAGTCCTCGAGGAAACTTACCCGCACGTGTTCGTGGTCCTTATCGAGACCAAGACCTCGCCGAGCCAGCGCGTATCTTACAGTTACGCCGACATCATCACCAAGACGGTCGAGCTCTCCCGTCCCGACACGGATGAGGGGCTTTTCGACTGGCTCGCCAGCTGAGCAGGCCTTTTCGGCGGCGCCCACGCGGCGCCGCTTTTTTATTTGCCCGGCATCAATCCGCAAGGTTAGAATACTCCGGGTTCTAGCATTTGATTGCGTCCGCGACCGCGGGCGCTGGCCAAAGGAGGCTTCAATTGGAGAACGTAGTTATCGTGTCCGCGGCAAGGACGGCGTTCGGGACCTTCGGGGGCTCGCTCAAGACGGTCCCCCCGGTGCAGCTCACTTCACTCATCATCGGCGAAGTTATGAAGAGGGCCAGTCTGACGCCTGACAAGATAGATTCAGCGGTCTTCGGGCACGTGATCCCCAGGACCGACGAGAACAACCTGGTCGCTCGCTGCGGCGGGCTCGCGGCCGGGCTCCCCCACGAGGTCCCCTGCCACACCGTCATCCGAGGCTGCGGCTCGGGCATCGAGTCGATCATCGCCGGCGCGCGCCAGATCATGCTGGGCGAGGACGAGGTCGTCATCACCGGCGGAGTCGAGAACATGAGCATGGCGCCCTACCTCGCCAAGGACGCGCGCTTCGGCCTACGCATGCGCGACTCGGCCCTGGTGGACAGCTGCTGGGAGGTCCTCAAGGACCCGATAACAGGCCTGATGATGGGGCAGACGGCGGAGAACATCGCCAAGAGGCATGGCATCACCCGCGAGGACCAGGACAAGCACGCGCTGGGCTCTAACCAGAAGGCCCTCAAGGCGATCGCCGAGGGCAAGCTCAAGCAGCAGATAGTCCCGGTGGAGGTAAAAAGCCGCAAAGGCACGGTCGTCTTCGACACGGACGAGCACCCCAAGGACACCACGCTGGAGGCTCTGGGCAAACTTCCGGCCGCTTTCGTCAAGGAAGACGGGACGGTCACAGCCGGCAACGCCTCCGGGATCAACGATGGGGCCGCGGCCTTGATCATAATGTCGGAGAAGCGCGCTCAGGACGAAGGCATCAAGCCGCTGGGCCGCATCGTCTCCTACGCGGTCGCCGGCGTCGACCCCGCCTACATGGGCTACGGCCCGGTGCCCTCCTCACGCAAGGCGCTCGAGCGCGCCGGGATGGCGGTCTCGGACATCGACGTGTGGGAGATCAACGAGGCCTTCTCGGCCCAGTACCTGTACTGCGAGCGCGAGCTGGGCGTGGACCCGGAGCGCGCCAACCTGTGGGGCGGCGCGGTGGCCTACGGACACCCTGTCGGTGCCACGGGCGGAAGGCTTATCGCCACGATACTCGAGATCCTGGCCGAGCAGGACGCGACCACCGGTTGCGCGACCCTCTGTATCGGCGGAGGACAGGGTGTGGCGATGATAGTCGAGCGCCTGTAGAAAGACAGCATCAGGCTATGTCCCCGGGTCTCCGTCTGCGAGGCCCGGGGTTTTCTTTTGCCCCGGCGGCGGCCTCGATCCGGCCTACGACCTCCCTAAGCTGCTCGAGGTCCGACTCCGCCGGCTCCGCGGAGTAGCGCACGCCGTTGAACAGCTCCGCGGCACGGGCTCCGAGGTCCGTACCCAGAGACGCGTCCACCACGGCCCCGAACTCAGTCGCGGTCTGCGCGGGCCTCCAGACGATGCCGGCTCTGGCAAGCGCTCTGGTCATGCGCTCGAAGGCAACAGCCGCGGCGTGGCGCGGGCCGGTGTCCGGCGGGCCTCTCGATGGAGCCGGGTAGCGAGCGCGGCGGAGCCTCGAGAGCCCGAAGCCCGCCAGCAGCAGGACGAGCAGCGCGATGATCGCGGGCCACGCGACACCCACGAAACCGGCCACGCCCCTGGCGGCGGCCTTGAGAGCCCGCCCCGTCGCGAGCCCGGCGGCTTTCAGGCCTCGTCCCCAACTGGAAGGGAAGACCCTGCTCAGCGCGTTCCCGATGTTCTGCATGAGGTTGAACCCGGTCCAGGTCGTGCTCCTGGTAGCCAGCGAGTTGGGGTCGGTCCAGCCGGGGGTGGGGTCGAAGGGTATCCATCCCCACGCCGGAAAGTAGACCTCCACCCAGGCGTGGGCGTCGCTGGCGCTGACCTCGTAGTAGCCTGTGAGCGAGTTGTATTTCCCGCTGTCGTAGCCGACCGCGACCCTGGCGGGGAAACCCATGGTCCTGCACATCACCGCCATCGCCGAGGCGAAGTGCTCGCAGAAGCCGCGCTTCGCCTTGAACAGAAAGAACTCGACCGTGTTCTCCTTGTTGCCCTGCCTTGCCACGTTGAGGTCGTAGGGGTAGGTCTTCTTCAGGTAATCGCTGATCGCCAGGACGCAGTCGTACTGGTTCCTCTGCCCGCTCACGACCCTGGCGGTCAGGTCCGCCACCGCGGGGGACATCGGCGGCAGCTGGCAGTACCTGTCAGTCACGGCCTGGGGTGTGTTCCCGTAACCGACCCTCAGCATCTCCGGGCTGACGTCGCTCACTTCCGAGACCACCGTATACACCAGGCCGGGGTCGAGCGCGCCGGGCGTCAGCACGGACAGCATGGAGTCGACCTTCAACCGGGAGGTCGGGAAGTAGACGTCGCGCGGGATGTATGCGGCGAAGAGGGTGTTGGGCAGCTTCTTCTCGATGAAGAACGTCTGCACCAGGTCGGCGGTCCCGTGGCGCGCGTTCTCCCCCGGGTAAGAGATGCTCAGGGGCATGTCGTTGGACTTTATCTCTACGCGCTTCTTCTCGGTGTTCTCCCAGCCGTTCCCCAGGTATTTGTCGAAGGCCGTGGCCCTCCAGTACTCGGGCGAATTGCTGCGTACTTTCATCACGGTAGCTTCGCTCGGCGTCCCGCGCACCCTCAGGTCGAGGAAGTTGTTCAGGCCGAAGTACACGCCGGGATTGTATGGGAGCGGGGTCGCCGGGAGCTGGTCCGTGCTGGCGTAGCCGGGGTTGTTGATGAGCGGGCCGAAAGTGGCCGGCACCTTACCTGCCGAACTCGAGACGGGTAGGTAGTAGCCGCTGAAGCCGGGCAGCCTTGGCAGCAGCATGAACATCCCCATCGTCACTGGTACCAGGACGAGGCAAGCAAGGACGAGGCTTTTTCCTCCAGAACGCTTCGAGGTGACCAGGACACTGGCGCGGGACCGGAGAGACGATCTGTGCCCCAGGTAGAGGCTCGCGAGGCCGGCGGCGAAGAACGGCAGCAGAAGGAGGAGGAAATCGGTAGATATGCTCATCGCTCCGGCGAAGGCCATCAGTATGGCCGCGCTGACCAGCGAGAAGTCCAGGTCGCGGCGGGTCGGCAGGTCGAACGAGTGAAGGACCTGCAGCCAGAGGAACAGCCTGATGAGCGGGTATCTCAGGTCGTGGATCGAGCCGCCCAGCTCCGTCCAGAACAAGATGAAGACGGCGATCAACAGGACGCTCAGCGCCGCCTTTACCAGCAGGTTCTGGCGCTTGCGCGTGAAGTAGGAGAACGCCGAGCCAGCGATAACTCCCAGGGCGACCAGGAAGCCGGTCAACACCGCGGCCCCTCCGTAGGCCACCGCGGCAACGACGCTCACCAGGACCGTTGCCAGCACCGCGACGCGGAACCCGACGGAATCCTCCGGCTCGCCCGGCTTGTTTATCAGCCGATAGTATTCAACGGTTCGCTCAAACATCGACGCATCTCCCGGCCCGCGACGACGGCGTACAGGTTCATGTTCAGCCCGGCGAAGGCCGCGAGCCACGGGGCCTCGTCGAGCCAGCTGTCCTCCCAGCGCGGCCCGTAGGAATCATCCAGCACCAGCACCATAGAGCCCGCCGGGATATCCCCGAACATCTCCAGCGAGGCGGCAGCCTCCAGCGGCGGCGCGTTGGTCACAACGATCATGGCCGACCCTGGGATCATCGCATCAAGCGCATCGGCAATAGCCCGCGCCAGCGTCGAGGAGCTCAGCGCGGATCGACGTGCGCCCTCGGGGCTTTCAGGAGCCTGGTAGCGCGCCAGCAGTTCGTAGCAGCCGAACGCGGTCGGAGGCGCGGCCGCCTCGAACCCGCCGCCGCTCGGATGCACCACCATCGGCAGGCTTCCCAGCGATTCCTGAAGGCCGATAATCGAAGCCGCGGCCCTCAGGCCGTCCTCCAGGCTGTTCCTGCTCGGGCTGCCGAACTCCGGCCTGCCGAGGGCCAGGACGATCGCCGCCGAAGGCCGCAGCTCCTGCTCGTACTCTTTGACGATCAATTTGCCCATCCTGGCACTGGACCGCCAGTGGACGTGCCTGAGGGAATCGCCGGGGCTGTACTCGCGGATGCCGTAGTAGTCGTTGCCGATGCCCTTACGCGAGGACTCCATGGCCTCTGTCGCGGCAAGCTCCGCGCGAGGGTCGAACCGGAACGAGTCGAGCGGAAAGACCGTCGGGAAGATGGTCATCCCGTGGGCGGCGCTGCGCACTTTCCGCATCTCGGCGCTGCCCAGCACGCCTCCCGAGACTACCCTGAGCCGGGCAGGCGGATAGACTCCTCGCTTCGGCGCCGACATCTGGTAATCCACCTCGAGCTCTCCCGGCGGCAGTTCCTCCACGACCAGCAGAGTCGGATCGTCGTCCCCGGCGCGCGCGGTCGCGTCCAGCGCCTTGCCGGTACGGATGAACTCTTTGAACTCGGCCCTCTGCTGGCGGGCCCTGGCCAGCGGGCCCTGCCTCCTGCCGGAGCGGAACTGGAGGTCGTCGATCATGATGAGCCGACGGGTGAACCTGCCTCTGTTGTCGAGTCTCAGGCTGACGTCGAACGGCTTGCCTTCGAAGGCTTCGGCGGGCGAGTCCCGCCTGATGGTTATCTTGCGCACGGCGAGCCAGCCGGCCAGGATGCCGACGACTGCTATCCCGAACAGGAAGCTTGCGACGAGGTACAGCCAGCCGGACTTGATAGTGGCCCCGATGAGGAGCAGGGCCGCGCCGACGAGGATGAAAACGAGAGTCCTTCGGTTCAACTCCCCTCGCCCCGGCGCCCGCCCGCCTCGACGGGCACGGGCACCTGTTCAAGTATCTCGGCGACGATCTCCGCCGACTCGCGGAAGTAACTCCGCGACCTCTCCCGCGTCACGAACCTGTGCGGCAGCACCCAGCGTGCCATCTCCTTGATGTCGTCCGGGATGACGTAGTCGCGCCCGTCGAGCAGGGCCGAAGCCTGCGAAGTCCTGACCAGGGCCAGGCTTCCTCTGGGGCTGGCGCCCAGCAGCAGCGCCGGGTGGTTGCGCGTGGCGTGGACTATCGTGACGATGTAGTCGATCAGGTCGCCCTCGAGGTGGACGTGCCTCACCGCCTCCTGTATCTGGCTGACCTCGGCCGCCGATACCACCGGGCCTATCGACTCTATCG
>DAIQAV010000118.1:0-2044 GCA_036781505.1 Candidatus Anoxymicrobiaceae bacterium | reverse complement strand
ATCTGGTCGTTGGCTATCTGCTTCTCCGTGGCGAAGGAGGGATAGCCCAGGCCGATCGCGATGAGGAAGCGATCTCTCTGACCCTCCGGCAGCGGGTAGGTGCCGTAGAACTCCACCGGGTTCTGGGTCGCGATCACGAAGAACGGCTCGGGAAGCTTCATGGACTGGCCGTCGACGCTGACCTGATGCTCCTCCATCGCCTCGAGCAGGCTCGACTGGGTGCGCGGCGTGGTGCGGTTAATCTCGTCGATGAGCACGACGTTGGCGAATATCGGGCCCTGGAGGAACTCGAACTCCCCCGTCTTCTGGTTGAAGATGGACACGCCGGTCACGTCCGAGGGGAGCAGGTCCGGCGTGAACTGTATGCGCTGGAACGACCCCTCGATGGAGCGCGCCAGCGCCTTGGCCAGCATGGTCTTCCCCACGCCGGGGACATCTTCCACCAGCAGCTGCCCGCCGCACGCGAGCGCAACCACGGCCAGCTCAACGGTGCTGCGCTTGCCCTTGATGACCTTCTCTATATTGTCGACGATGTACCGCGTCTTCGACTGGGCTTCGGACAGCTCCATGGGCGCCTTCCTCTTGATTGAACCGCGTAAAAGCATTGTAGCAAAGAGCGCTTCGCGCGACATCGAGCGCGACAGCGCTGCTAATGGATGAATCGTCTTCTGCCTGGCGAAAATGAAGTATGAGAACATTGGAGCAATCGCGAGACGGGGGAAAACAATGAAGTCGTACAAGGCTCCGATCAAAGTGATGGAGCGCGTCTACCAGGTCGGTGGCCCGGACATCTCGGACGGCAACGACTGCTGCTCGTACCTGCTTGAGGGTGGCGGCCCGCTTGCCCTGGTCGACTGCGGCTGCGGCCCCAGCTACAAGACGCTGGTCTCGAACATCATCCGTCTGGGGTTCGAGCCCGAGGACCTCACCACGCTGCTGTTGACCCACTGCCACATCGACCACATCGGGGCGGCGGCGCTCTTCAGGCGGGACTACGGCGTCGAGATCGCCGCGCACCACCAGGACGCCGAAGCCATCGAGTCCGGCGACCGGCTGATGACGGCCGCGTTCATGTACGGGATCAGGCTCGATCCGCTCCCGCTGGACCTGGTGATCCGCGACGACGAATCGACCCTCCAGGTCGGGGACCTGGAGCTCAACGTGGTCGCCACTCCCGGGCACACCCCGGGCTCGGTCGCCGCCTACGTCGACTTCTCGGGCTTTCGCGTGCTCTTCGGCCAGGACATACACGGCCCCTTCCACCCCGACTTCGGCTCGGACATCGAGGCCTGGCGCTCCTCGATGGCGAAGCTGCTCGAGCTTGACGCCGACGTCCTGTGCGAGGGCCACTTCGGCATCTACAGCCCGTCGGACGCGGTCCGGGCCTACATCCTCGAATACCTCGACAGGTTCTGACTTCGGCGGGCGGTACTATTTACATATATATCGAATCGATATATACTTGCCGGCGATATATCGATTTGATATATTTGCTCCCCCACTGCGTATGAAAGGCAGCGGAAAATTGCTTGAAGTAGCCATTCTTGGCCTTCTGAAAGAACGACCGATGCATGGGTACGAGCTGAAGAAGCGGCTCTCCTACATGCTCGGGCATTTCTGGACAGTCAGCTATGGTTCCCTTTATCCGGCGTTGAAGAGGCTGGAGAAATCGGGCTCGATCGAGCGCGCCTACTCGGTGAAAGAGAAGACACGCAACCGCAACGTCTTCAGGATAACCGGACGAGGCGAGGCCGAGTTTATGAGGTTGCTGACGGAAGACACGTCCGACTCCTCGCTCGTCGACACCGAGAAGTTCGACCTGCGGATGGCCTTCTTCCAGTACCTCGAGCCAGAGACGCGCCTGGCGCTCCTGGAGACCCGTCGCAGGCTGCTCGAGGACCAGGTGGCGAAGTTCAAGGCCTACCGGTCGAACAACGGGGACGAGGACCGCTACCGCAAGGGCCTGATGCGGCACAAGGTGGAGCTCGCGCGCAGCGACATCAGGTGGCTGGACAAGCTCATGGCCCACGAGAGAGAGACGATA
>DAIQAV010000117.1:0-7843 GCA_036781505.1 Candidatus Anoxymicrobiaceae bacterium | reverse complement strand
GCATGGATGTCGATCGCCATTCGCGAGCCGGTGGTGATCATGCGCCCAAGCTCTTCGGCGTCGAGCGCGGAGATGGTATTGAAGAGAGCGCTGGCGAGGATCTCCGGCGGCAGGTTCGTCTTCTCGAGCGTCACCGACACGAGCTTGATCAGCGTGTTGACGACCGGCGGGACGATGCCGACGATGTTCGCCACTACCACCGGGTTCTCCATCATGGTCTCGATGAAGCGCGTCATGTAGACGGTGAAGTAGTCGAGCATGTCGGTGGTGGCCTCGCGCACCTTGCCGAAGTCCGTCTCCTTCAGGACCGCCTCTAACGCGGGGAACGCGGCGCTGGCGAGGTCCGGGTTCTCCGCATGCACTTTCATCACCAGCGCGGAGTACGAGTTGAGGGCGGCGGCGATCTCCGAGCCGTCGACCGCCTCGATGTGCTTCTCGAGGACCGCCTGTCTCTCGGCCGGCTCGAGCCCGTCGAGGAACTGCGCAAAGAGCTTGATGACGCGCACCCATGCCATCTCGAACAGGTACGCCGACTCGATGGCCTCGCGGGTCAGGTCGGGGTCCTCCTTGAAAGCGGTCTCGAGCTGCTCCGGCTCGATCCGCTCCATGAGCTTCCTGACCGCTTCCCGCGTCTGCTCCGCCTGCGTCGCGGTCTCTTTGCCCGACTTCTTCTCGCTCAACTCAGATCACCTCGCATTGTGTCCCGCCACGCGCCCGACCATCTTCTTCAAAGCCGTATACCCCCACAGGCAGGCCGAGCGCACCACCGCGAAGCCGGCCTTGGCCACCTCGCGTCCGTCGACCTCCGCCAGGGCGTCCCTCAGGAAATAGGGGTTGCGCCCGGCGGCCCTGTTTACCATCCTCGCTCCAGTGTTTATTGCTGCTCCCAGGGCGACCGCTACGCGCCGGCCGGCGTCGACCTTCTCGAAGATGCGGCCGTACACGACCGGCACCTCCCGCAGTTTCTCGGGGTCGATGCCGCTTGCCAGCTCATCGAGGAAAGCTTCCAGCAGTGGCGCCGGGAACTGGTCCAGCTGGCGCCCCAGCTCCAGGACCGCCTCGACGACGTAGTTGACCATGTCCGGCGCGAGAGCGACCAGGCTGAGCGCGAGCTCGGGGTCCTCCCGGAGCAGGGTGCGGACCGCGAGCCTGGCGCTCTCGGGGTCGAGCGAGGCGATGTTCATCTTGATGATGCTCATGAAGGCGGGGGTGCGCATGACCTCGCGCAACACCCGCACGCCGGCGCCCGCCGTCTCTTCGGAGCCGATTGAGTCCATGTCGCCCCCCGTCATTTCTCGCTTCCCCCATCCTCGTCGGTCACGATGCCGTCCGCCTCCGCCGCGGCAAGTGCCTCGCGCCCCGCGTCGATGAGCGGTACCATTACCTCCTGCATGAACTCGGGGTTCTGCCCGGCTATCTGGCGCATGTTCTCGGCGATGCCCCGGACGAGCTGTCTTGCTTCGGATCCCTCGCGCATGGCCTCGAAGCCGAGGCGCTCGACCGCCGAGCCGAGCATCGGAACCAATGTATCCAGGATCAGGCCGACAGCTCCCTGCCCCGCTTCGGCCCCCGGAAGCGACTCGGTTACGCCCTCTCCCAGGCCCTCCCAGAAGCCGGCGGCGGCGCCCGCAAGGTTCTCGTCGTTCACCGCGGCGAGCCTCGCGGACAGCTCCAGCGCCTGCCCGGCGGCGTGCCCCAGCCTGCGCGCGTCGACCTCTTCGATGAGGCCGGCCATGAAGCCGGTGAGGAGAAGGGTCGGAAAGTTGGCCAGTTGCGACGTGGCTTCGTCGACGCCGGCGATGGCTGCGTTCAGCAGCGAAGGCGTCGAGCTCAGGAGGCTCAAGAAGAACTCCGGGTCCTCCCAGACCAGCGTACGCACCAGCAGGGCCGCGTTCTCCGGGTCGAGCTCGCGCAGGATGATTCGTACGCTCGCCTTGAAACGCGGCGTGCGAAGCAGCTCGCGCAGTACGCGGCTCGCCCCTTCTATCGGTCCCTGTCGCGGTTTCTCATCCATGCCCGTTCCTCTTCAACATGCAAGTTTTGGGGTCAGACCCCTTAACTTGCGTATTTACAGCGTCTCGCACTCGTAGAACCAGCGGGCCACCTCCATCTGGCAGAGCTGCTTGCCCCCCATCCAGAGCTGCACTATCTTCACGTCGCGCCAGTGCTTTTCGACGTCCCACAGCCTGTCGCTGCCGTGCGCGCCCATGATGTTCATGGCTTTCTTGAGGTTCTCGACCGCGCGGTCGCAGGCGAAGTACTTATACCCCCTGCCCTTGGCGACGATCTCGTCGGACCAGCGCTCCCCGTAGAGGTCGGGGCGGTCTATCATCCTCGCGCACTGATAGGCGAGGATCCTGCAGATGTCGATGTCGCGCGCGAAGTCCGCCAGCACGCCCGCGATGTCGTCGTTCTCCTTGAGCGGCTTTCCCCTGTAGTTCTGCTCGCTGCAGAAGTCCTTGAGGATCTCATATACGTTCATCATCGCGCCGACGACGAACGCGGTGCTGCCCATGTTGCCGAAACTGATGACCTCCTTGAAGTACATCGCGTCCAGACCGGGGCCGTGGGCGCGGTACCACGACGGCACCCTGCAGTCCTCGAACCAGATGTCGCCGTTCTTGTCCGCGGCCATCCCCGCCTTCTGGTAGGGGCCGCTCTGGGTGCAGCCGGGAGTCTTGGTGGGGACGAAGATGAACGCGAAGTCGTCGAGGTCGCGCGAGCCGGCCCTGGTAGTGCAGACCACGCCGAAGAGGTCGGCGACGCCGCTCGAGTTCGTCGGCCAGAGCTTGTGGCCGTTGATGACCCACTCGTCGCCGTCGAGCACCGCGGTCGTCTCGATGGTGCTGCCTCCTACGATCTCCATGTTCTCGATGTCGGCGCCCCCCTGAGGCTCGGTCATCGCGTTCGCCGCGAAGCAGGGCGCGGTGGTGTCGCAGAACATGGGGGCGAGCTCCTCGCACAGCCTCCTGTTCACGTGCGGCTCGTTGCATATCATGACCAGCGGCCAGAACAGGACGCCGAAGGCGACGGCCATACCCGAGTCGGCGCGGGCGATCTCCTCGAAGGCCCGACAGGCGATGGTGGCCGTGTAGCCCGAGTGGCCGAAGCCCCAGCCCCCCAGGTCCTCGGGGAAGAGCATCCTCTGGAAACCGAGCTCGCCCATGAGGCTGCGGAAGGCGGGCTCGATGAGCCGGTGCTCCTCCCAGTCCTCGTCGTACTGGCGGCGATAGGGCATGACCTCACGCTCGGCCCACGCGCGCACGATGTCGCCGAGGTGCTTGTCGACCGGCGCAAGGTACTCGAGCGGCCTGGTGAAATCGTCTATGGTGCGCATCGCGCTCCCCCTATCGCTCCGGATGCCGGCGGGATGCCGGCGCCGCGTCGTCAAATCTCCTTCAGGTCGAAATAATGCCTGGCAAGATCGGTCTGTGCGACTGTCTCGGGCAGGACACAGGACTCGAGCGTCTTCACGTCCCGCCAGTACCTCTCCAGGTTCCACTCGGTCGCGTAACCGGCGGATGCCATCAGCTCCATGGTGTTGTCCATCGCCTCCATCGCGCCTCGCGCCGCCAGCTTGAATGCGGCGGTGGCCGCCGTGGCAACCGTTGGCGAGCCAGCCGGCCCGTAGACGTCGGGAGCCGACAGCAGGCGCGCGGCGTTGAAGGTGAGAAGGCGCCCCAGCGCCATCTTGCTGCCGATCTCTCCGAGCAGCGAGGCGACCAGGGGATTCTCCTTGAAGACCTGGCCCTTGCCCTTGATGACCCTGGTGTCGCCCCACTCCTTGATGATCTCGTAAGTGGCTAGCAGGGCGCCGGAACATGCGGCGGCGCAGAGCGTGTAATACCAGGCGAGCATCCCACGCATGCGGGTGGTACCTGTGAGCAGCACCTGGGCACCCGCCACGCGTACTCCATCCATGGTGATATCCGCGTTGATGCTTGCGGCAAGACCGGTCTTCTTGAACGGTTCACCGGTGGCGAAGCCCTTGAGATGCGGCGCGACCAGCACGAGCATCGGCTCGTCGCCCTCACCCGCGCATGCCACCCCGAAAGCGTAGGCGCCCGCGCCGGAGCACTGTGGCCTGGCGTCGCGCGCGTTCAGGAGCCAGCCGTCGCCGTCGCTCCTTGCCGCTACCTGGTAAGGAAGGCCAAAGAACGCGGCCGCGTCGGGGTCCTTCGAATAGTAAGGGAGGACCAGCGAGCCGATAACCGGATCCTTGCCGCACATGACCGGCGCCATGTGCTCGAGCAGGGCGGTGTTGCGATGCGGCTCGACCGCGAACGTCGAGCAGAGCGCGAAGGTGTTGGCCAGGACGAAGGCGATGCCGGTGTCCGCGCGCCCGACCTGCTCGATGACCGCGGCAAGCGTCATCGCGGCGTCGGGAGTTACCAGCCCTCCCCCTCCCATCTCCTCGGGCCAGAGCATCGACTGCAGGCCGATATCCACCAGCAGCTTGCGCATCGCGGGGAGCAGCAGCGCGTGGTAGTCTTCCTTGTGTTCGAGCCTGCCCGCCATCACCTCGGCGTCGGCCCAGTCGGCCACGGTGCGGGCCATCGAACGGTCCACATCCTGCAGCCACTCCACCGGTACCGGGAACAGTTCCTGGTAATCCATGACACCCCCAGCTAGGTCGGTGCCCCTACGCGCGCGCCCGCCGGCCGCAGCCCGTTGAGCTGCATGTCGACAATCTCGCGGGACATCTCGTCTATGTCGGAGTCGATGACCCCGGTGGAGATGTCGCGCGCAACGTGTATGAGGCCTCCCACAATGAACTCCGCCGCTCTCCTCTGGTCGACCTGGCGAAGGAACCCTATGTCCAGGCCAAAATGGATCAACCTCTCGAAGTCCCCGGTCAACTTGTCCTGGAACTCGTGAAAGAGCATGGTCATATCGTTGTCAATGCCGATCAGGTCGTTCAGGAATATCCTGGTCATACCGCGGTTCATGTCTATGAAGCCGAAGACCTGGTTCAGCAGGTCGACCAGCGCCCCCATCAGCGCGGCGTCGCCGGGGCTGTCGCTTCCGCCGAAGGTCTCGACGATCGAGTCCACCCCGGCCTCGATCGTGGAGAGCATGCCCTCCATCAGGCCGCCCATGATGTTGTCGAAGATCTCGCGCTTGCTGGAGAAGTAGACGTAGAAGGTGGAGCGGGCGACGTTCGCCTCCTGGATGATGTCCTCGACGGTCGCCTTGTGATAGCCGAGCCTTGGAAAGACGCGCGTGCTGGCATCAACGATCAGATCGCTCTTGCTGTCGGTTCCCAAACTCATCCCGCCCCGGTAATCGGACATACATGTATGTTCGATATTCTCTTACGGGGGAGCGGCGCCCGTCAAGAGGTAATATGAGATGAGGACCGATAAGGGAGGGCAAATGGACGACGCACCCGAGATAATCAGCCCCGTCATCGTTAGTCTTTGGGTTAGAAAAAAAGGCGGCCACACGGCGACCGCCTTTGATATAGCTATCCGTGACTACTGATTCAACGCCGCGGCCAGGTCCACTTTCCAGACACCGTTTTCCTTGACGAGCGGTACGGTCTCTGTGCTGGTCTTTCCTGCAACAGTGCCGGTCACCTTGGCCGTGGCCTTGTTCCCGTTTACCGTCACCTTTCCTACGGTGAACTTCATAGTGCCAGTCGAATCCTTGGAAGACGCCTCCCAGGCAGCCTTGGTCCCGATTGCTTTCTGGGTGCTAGCCGACATTAAGTTCCAGGTAGTGTTGACGTCAATCTTCTGCATTGCCGCGAAAAACGCCTTTGCCACCTGTTCTGGAGTCTGCGAGCTACTACTTCCCCCACCGCACCCCACCAGCACAATAGCCGTTACGAGAAGCGACAGGATGCACGCCAACACCACGACCTTCTTCATCATTACTCCTTTTGCCGTATTCCCTATGCTGCCCTAACACCGACATCCTATCATCGATCTGGCACAACCTTCCCGTCTGCGTTATGTCTGCAGGGTCAGGGTCCATCACATTGACCGCGCCCAAGATCGGGTCACGTCACTTATATGCCCATTGACACAAGTGCGGAGGCCCCAACTTCTCGACCAACCTGCCTCTCGACGACTTCTTCGCAGACGACGTCATCCTGGCCACCTCCTGCGAGTGCGAGCCACTGTCGAGGGATCACGGCTTCCCGGTCCGCCTGGTCGTCCCGCGGCTCTACTTCTGGAAGAGCGCGAAGTGGGTCACCGTCCTGGAGTTCATGCTCAGCGACGCGCCCTGCTTCTGGGAGTCGAGCGGCTACCACATGCATGGCGACCCCTGGACGGAGGAACGCTACAACAGGCGATCGACACCTTCTGCTTGGGTTCAAATGGAATGGGGTGGCAATGAGAGACTTCTTCTACAACTACTTGCAGCAACTTCGTGGGGTGAGTCCAAATACCATTCTCAGCTATCGGGATGCCATGAAGCTCCTCTTGCGATTCGTAGCCGATGAGAAAAATGTGTCGGTTTCGGACCTTGTTGTTGAAGACATAGGAGCGGTCCAGGTTGTTGCCTTCCTCGATCATCTCGAAAAGAACCGCAAAAACGCGGTGGGCACACGCAATATCCGCTTGGCTGCGATCCATAGCTTTTTCCGCTATCTTGCAGGAATGTATCCCGAGCATCTCGATCAATCACAACGCGTCCTTAGCATCCCCTTCAAGCGTATGCCAATCCCCACCGTGGAGTATCTTGAATTTGAAGAAATCGTGGCGGTTCTCCAGGCTGTTGACCGCTCAAAACCCTGTGGCCGGCGTGACTACGCTCTTCTGGTTATCATGTTCAATACCGGCGCCAGGGTACAAGAGATTCTCGATCTCAAGGCCACCGATCTCCAGTTAACCAATCCCTGTAGCGTACGACTCCATGGAAAGGGGAGCAAGGAGCACATAATTGATCCACTGCTCGCAGAGGCCGCGCCTGTTGTAGAAGCGCACCACGTTCTTCGCCTTGGCGCTCATGTTGGTCACGATGAAGCCGACCCTCGGGAAGAGCTCGCCCCGGTTATCCTCCAGGTATTCGTAGATGTCAGGTGATGCGAAGGCGGCGTCGGCCCTGAAGTAGAGCTTCTTTTTCGTCTCCCTGTATCTGTGGATGATCGGTTCGAGTAGGTTCTTCCATCCATTGGAGGAGTGAACGTTACCGGGCCGAAGGACAGCCCCTTCACAATCCCCGTACTGGTTGAAAACGAACAGCGGGTGGTAGCAACGGGAGCCATAATGCCCATTGTAGGACGAGCCCTCCTGGGCGCCATGCACCGGGAACTCGGAGGAGTCCATGTCGAGCACTATCTTCTTGTCCGTTGAGTAAGAGACCGCTTTGTCCACCCAGGCGTCGTTGATGGAGGAAAGCGCCTCGATGTTCTCCTCTAGCGTGAGTATCTCCGTCTCGAAGCGAGAGACGGTCTGCGAACTGGCTGCGTTTCTTTCCAGGGCCCTCTTTCCTACGACAGCCCTCATGGCCGGGTCCCTGGTGAGCGCTTCCTGATCGTTGACGTCCTCGTATCCGGCGAGTCTCGCGTAGACCGATTGTTTGAGGAGACCGGCAAGCTCGTGCTGCACGTTCCTCCCGGTCCTCCCTTCACAGATGAAGTCGCCCGCCATATCTGTGAGACCCATGACCTCACCCAGCTCTCTAACCGCCAGAAGACCGGCATCCGTCGTTACCTTCGCGCCCCTGAACTCCAGCCTCAAATGGCCGTCGAAATGGAGCTTCAAACCAGCGTTTTCGCTTTCACCCAACAGGTTTCATCTCCTTGAGACCAAAGGTTCCTGTTTTTCTGCTTCCCCTTGCATACTTAAGCACCTGTAAGAGCCCTGTTCAATGCAATAACTCTCCCATGACC
>DAIQAV010000116.1:0-7900 GCA_036781505.1 Candidatus Anoxymicrobiaceae bacterium | reverse complement strand
AAAAGGATTTCGCGCATGCTTTTATTGCCTTGCCTTAACCTCACCTGTCCTGGGATCTGTGCAGCAGTCCAGCCGTTTGGAATAACGATCAGGTGCCGACCTTGATCGCGTCCTCGTGGATGACGTCCTTGTATGCTTCCGCGTAACCCGCCTTATTGAGCATGTCCCAGCCAAGGGTTTCAAACAGTGGGTTTAGGAACTCGTTACGCAACTGCGTCTCATTATAGGTACCGGACATATAAGACTCGCGGTTGCGGTCGAACCGCTCTATTAGTTCGATTACTGCATCGGGTAATGTCACTGTTGCCTCTCACGGTCTGCTCCAAACTCCTGTTCGATTATATCAATGCCGCGAGTCATGGGTTATCAACCTGCATAAGTAACGAGAGTTCTTTGACCGGCGCAGTATCAGTCCGGGCCGGGGAGGAGCGACGCGACCGACGCTTTGGCCTCCTCGAGCGTCTTGAGGTCCGGGAGGCTGAGGACATCGATCTCGTTCGCCTCCAGGACGTAAAACGCACCGCCGGACGGGACGTCGCCCCGGACGAGGAGCCTGTCCGCCCCGCGCTTTGCCAGCGCCACCGCGAGCTTGATGGCGCGGCCCGGGTCGCTTTCCGCGACAGGGTTCTCGAGGACTGAGGTGTCGTCGAGCGTGCCCTTGTCGGTGTCGAGGGCCAGGAGCGCGTAGGACCCGGCCGAGGTCAGGTCGGCAGCGATAGAGGCGCCATCGGCTTCGAGCGGCACCACGACGCTGAACTTGTCCGCCTCATCCGGGACGAACTCGACCTGGACCGACTCCACGTTCTGCACAGCCGACTTGATAGATTCCGTGAGGCTGTCGACGGAAGCCTCCGCGTCCCTCAAATCGAAGGCCTCGGGGACTATCGTCATATGAAGGAACCTATAGCTGCCTGAGTTGCGGCCATCGACGCGCACCACGCGTTTGACCGCCGGATCAGCCTCGGCCGTCGTGGTCGCTTTGTCGATGATGTCTTTCTCGATAGATGCGTCGAGGAGCACCTTGAAGGCTTCCAGAGCGACCTGCCCTCCGGACCACGCCAGGATGACCACAATTACCAGCGCCATTATCGAGTCGACGTAGGGGACGCCTGCTGCATTCAGCCCGACTCCGAGTATGACACCGGCGCTCGCGATCGTGTCGGTCCATGAATGGCGCGAGTCAGCCATGAGGCTGGGCGAGTTCTCGGCCTTGCCGACGCGGCCCTTGTTCCATGCCAACAGGCCGGTGATCGCGACGACGACCACCATCGTCCCTATCGCCACCCAGGGGTTGCTGATCGTCGTCTGTTTGCCCATGAGCTTGTGGATGGATTCCTTGGCGAGCTCATAGGCGCTGAAGAGGATAAGGGCCGCGATGGCGACCGCCACGATGTTCTCCAGCTTGTACAGGCCGTCGGGGAAGTCCTTGCTGTGGCGCTTGGAAAGCTTCAGGCCGATCATCACGGCGACGGACGCGACGATGTCAACGCACGTGTCGATGCCTTCGGCCAGCACCGATACGCTGCCGGAGGCGAGGGCTACGGCTATCATCCCGGCCGCCTCGAACACCGAGGCGAAGGCGGCAATAGCCTCGGCCTTTTCAGCCGGTTCCATGTGCTTGAAGAACTCCATGGCGTACCTATCCCCCCGCCTGCCCCGAAACGGCGTCCCCGGCCGCAGGCGCCCGGGTGCGGGCCCGCGCAAGGGTTGCCAGTTCGGCTCCAGCGCTCTCCAGGTCTTTGAGCGACGGCATTACCGTGACGTCGATCGCGTATGCCTGCAAGGTCTGCAGAACCTCCTCGTCGGCTATGTCTTCCTTCAAAAGGAGTACGTCCACCGAGCGGCTTCCCAGGAATACCGCGAGGTGCACCCCTCGCCCCTTGGACCGTCCGACCGCGGGGTTGTTCACAACTTCCGGCTTTCCCGTGACCGTTCCACTATCCACCTCGAGGATACCCACCATCGGGGCGGACTCGAAACCCTCGGCTATGCTGCTCCCGTCCGAGCCCAAGGGAACAGCAGCGGTGAACGCGTCTGTCGGGGCGCTGAATTCGATGCCTACGCTGTCGACGTTCTCGAGAGCCGCCTTCAGCCGGCGCTCGAGATCGCGCGAGATGTCGCCGGCCTGCACCAGGTCATATGCGGCCGGCTCGACCACAAGGTTGAGGAAGATGAAGCTCCCGGAATTCCTGCCGTCGACGCTGAGGACCTTCCTGATGCCGGGGTCGGCTTCCGCGATCTCCCTGACCTTCACCAGGACGTCACGGCTGACCGAGGCGTCGAGCAGGACCTTCAGGCCGCCGAGGAAGATCTGGACGCCTACGACCGCCAGGAAGCAGGCGACGATGAGGCCGGCAATCGCGTCCACCCTGTGGAGCCCCGCGATGTCTAGGCCGAGAGCGGCTCCGATGATAACGAGCGCGACAGCGTCGGCGAACGAGAAGTACGCATCGGCTTTGAGGCTCGGGCACCCTTCAGCCCTGGCTACCCGCCGCTTGTAGAAGCCCATCCCGCCGGCCAGCAGGGCGGCCCCGAGGAAGAAGGGAAGCGCATACTTGGGGTCGTTCGTGAAGAGGTATGTACTGTTCAGATGCGTTATCGATACCTTCGCGAGCTCGTACGTGAGGACGAGTACGATGACGCCCACCACCGCGGCGATGATGTTCTCGAGCTTGTAGAGCCCGAAGGAGAACGTGGAAGTGTGCCGTCTGGACAGCCTGATCCCGGCGAGGATGAAGGCGGCCATCACGCCCCTGGTCGCGGTGAGGATGCCGCCCGCCGTCATGGCTACACTGTGGAGCGAGACCCCCCAGACTATCAGGACGGCGCCAAAGACCGATGAGACGACCCCGGCGATTGCGGCCGCTCTCTGGCTCCCGGCTAGCGGGTTTGTCGAGGGCTGCGAGACTTCCAAAGTACCTCCTGGTTAACCAGAGCGTCCTTCTCAGACGGCTTCTTGCGTTTCGACTCCGGGCTCGCCGCGCTTCCTGAATATCAGTCGCTCGAGCAGCGGTGTTGCGAAGAGGACTATCCAGAAGAACTGCGCCGCCGTCGGACTGGCGAAGGCGATGCCGATCGAGATGATGAAAACAACAGACATCACCACGGAGTTCCTCAGGTATTCGCCGGCATATTTCGGGTCGAATTCATCGTCCACCAGCCGGTGGTCACGCGTTGCATAGAAGGCCATAGCGGCTTGGAGAAGCCCAGCCGCCGCCAGCACCGCCGCGTATATCACAGTGGCGACCATAGTCTGACCGAAAAGGCTGAGAAGGTTGGTCGGGTAGGGCATAAACACTATCAGCAGAAGGTAGAACATATTCAACCAGATTAGCGTCCTGTCAACCCTGCGGATGATGGTGAAGAGGGCGTGATGAGAGATCCAGAACATACCTATGATCACGAAGCTGAGGAAGTAGGAGAAGAAGTGCGGCCATATCTGCGCGAGCCCGTGCGCGAGCTTCGCGTTCGTCACCGTCCCCCTGATCGTCGGAACGGCTATCGACACAACCAGCAGGGTGATGGCGACCGCGAAGACGCCGTCACTCAGCGCGCTCACCCGCTCGACTGTGAAGCCCATCGCCTTGTGCGTGGAGCTGTTTTTGTCCTTCTCCATACCGACCGGCTCCTTTCCCCGGTACATTCTACCCGATATCGCCCCCGACGAAACCTCAAATCAATACACGCTCACAACTGCCGGCCGGCAAGGTGAGTTGGCTCATTGCGCTGCGCTTGATTCAGCAATGCAAGACGGGGACAGACACCATCTTGCGTCTATTTCGGGTGGTGTCGGAGGCCCGACCCGTCGTTGACCTGAGCCCCAGTCTCATCAGTGTCCCAGGACGTTCTTCTTTATCGCGTTCTGCATCGAGGAGTCTATCCCGATCCCGGAGAGATACTTGTTGATGCCGCCGGCGGCGTCGACCTCGTTCAGGGCGGCCTCGAGCCAGTCCGCGCTCACCGAGCCGCTATTCGACGACAGCAGGTACTCTTGCACTATCTGCTGTCGAGGCACACCAAGCAGCTCCAGCAGCAGCGCGCTTACGACGCCGGTCCTGTCCTTTCCCGCCGTGCAATGGATGATCAGCGGGTAAGACGAGCTCTTGGCGAGCGCGCGGAACGCGGTCGCGACCGACGACTTCTGGTTATCGATGATGTCCTTGTAGCCACCGGCGGACGCGACTCCGACCATCGGGGCGCTGGTCGTGCCGGACAGACCCTGCGCGCCACCGGGATCTTTGCCGCTTATCAGGGCCTCTGAGGTTCCTCGCAGGTCGATGCTGGTCCGGATGCCCAGGCTGCGCATCTTGGCCAGGTCGGCCGCGGTGACACTGGAGAGTCTCCCGGAGCGGTAGACCCGGCCGTACGGTATCTTGGTTCCGTCGGCAAGCGTCCAGCCGCCGAGGTCTCTCGCGTTCTTGACGCCCTCCAGCTTGACCCAGTGGACGCTGGGCGGCGACTGCCGGACCGTGGTGCTTCCACAGCCCATCAGCGGCACCAGCACTGCCAGCGCCAAAGCCAGTACAACCAGGCTGAATATCCATCTGCGAGAAACACTCTTCATGCTGGCAATCACGTCCTTCATGTCGGGTTCCGTCGGCAGCCCGTGCGCAGCTAGCGAGACCTTCCCTGGTTCCGCACGGCTTTGCGCCGCCTCATGCCGGGCAACCTGATCAGCCTGGCCCTCTGCCCGTACGTGTCACCGATGCCGTCATCCTCCGGACCCAACAGGAGCCGCTTCTTCAACTCGCGCTTCCAGAAATTCCAGCTTCGCATAATCGCCTCTCGCTGCTGACCTCTCCGAGCATGATAATATCCCAACGTTGTGTGGTGGCATGGGTTTGCTCAATAGGTGGTTGACATGAACGTGTATAATTTCGGAGCTCTGAGCCCTCTCAGCTTCATAATCTTGTTCCTGGCGCTGTTCCTTTTCTTCTGGGCCCTGATCCTGGTCCTCATGGGCTTGATGTCCAGAAAACTCAAAGGCAGGACCGTCAGGAAGTTTCTTTCGACGGAGAACATCTGGCCCAAGGTTGACGCCTGGGCGGCGCAGACCGGCTACAGACTGATCGAGCAGGACCAGGTCTCCCGCCTTTATCAACTTGGCGCCAGCCTGGGGTTCGCTCCTCAGAGGGTCAAACTGACCGCGATGCCCGGTGTCTACACGCTCGAGGCATGGGTGGGCCTCACGCCGCTCAACAAGAAGATGTCCTTCGGCCTGGTCCCGGACGAGATGATTGTCGACCAGGGCGGGTTCTTCGGCTTCGTGCCCAGGCGCAAGGCGCGCGAAGGCGCGAACGAGCTCCTGCAGACCCTTGGCGTACCGATCATCGAATAAGCACGGCAGCTGCGATCCTCTGCCGAAGCACGGTCCCTCCCGATCTCAGACGAAGCGCGAGATGACGCTCTTCTGGATCTCCGAGGTGCCGCCGGCGTAGAACGACAGGTAGCTCTCGCGAAGGTAGCGCTGCATCGGGTATTCCATCGAGTAGCCTCGCCCGCCCATCACCTGCATGCCTTTGCGCACGATGTCGCCCAGGCTCTCGGAGCAAAACAGCTTGGCCATGCAGGCCTCCTTGAGGTCGTCACGGCCGGACGCGCGCAGCCATGCCGCGTGGTAGGTCATCCACCTCATCGCGTCGATGCGCGTGGCCATATCGGCGAGGGTGTGCTGGATGGCCTGGAACTTGATGATGGGCCTGTCAAACTGCACGCGGCTCTTGGCGAAGGTGCTCGAGTCCGCGAGCACCGCCTCCGAACCGCCCACACACGAGGCAGCGACGCAGATGCGCTCCAGGTCCGCGGTCATGAGCAGTTGAAGCCAGCCATTGTTGAGCCCCGCCGGGCCACCGACGATGTTCGCCGCCGGCACGGGCACCTCGTCCAGCACGACCTCGCAGGACGGGTAGCCGTCTCCGGCGAGCTTGGGTATCTTGCTGATGGTGAGGCCGGAAGAGTCGCGCGGCACCAGGAACACACTGGTTCCCCTGGATGGATCCGTGTCGGTGTCGGACAGCGCGACCACGATGAGAATGTCAGCGAGATTCGCGCCGGTCGTCCAGTACTTGGTCCCCGAGATGAGGTAGTTGCCGTCTTTCTCGACCGCGACAGTCTTGATGGAGCGCGGGTCGGACCCGGCATCGGGCTCGGTGAGCGAGAAGCTGAACTTGAGCTCGCCTCTCACCAGCCGCGGGAGGTAATCGGCCTTCTGCTCAGCGGTGGCGCACTGGGCGACGATCATGCCGCCGAATATGACCGGCACCAGGAACATGTTGACCGCGGTGTTGCTGAACTGGGCGAGCTGCTCGACGATGATGACCACGTCGAGGATGTTGCCACCGCTGCCGCCGTACTCCTCCGCGAAGGGAACTCCGAACAGGCCTTGTTTCGCCATCCCCGCATAGACGCCCTCGGGAAACTCGCCGGTGCGGTCGGTCTCCGCCTCGAGTTCGCTGAGACCCTCGCTCTCGCAGAACTGCCGGACGCCGTCGCGCAGCGACACCTGCCTGTCGGTGAGATCGAAATCCATACCACGCCTCCCGTGCCATCGATAAAGCGGCGATTGCCGGTTTCAATCATATATCAGGGAGTGGTCGCGGCTGACGGAACGAGCGCTATTGGACCGGTGTTGCCCCGGTGTTCGCGTCGGTGGGAGCCGGTGCGGACGAAGCTGGGGTAGGGGAAGCAGAGCCGGGCGGTGTGCCTCCGGCCTGGCCGGGTGGTGTGCTGGTGTTATTAGCATCGGGAAGCGTCCGTTGCTCTGCTTCCTTCCCCTTGTCTTTATTGGCGCTGGCGGCAGGACCATGCTCCTGCGCGTTGATCCAGAGGAATACGCAGAAGACGATGAGCAAGGCGACAGAGACAACGATCTGTATGCCTCTCTGGTGCTTTCTCAGCCAGCCTGCCGCGACGCGCATCTATATACCCTCCTTGCTTCTCAGGAATCGGCCGTGTCGGATAGAGCCGGGAGTCCTCAACGAGGCCTCCTCAACTGCTCTTCTCCAGGGCCTGCCTTCTCTTGTCTATCATTATGGTTGACTATGGGATTCCCTGCATTGAGAAAGCTCAATAAGTCGCGAAAACCTCTTCATGGTCGTATTCACCTGCGCGGAGCGATGCAAGGGCCGCCTGCCCGTTTTTGTCTGGCGCGGCCCGCGCGTCTAAAATCTGATCATGAGCAGTAGAGGTGACGACGCCAGCGTGGACGACAGCGCCCGCAAAGCAACCCCAGAGAAGACCGCCGACGGCAACGGCGCCCGGCCGCCGCGCAAGAGAATCGCCTTGCGCCTGACACTCTCGATCGCTGTCGCAGCCGTCGCGATCGCCGTGGCGGTCGTGCTGGTGATCGTGTTCCTCATCACGCCTACGCCGATGATCGGCACCTACGTCACGGCCGACGGCAGGAAGCTCGCGCTGCGCGAGAACGGGACGGCCAGGTACGGCGTCAGCTACCAGAACGTCTGGATGACGACCACCTACAAGTGGTCTCGGAGCGGCAACTCAGTGAAGCTCGTCCTCCCCGGCGTGTCAAAGCTCCAGCCGGGGTTCAAGATCCGCGGCAAGAAGCTGGTCGGCAACGGCGGGGTCTGGGTCAAGAGGTAGGCCGCCTCAGCGCATGACCCTTTCAGCGACTTTGACTATGGCGCGGCGCGGCAGCAGCCTGGTCGACCAGACCAGGATCTGGTTCTGGATGCCGGCCACCACATGCCTGCGTCGACGCACCAGCGCGCGGTAGCCGATCTCGGCGACGGCCTCGGCGCTCATGCTTCCCACCTGGAGAACCCTGAGGTTCTCGGTGCTCGAGCGCTCGAAGAAGCGAGTCCGTGTCGCGCCCGGGCAGAGAGCCGTCACAGTGACACCGCTACCGGCGACCTCTTCCGCTATCCCCTCTGAGAAGAAC
>DAIQAV010000115.1:0-7902 GCA_036781505.1 Candidatus Anoxymicrobiaceae bacterium | reverse complement strand
GTGCTGCTGTTCGCGGCCCCGTTCCTGGCCGGCATGGCCAAGATGTCGATGCGCCTGCGCGCCCTGAGGGGAAGCCTGGCGTTCGCGCTGATGCTCTCGTCGCTGCTCGCCTGGGCCGTGACGACGATCGTCGGCGTCCGCGGCCACTAGAGGGACAGGTACTTTCTACTTTTTTTTCTACTCATACGACTGGCTTGTCGATTGAATTTGAGGACACCGGTCCAGAGTAGAAAAAAAGTAGAAAGTACCTGTCCCCGCTCTTCTCTCAAAGGTCTTTCAGGGAGAACTCGAAGCAGGCCCCACCGTTCGGAAAGACCTTGATCTCGCCGCCGTAGAGCTTGACCAGCTTCTCCACGATCGTGAGACCGATACCCGTGGAGCCGTCCTCCCCCTTGAAGAAGGGGAGGAAGATATTGTCGACGTCCTCCGGCAGTATCCCGGCGCCGTTGTCCTTGACCCGGTAGACGTGCCCGGTGGCCCCTTCACCCAGATAATCCACCTCGACGGCCGGCGAAGGATTGTGGTTGTGCTTGATGCCGTTGTCGATGAGGTTGCTGAACAGCTGGTAAATGTGTGTCGGGTTCGCCCGCACCTTCCCCAGGTCGTCAGCGACGACGAACGAGACGCCCCTGGTGGCCACGACCGGCTCATGCTCCTCGATTATCCTCATCACGGTCTCGCGGACGTCCACGTCGGAGACCTCCTCCGGCTGCTGGCCCGCCTTGGCGAGCGACAGCAGGTCCGCGATCAGCTCCTCCGCCTGGTTGGTGCTGGCCTTGAGGATCTCGGCGACCCGTCTCACCTCAGAGTCGAGGTCCTCGATGCTCTCGCGCCTCTCCAGCAGTTGGCCCAGGTGGTCGGCTGCGAGCTTGATAGCCGTGAGCGGGCTCTTCAGGTCGTGTGAGACCGTCTGCGCGTATCCCTCCAGTTCGCGGTTGAGTCGCTTGAGTTCGTCCTCGGCCCGCTTCCTGCTGGTTATGTCCCGGGCGAGCCCCAGTATGCCCACGACCTCGCCGTCCTCTATGATGGGGGTCGCGTTCACGTCGTAGAGGTGGACCGGCCCTCGAGTGGTCTTCCCCGGGACCTCGAGCCCCTTGACCTCCCGGCCCTCGTTCACGGTCTTGAACGCCTCCAGCACCTGGCTCGGGTCTTCCACGACGACGTAGTCCATCACGCTCGTACTGATTATCTCCTCCGCCGGGAGCCCCATGCGGTCGACCACGGCCTTGTTGACCTCGAGCAGACGGCCCTCCGGGGTCATCAGGAAGACGAAGTCCGGCGTGAGCGCGAAGATGCTCTTGTAGCGGCCCTCGCTGGACTTGCCGGCGGCCTCGGCCTCGTTGCGGTAGCGTTTGAGCTCCTCGCGCTCCTTGACCCGCTCGGTGATGTCGCGCCCGATACCGCTGTAGCCGACCGGGATGCCGTCGTAGTTCCGCAGCATGCGCCCCGCCAGCTCGTAGTAGCGGTGCTCGCCCTGCTTGGTCTCGAGTACCACCTCGTCGATCGCATAGCCCTCGTCGCGCAGCCGCTGCATCCCCTCGAGCAGCCTGGGCCGGTCCTCCTCGCGGAAGAGCTCGACGATATTCATGTTGGAGACCTCGGCTTTTGTGTAGCCGGTGATCTCGCTTACCTTCTCATTCCAGCGGAAGAACTTGCCCTCGGTGTCGACAACGGCGAATAGGTCGGGGAGGCCGTTCAGGGCGTCCTCGATGAAGACCTTCTCCTCCAGCAGTTCCCTCTCGACGCGCTTGAGGCTTATCTCCGCGATGGCCTTCTCGACGGCGTCCACCAGCATCTCCGGCAGCTTGGCGTCCTTGACCACGTACCCCGAAGCCCTCGACCTGAACGAGCGCGCCGCGGTGTCCTCGTCGCCGTGGCCGGTGACCATGATGACGGGAGGGTGGTCACCGCCGCCCTCGGTGATCTCGTCGAGGAGGTCGAGGCCCGCCCCATCGGGGAGGCGGTAGTCAAGGGTGACGATGTCGAAGTCCTGCTCGAGCAGGCGGCGGCGCGCGGTAGCGCAGTCGTAAGCGACCTCGACGTCGAACGAGAATTTATTGCCTATGATCCTCTTCAAGAGGTTGGCCATCTCGCGGTCGTCTTCGATGACGAGCGCTTTGATGCTGTTGTACAATTCCATAATGACCGAGTTTAAAAGCCGCAATGACGCCGAATTTACGCCGTCCCGCAAGGATTGTAACACCGGCGCGGCGCCGGTGACAAAGCGATGGATCAGCCTGCCGGACCCTTCTCCGGGGCTATGCCAGTACCTTCTTCGCCGCCTTGACGCCGGAGTGGAGCGCGGCCTCTACCGACGGCATCCCGAAGTACTCGCCCACCAGGTGCAGGCCCTCGTAGTCGCGCAGGCCTATCTTCAGCTTCTGCACGGCGGTGATCTGTCCGGGGCCGGAGAGGCAAACCGCCTCGGGCCAGCGGAAGATCTCGGTGAAGAGGGGCTCGTCCGGGAACCGCGGGATGACACTTTGTATCTCGTCGATCATCTTGCGAGTGATCTTGGCGTCGTCCCAGTCCAGCATCTCGCGGGCGAACTTGCCATAGGTGAAGCAGTGCATAAGGCTGGTGTTCGGCGGCGCGTAGCCGGGGGACTTGTTGGCGTTATCCACGAAGCCGGCCACCGAGAGACCCTCGCGGCGAGGAGTGGCGATAGCGTACATGTCGTCGATCATCTTGCCCTTGGTGGCCATCATGACGTGGGCGCAGGCGCTGTACTTCACGTTGGTGAGGATATCGAGCATCGCCGCGGGCAGCTCGCCGAGGAGCTGGGCGGCCTGCGGCGCCAGCGTGCCGCATATGACGTGGTCGGCGTCGATCGTCTCCTTGCCGGAGTCGCTTGAGACCTCCACCCCTTTGACCTTGCCGTTCTCCATGACGATCCTGGTGGCCGCGGTGTTCATCCTGACGTCCTTGACGTTCTTGATTAGCGACTCTGCCAGGTAGCCGATGCCCTTTGTCGTCGTGCTCAAGCCCGCTATCGCGTACCAGGCAAGCCCCATCCCGTAGGCCGCGGAGAGCTCCTCGGGGTCGCCCAGCGAGAGGGCGCTGTCGATGGGCTGGATGCCGTACTCGAGTATCTCGTCCCCCCAGCGCCTGCGCGCGTACTCCGCCGCCGAGACGTTGTCGAGCTCGATCGCTTTCAGCGGGTCGTTGAAGTCGAGCTTCTTGCCCATGCGGAGGAAGTCGATCGCGACCTTGAGCCCGCGCCTCTTGCCGCTGTTGGAGAGCGCGCCGAACTTCAGGCCAGCGGTGGGGTGCTTTAGGTTGTCCATTATCCTCGGAGATATCACGTGCACGGCGCCGTCGCGCAGGATGCCGACCGGCTTGGCGAACTTCACACGCTCCTGGAAGATGCCGAGCTGCCGCATGAGGTCGTACGTCGTGTGGTACCTGGTGAAGAAGAACTGCGCCCCGAGGTCCAGTGTGAACCCCTCCTTCTCGACGCCGTAGATCCTCCCCCCGCAGAAGTCGCCTTTCTCGATGACGACGTAATCCGCTCCCGCTCTCTCCAAGGTGTAGGCTGCTGCCAGTCCGGCTGTGCCACCACCGATGACGACGGTCTTTCCCATCAGGGCCTCCCTCTTGATCCAGGTATCCAAGCAAAGGGAATTATATCAAAAGCGCTAATGACTCCGAGGTCAGGATTGGTAATCACGCAAAATTCAAGAATAGGGTCAGACCACTTCCTTGAATAATCAATATTTGATCCACTCGGGCTGCCAGCGACCGTCGGCCCAGCGCGCGAAGTGCTCGAAGGCGCGGCGCCTGGCGCCGGAAGCGCGTCGCCCCAGCAACAGCTTGTCGATCGCAAGCTCGCCCAGCCTGCCCGCGGCGGCCGGCTTCGTCTCGAAGAGCTTCGCGTAGGTGTAGGCGAGCGTGTGGAAGTTGCTCTTGGCCGCGGTGTCCTCCCAGCCGTTGCTCGACGGCCGCAGTGGCGAGCGACCTTCGAAGATCGAGTCCACCCGCTCGCCCTCGATCAGGCCCCTCTCGTCGCAGAGCTTGAAAAGCTCGGTGCCCGGGTAAGGTATGAAGGTCGACACCTGGATGGTGTCCGGGTGGCAGCGCCCGTTCATCTTGATTGTGTCGAGCACCATGGACGTGTCCTCCAGCGGCAGCCCGAACATGTTGGTCGATACCGTCTTCATCCCGGCGTCCCTGCAGGCGGCGAAGGCCCGGGTGATCTGGGCGTCGGACATGTGTCGGTTCAGCACCTCCTCGCGGAACCGCGCGTTGCCGCTCTCGATGCCCATGCAGACGACCTCGCAGCCCATCTCCGCCAGCGCACCGGCGAGCTCCTCGCTCATGAAGTTCACCCGCGAGTTGCATATGAACGGCATGTGCACGCGCTCGCGGTAGAGCGCCGAGAGCTCGGCGAACCACTTGCGATCGGTGGTGAGGATGTCGTCGTCGAAGCGGATGTACTCGATGGCGCCGTCAGATGCCAGCATCTGCTCGATCTCGGCGATGACGTTGCCGGGGCTGCGGTAGCGCACGTACTTCTCGGGGTTGGGGTAGACGCTCTTCTGCGCGTGGTTCGAGCAGTAGGTGCAGTTGAACGGGCATCCGCGCGAGGCCATCAGCGTCCCGCGCGGGTGCTGGTCGGCGCAGAACAGGGCCGGGTCGAAGATGCTCCGGTCCGGGAAGGGCAGCGAGTCGAGGTCGGTCGCCAGAGGCCGCGCCGGGTTGCGCGCGACGGACCCGTCCGGGCGCGAGGCCCAGAGCCCGGCGATCCCCGAGGGGTCGGCGCCACACGAGAGCGCCTCGCAAAGCTCGAGGAGCGTGTCCTCGGCTTCGCCCACCACGGCGAAGTCTATGCCGCGCGTTTCGGCGACCTCATCCGTAGCGATGGTGGGGTGCACGCCCCCGCAGGCCACCGGCACGTCCATCTCGTCCGCGAGCCAGCCGGCCCAGCGCGCCACGTGCCTGAACATGTGCGTGGTGCTGGAGAAGCCGACCAGGTCGGGCGACGTGGCCTTCACCCGCTGCAACAGCCACTCGCGCTCGGGCGGCTCGACCACGTGCACCAGCGCCGTCTCGTGCCCGGCCCGCTTGAGGACGGCGGAGAGATAGGCGACGCCCAGGTAGATCCTTCCCTCGGGCATGAAAGTGCCGTCGGGGTACTGGAAGAAATCAGGGTAGACGAACGTGACCTTCAAAGGCGGACCGCCCTAGTGCTTGAGGTACATGAGCGACTTGACCATGTAGGTCCGGAACGCGGCGTTCTTGCTGGTGACCGCCAGCAGCGGCCGCATGAACGACGTCCGGTTGCCCCACTTTATGCTCATGAGACCGTGGTTGAAGTAATGCTGGTAGCGGTCGACGAGCTTGTCGCGGAACGAGTCTCCGTCGGGGTCGACGTGGAAGCCATGCCCGCTCATCCGGCTCCCCATGATGTGGTCGGCCGCCATCTCTCCGGTCTCGAGCGCGTAGGTGATGCCCTCGCCGCTCACCGGGTTGGTCATGCTGGCGGCGTCGCCGACCAGGATCATCCCCGGGCACTCGACCTTGCTGCCGCCGAGCCCGCACCGCAGCAGCGCGCCGCGCAGCGGGGATATGGGCTTCGCGTTCTTCAGTTTGGGGGCGACGTGCTCGGTGTCATGTATCATCGTATCGAAGAACTTATGCAGGCTGATCTTGTCACGCTGCATGTGGTAGAGCATGGCACCCACGCCGACGTTGGCGACCCCATCGCGCGTAACCGGGAAGATCCAGCCGCTGCCGGGGCTGACCTCCCGCTCGGGGTAGACCTCGAGGTAGTCGCCGATGTCCTCGACTCCCTCCCAGTACTGCCTGATGGATATGCCCAGGAATTGCGGGTCGTTGACCAGCAGGCCCATCTTGGCGCCCAGCACCGAGTGTGGGCCGTCCGCGCCGACCGTCACCGGCGCCCTGACCTCGACCGCCTGGCCGCTCCGCTTCGCCCTGACCCCGACGACGCGCCCGCTCTCGACGATGGGCTCGGTGACTTTGCAGTCCTCCCAGACCTGGGCGCCGTGCTCGCGCGCGTAGTCGAGGAGGATCTTGTCGAAGTCGATGCGCCGCACGATGTACCCGTGGTCGGGGAACCGCGCCAGGCGCGGTATGGGGGTCTCCACCACCGACTTGCCCGCGCCGGCGAACCTGAAGCCGTGAAACTTGTTGAACTGCCCGTCGAAGCGCTCCTGCAGGCCCATCTTATAGAGGTTGCGCACGGCGCGCGGGGCGATGCCGTCCCCGCATATCTTCTCGCGCGGGAACGTGCACTTGTCCATCAGGATGACGTTCACGCCTTGACGCGCCAGGTAGTATGCGGTTGTGGAGCCGGCCGGCCCTCCGCCGGCGATGACTACGTCGCAGTCCATCTGTCCTCCATGGCTGGCAAACACGGTAATTATATCAGTGAGGAAGCGGCGGGGCCGCGCGGCCCGGGATCAGACGACAACAGGGAGCGCATAGCCGCAGGAGACGCACTTGAAGTCGTCGGTGAGGTCGCGCTCCAGCCTTCCCTCCCAGCACTCAAGCAGCGTCTCGCCGCACTGGGGGCAATAGGTGTTCGCGAGCCTGTGGCCCGCTACGTTGCCGACGTAGGGGAAGTTGATGCCCGCCTCTTTGGCCATGCCGTGCGCCTTCTGGAGGAACTCGACCGACGTGGCCGGCGCCTCGAAGCGGTGGGCGGGGAAGTAGGCGTTGATGTGCAGGGGTACGTCCGGGCCGGCGTACTCGAGGTGCCTGGAGATGATATCAGCGAAGGCCTTCTCGTTGTCGTTGAGGCCCGTCACCACCAGGTGGACGACCTCGACGTGCATGCCCATCTCCACCGCGTTGCGCACGGTCTCCCATGCCGGTAGAGCTCCCTCGGTGGCTCCGCAGAAGTCCTGGTAGACGCGGTCGGAGCCCTTGATGTCGACGCTGATCGCGTCGAGCCCTGCGCGCGACAGCATGTGGAGCGCGTCCGAGGTCATGTAGCCGTTGGAGACGAACGCGCTGGCCATCCTGCCCGAGCCCGCCTCGCGGAAGAGCCCCAGGCAGTACTCGAACAGCATCAGCGGCTCGGTGATGCTCACGCAGACCCCGACGTCTCCGTTGGCCCGCGCCTGGTCGACCACGTCCCGCATCGGAACGTGGTTCGCGACCAGAGGCCTGGGCTCGGCGCCCGACTGCGCGTGGTTCTGGCACCAGGGGCACTCCAGGTTGCACGAAGCGGTCGCGATGGTGAGCATCGTCTTGCCGGGATGGTAGTGGAAGAACGGCTTGAGCTCGACCGCCCTGCTCTCGCTGGCGATGATGTCGCCGTAGGTGAGCGTGTAGAGCTGGCCCTCCAGGTTGAGGCGCGTCCTGCAGGCGCCGCGCTCGCCCGGGTCTATCTCGCAATGCCGCCGGCACACGCCGCAGCGCACGGTGTGCGTCCCGTATGTCTGCTCTACCAGGTAGGCTTTGTGAACAGTGGGCAACTCGATGATCTTGCGGCCATCGATGGCGGGTTCTTCCATCAGGTGAATCCTTTCTCCTCTGGTATTATATGCGAAGGTCTGACGGCCCGCTGCGAGAATTGTACGGATGCCGGCCCGCGAGGCCGCGCGAAAGACCGGGGAAAAGGAGAGGCATGTGACGGAGCTCGGGGTTGGATTCATCGGCTGCGGCAGGATCATGGACCTCAACGTCCTGGGGTATCTCGACCGCGAGGACGCGCGCGTCGTTGCGTTCAGCGACCTGGACGAGGAGACGCTCGATCGGCGCGTCGCGGAGTACGGCGAGGCGGCCACCTACCTCGACTACAAGGAGCTGCTCTCCGACCCCGGCGTGGACATCGTCGAGGTCCTGACCCCTCACTTCCTGCACGAGCAGATGGTCATCGACGCGCTCGAGGCGGGCAAGCACGTCAGCCTGCAGAAGCCGCCCGCGGTCACC
>DAIQAV010000114.1:0-8074 GCA_036781505.1 Candidatus Anoxymicrobiaceae bacterium | reverse complement strand
CGCTCTGGCGAGGGATGCAGGCCGACGTCTTCGGGATGCCCATCTCGGCCGCCGGGGAGCCGGACTCCGCGATGCTCGGCGCCGCGCTGCTCGGCGGCGTGGTCGGCGGCGTCTTCGCCGACGTCGCCGAGGCCTGCGCGTCGGCGGTCCACAACGGCGAGGCGCTCGAGCCCGATCCTTCGACGCGCGACGCGTACCGCTCCTCGTACGACACCTACCGGCGGCTCTACCCAGCGCTGCGCCCGGTGTGGTCGCACGAAGAAAGGCCGGGGCGCTAAGGCCCCGGCCTTCAGTCCATCTCAGTCACCGCGCGCTATTGCCGCGGCTGCTTCAAGCCTGCTGTCAGAGGTTCTTGCTGGACTTGATGTTCTGCGCGTTGGTGTAAGCCGCAGTGGCGGCAGTCGACTGCTCCTGCAAGGTGTTGATGACCGCGGCGTTTGCCTGGAAGTACTGCGTGATCGCCGCGGTGTTGCCCACCTGCACCAGCGGGGTGATGTCAGTGATGAGCTTCTGGCCGGCCGCGAGGGACGACGCGTCCAGACCGAGGGTCTTGATCATCGCGTTCGCGTACGACACGTAGTCGGGGACGCCGGTGAGCGCGGCGATCTTCTGGTAATCCGATTTGACCGCCGGCACCTCGCCGAGAATCTTGCTTATCGACGCGTTGGCGGTCTGCAGAACCTGCGGCGTCAGCTGGGAGAAGTTGCCGCTCACCGCGCCGCCGAGCACGGTGGTAAGGCTGTTGCCCAGCGCGTCCATCTGAGTCTTGACCGTCGCGTAAGCCTTGTCCGCGGCCTGCATGTCGGTCTTCGCCTGCGCCGTATTCCCGCCACACCCCACTGCCGCCAGGACGGCCACGCACAGCGCCACCGCCACGATCACTACCATCCATTTCTTCATATCGCTCCCTCCCGGAAACATCCTCCAACACCATGACCGTCTGACAGGGCTGTTCTAAGCCCTGCTTGAATACCCTCTTTGACACATCCCGGTCGTTATCCTTGCCGGGCCGCCCCTGGCCGGAGGCTGCTGGGGCCTCACTTGTGAAGTCCGCGGATTTGCCTCATAATGCTGCCCATACTTCTGTTAACCAAAGGGGGCCCCATGATCGGTGACGATTTCCCCGAAATCGTTGAAGTCCTTGTCGAAGTCCCAAAGGGCAGCCGCAACAAGTACGAGTGGGACCCGGACAGCGAGAGGATAAAGCTCGACCGGGTGCTCTACAGCTCCGTCCACTACCCGGCGGACTACGGCTTCATCCGAGACACGATGGCCGAGGACGGCGACGAGGTCGACATCCTGGTGCTGATCGAGGAGCCCACCTTCTCGGGCTGCATAATCTACGCGCGTCCGGTGGGGATGCTGCAGATGCGCGACGAGAAGGGCCCTGACAACAAGGTGCTGGGCGTGCCCATCCACGACCCGCGCTGGAGGCACGTCGACGACATACACGAGATACCCCCGCACCTGCTCAACGAGATCGAGAACTTCTTCCTCACCTACAAGAGGCTCGAGGCCAAGGTCGTCACCAGCGAAGGCTGGGAGGACAGGAAGAAGACGACGGAATACCTCAACAACTCCGTGGTGTGAGCCCATGGGGAGCTTGAAGCACCGAGAGCGTCTCCTCGCCGCTGCCTCGGTCTGGACAAGCGCCCGAAACCGCGGGTAAAATACACGCCGAGCTGATACAGATGGCTCGAACGGTATGTATAAGGCGCCCCTGCGGGCGGCACCCAGCCGTATGGCTGGGTTTTTTTATTCCTTTTTGGAGGGATGAAATGGCCGGCAAGAGGATATTGATGGTCGATAACTACGACTCGTTCACCTACAACCTCGTGCAGTTCCTGGGCATGCTGGGAGCAGACATGGTGGTCTTCAGGAACGACCGCATCCGCCTGCGCGACGTGAAGCGCGTAAAGCCCGACGGCATCGTGATATCGCCGGGGCCCAAGACGCCGGCCGAGTCGGGCACCAGCAAGGACATCCTGCTTGAGTACGGGCCGTCGATCAAGACGCTCGGCGTCTGCCTCGGTCACCAGTGCATCGGCGAGGCGTTCGGCGGACAGGTGGTCAGGGCTGACAGCGTGATGCACGGCAAGACGTCCATGGTCCACCACGACGGCAAAGGCGTCTTCAAGGACGTGGGTGGGCCGTTCGCCGCGGCGAGGTACCATTCGCTGGTGATAGACCCTGATTCCCTGCCCGACTGCCTGGAGGTGACCAGCCGGACCGAGGACGGTGTGGTGATGGGGGTCCGGCACCGCGAGCACCCCATCGAGGGCATACAGTTCCACCCCGAGTCTTTCATGACCGAGCCGGGCATGCAGATTCTTTCAAATTTCCTGGAGGCCTGATGTCGTTAGAGAAGGTCCTGTGGCGGCGGGAGCCGGAGCCGGTCCTGCTGCGCGCGATAGAGCTCGAAGACGACCGTCGGATCGAGGACATCTTCGACGAGGTGGCGGAGAGGCCGTACTCCTGTTTCCTCGATTCGAGCCTGCGCATGGAGCGCTACGGGCGCTACTCGTTCGTGGGCTTCGACCCCTACCTGGTGCTGACCACCAGCGGCAAGACAGCGCGCTTCATCCAGCGCGAGGGTGAGGTCCTGGAGCTCGACAGCATGGACCCGCTGGAGGCGCTGCGGATGGGGCATCGCGCGCGCGCCATCGCGCCGGGCGACTGTCCCGAAGGTCTGCCGCCCTTCGTGGGCGGCGGGATCGGCTACCTGTCCTACGAACTCGGGCGCTACATCGAACGGCTCCCCGAGTCTGTCGAGGACGACCTGGGGTTGCCGGAGCTCGCCTATGCTTTCTTCGACAGGGTGGTAGCTTTCGACTCCCGGACCGGGCGCACCTGGTTGCTGGTCTCAGCGCCCGACGAGGCGGGCCTGTCCGAGGTCGCAGAGGAGGCGCGCGATCGCCTGGTCCCCGGGACCCGCACCAGGAGCGTGACGACGCTGACCCCGCGGCAGGCGGCGTCGGACTGCGAGCTCGCCTTCGAATGCGGGTTCACCCCTCAGCAGTACAAGGACTCGGTGCGCAAGGTCAAGGAGTACATCCTGGCCGGCGACATCTACCAGGCCAACCTCTCCCAGCGCTTCAGCGCGCCGCTGGTCGAGAGCGCCTGGAGTCTCTACCGGAGGCTGCGCGTGCTCAACGCCGCGCCGTTCAGCGCTTTTTTGAACTTCGGCGGGTTCGCGGTCGCCTCGTCATCGCCGGAGCGCTACTTGAAGGTCGACGGCGACTACATCGAGACCCGGCCGATAAAGGGGACCAGCCGCCGCTACGACGACCCCGAGCGGGACCAACAGAGCAAGAGTGAGCTGCTTGCATCCAGGAAGGACCGCGCCGAGCTGTCCATGATCGTCGACCTCGAGCGCAACGACCTGGGGCGCGTCTCCGAGTACGGCAGCGTGGTCGTCGAAGAGCACGCCGTGCTGGAATCTTATGCCACGGTGCACCACCTGGTCTCGACGATCGTGGGAAAGTTGCACGAGGGCCGGGACATGATCGACCTCATCCGCGCCACCTTCCCCGGCGGCTCCATCACCGGCGCTCCCAAGATCCGCTCCATAGAGATAATCGACGAGCTGGAGCCGACGGCCCGTAGCGTCTACTGTGGAGCGATCGGCTACCTGGGGATGAACGGGAAGAGCGACCTCAACATCGCCATCCGCACCATGATAATCAAGGGCGCGCGCGTCTACTTCCAGGTGGGGGGCGGCATCGTCGCCGACAGCGAGCCGGAGGCCGAGTTCCAGGAGACACTGGACAAGGGCAAGGCCATGTTCGACGCGATCACCGGAGCCCGCGCAAAATAGCCCTAAAATTCAAGAAAGTAGTCTTACCCCTTTCTTGAATTTTGCGTCCCCCTTTTTGCGTTATCATGAACGCACGCGTCGATCCGAAAACGACCTCAGTCTGGAGGCCTTCGATGCTTGAAGAGCTTACATTCCTGAACGGCGAGATCGTGCCCGCGTCGAATGCCCTGATCCCTGTGAGTGACCGCGCGGTCCTCTACGGGGACTCCGTGTTCGAGACGCTGCGCGCATACTCCGGGCGCCCGTTCAGGTTCCACAGGCATATCGAGCGCCTCTTAGAGGGGTGCAGGATCATGCGGCTCGAGCCGCCGATGGGGGGCGGCGAGATCGAGGTCGCTGTCGCCGAACTGCTCGAGGCCAACGGGCTGGACTCCGGCGTGGACGCCTACGTCCGGATCACGATCACCGGAGGGCCGACCGCCGGGCCCAAGGGGCTCGCCAGGCCAGGCGAGGCCGGGATATTCATCATCGCCCATCCATACGAGGCGCCGTCGGCCGAGTCCTACCAGCGGGGCGTCTCGGTCACCATATCAGGGATCAAGCGCAACGCGTCCTCACCGCTGGCGGCCATCAAGTCGGGCAACGGGATGGACGGGATGTTCGCGCGGCAGGAAGCATACGACCGTGGATTCGACGACGCCGTGATGCTCACCAGCGCGGGCAACGTCGCCGAAGGTCCGAGCTGGAACGTCTTCATGGTGAAGGACTCAGTGCTTCTGACGCCCAACATGGGCTGCGGCTTCCTCCCCGGGATAACGCGCGAAGCCGTCATCGAGACAGCGCTGGAGCAGGGCCTGCCCGTCGAGGAGATAATGGAAGGCACCGATGCCCTCATGTCCTGCGAGGAAGCGTTCGCGACGGCGAGCACCATAGAGGTCATGCCGATACGGCAGTTCGGCACCCACCTGATGACTTTCTGCCCGGGGCCGGTGACGCGGCAGATCATGACGGCCTACCGCGAGCTGGTCAGGCGCGAGACCCTGGCCTAGCGCGGGTGCGTCACTCAGCCGAGCGGTGCACGCAGACGGCTCCCATCAGCTTGTCGCCCTCGGTCTTGCAGTCATAAGGGTAGCCGGTCAGTATGACCTGCAGGTGGGCGTCGTAGTCGAACTCGGCAAGCGCGCGCTTCGCTCCGGCGATCAGGCCCAGCAGTACATCCTCGTCGGCCATGGTGCTGGTGTCGCCGAACTCATCGGTCTTCCCCTCGACTATCTTGCGCAGGATGCGGCGCATTATCTTTCCGCTGCGGGTCTTGGGCAGGCCGGGGGTGAACTGCACGATGTCCGGCGCCGCGAAGGAGCCTATGACTTCCCGCACGCGCGCGGTGACGTCGCGGGCTATGCGCTCCTCCTCGTCGTACTTGCCCTCGTAGGCCTCCTTGACGGTCGCGAAGATGTATATCCCCTGACCCTTGATGCGGTGGGGAAAGCCGACCACCGCTGCTTCGGCGACCTCAGGCACGCTGACGGCGGCGCTTTCGACCTCCGCCGTGCCGATGCGGTGTCCCGAGACGTTTATCACGTCGTCGATGCGCCCCTGGATCCAGTAGTACCCGTCCTCGTCGACGCTGGCGCCGTCGCCCGAGAGGTAGGCGCCCGGGAACATCGACCAGTAGGTCTCGATGTAGCGCTCGTGGTTCTGCCATACCGTGCTCAGCATCCCCGGCCAGGGCTCCTTTATCACCAGGTTGCCGGGCTCCCCTGCGGGGGCTTCGGTTCCGTCGTCCCTGAGCACCGCCGGCACCACGCCGGGGAACGGGAAGCTCGCCGAGCCGGGTTTCATCGGGGTCGCGCCGGCTATCGGCGCTATCATGATGCCTCCGGTCTCGGTCTGCCACCAGGTGTCCAGCACGGGGCAGCGCGACTTGCCGATCTTGTCGTAGTACCAAAGCCAGACGTCCGGGTTGATCGGCTCGCCGACCGAGCCGAGGATCCTCAGCGAAGACAGGTCGCGGGTCTCGGTCCACGAGTCGCCATACCTCATCAGCGCCCTGATGACAGTGGGCGCGGTATAGAACCCTGTGACCCGGTACTTCTCGCAGACGCGCCAGAAGCGGTCGGGCTCCGGGTAGGTGGGGACGCCCTCGAACATGACGCTGGTCGCGCCGTTGGCGAGCGGCCCGTAGACGATATAGCTGTGCCCGGTGATCCAGCCGATGTCGGCGGTGCACCACCAGACGTCGTCGTCGTGGATGTCGAATATCCATTTGTGGGTCAGCGCCGCCTGCAGGAGGTAGCCGCCGGTAGCGTGTACGACCCCCTTGGGCTTGCCGGTGCTGCCGCTGGTGTAGAGCAGGAAGATCGGGTCCTCCGCGCCGATGGGTTCCGCCGCGCACTCCGCCGTCACCATGACGCTCCCCATCTCCTCGTGCCACCAGAAATCGCGGCCCGCCTTCATGTCGACCTCCACGCCGGTGCGCCTGACCACGATCATCTTCTCCACATCGGTGGACCCCTCGAGGGCTTCGTCCGCGTTCCCTTTCATCTTCATGGTGTGCCCGGCCCTGAAGCCGCCATCGGCGGTCACCAGCATCCTCGCCTTGCTGTCCAGCACCCTCTGCCTGAGAGCCTGGGCGCTGAAGCCGCCGAAGACCACGCTGTGTATCGCTCCGATCCGCGCGCACGCGAGCATGGCGATAGGCAGCTCCGGCACCATCGGCAGATATATGCAGACGCGGTCGCCCTTACCTACGCCGTGTTTCTTGAGCACGTTGGCAAACTCGCAGACCTCCTCCTGGAGCTCCGCGTAGGTATAGGTCGCGGGCTGCGTCTCAAGGTCGTCCGGCTCCCAGATCAGCGCGGTCTTGTCCGCCTTGCCGTTCATCACGTGCCTGTCCAGGCAGTTGTATGCCGCATTGAGCTTGCCGCCCTCGAACCAGTGAAAGACGTCGTTGAGCCGGTCCGCGGAGAGCACTTTGTGCCACCGCTCGAACCAGTCGAGCTCCTTCTCCGCCATCTCGGCCCAGAATTCGGCGGGGTCGTTCACCGAGTGGGCGTAGAAAGACTTGTAGGCCTCGAAGCCGCCGACGTTCGCCCCACGGACCATCTGCTGCGAAGGGTAGATTATCTTCCCGGGCTGTTCGCTTGCATCCACGCACCCCACCCACTTCAAGTCGGGAATCCTCGAGACTGCTCGGTGGTTCCTATTCTCAGGAGGCGCTGGTTTTCCTGCCGCGCGCGGTGGGAGGCAAGGCAGCCGCGGGCTAGAAGTGACTGGTGAGCATCGAGGTGCGAAAGGGAGAAGAGCTTTGGGTGTGAACGGCGTGCTGAACGGAAGACTGCCTGGAGGGTCGCGGGGCCGGCGCGCGCTTACGGCGGCCGTGACCGGGTGCTTGCTGCTAATCGCGGTCGGCGGGCTGTCGTGCACCAACGCGGCGAAACAGGTCTCTGCGCCCGGGACCACGGCAGGCGCCTCCACGCCCGCCAGAGGCGCCAAGGCGACCCCCGCCCCGGTCGACAGACTCTCGGGCCTGTGCTTCAGCCCCTACACCCAGGGGACCCCCGCGTCGGACGCTCCCCCCCGCACGGCCGACCATCTCCTGGGCATAGTCGCGCCCTACACCGATTCGATACGCACGTTCGGCTCGACCGGGACGGCGGCCGTCGTCGCGTCCGCGGCAAAGGTCATGAAGCTCAAGGTCGCCCTCGGCGCCGACATCGAGAGCGACCCGACCCGCAACGACGTTGAGGTCGCGGGCCTCATCGGTCAGGCACGGGCGGGCAAGGTGGACCTGGCGGTGATCGGCGAGGAGAGCCTCTACTTCAACTTCGTGGACGAACAAAAGCTCATCGACTATATCAACAGGGTGAAAGCCACCGGGGTGCCGACCACCACCAGCGAGACCTGGGGCGAGCTCATAAACCATCCGCGGGTAGTCGCCGCCTGCGACCTGCTGGTGGCCAACATGTTCCCCTACTGGGAGAACGTCGGCATCGCGGGCTCTATCAAGTACCTGGAATCGAGCTACAAGAAGACCAAAGCCGCCGCGGGAAACAAGGAGGTCATCATCGAGACCGGGTGGCCGTCAGGCGGCGCCCGGCACGGCGCCGCGGTCGCGAGCCCCGAGAACGCGGCATACTACCTGCGCGCCTTCACAGCGTGGGCGCGCGCCCACAAAGTGAGGTATTTCTATTTCGAGTCGTTCGACGAGCCCTGGAAGGCCGCGCACGAGGGCGAGGTGGGCGCGCACTGGGGTATCTGGGACAGCAACGGGCATTTGAAGCCGGGGATGGCCGCGGCGTTCCCACCGCGCTGAGG
>DAIQAV010000113.1:0-8078 GCA_036781505.1 Candidatus Anoxymicrobiaceae bacterium | reverse complement strand
GGTCGAGACCGCCGGGCCCGGGGCACCGGATCAACAATGAAAGGGTGAGAGGTTTGGAGAGAGAAAAGTCGTTGGAGATGGCGATGATGCAGATCGAGCGCCAGTTCGGCAGAGGCTCGATAATGAAGCTCGGGGCAGAGGCCGACCGCATGGCGGTCGAGGTCATTCCCTCAGGTTCGCTCGCCCTCGACATAGCGCTGGGCGTAGGTGGCCTGCCGCGGGGCAGGGTCATAGAGATATTCGGCCCCGAGTCCAGCGGCAAGACCACGGTCGCGCTGCAGATAGTGGCCGAGGCGCAGAAGCGCGGAGGCGTGGGGGCGTTCATAGATGCCGAGAATGCACTCGACCCGACTTACTCCAAGGCGCTCGGTGTGAACATCGACGAGCTCCTGATCAGCCAGCCCGACACCGGCGAGCAGGCGCTGGAGATCACCGAGCTGCTGGTGAGGAGCGCCGCCGTTGACGTGGTCGTCATCGACTCCGTGGCCGCCCTGGTGCCGCGCGCCGAGATAGAAGGCGACATCGGCGATTCGCACGTCGGCCTGCAGGCCAGGTTGATGTCGCAGGCGCTGAGAAAGCTCTCCAACGCGATCAACCGTTCCAACACCATCGCGATCTTTATCAACCAGCTGCGCGAGAAGATCGGCGTGATGTTCGGTAATCCCGAGGTCACCCCGGGCGGACGCGCTCTGAAGTTCTACTCATCGGTGCGAATCGACCTGCGCAAGATCGATACCATCAAGAGGGGCACCGACATCGTGGGCAACAGGGTGCGGGCCAGGATCGTCAAGAACAAGGTCGCTCCGCCTTTCCGCAATGCCGAGTTCGACATCATGTACGGCCTGGGGATCTCCAAGCAAGGCGACATCCTCGACCTGGGAGTGACATACGGAGTAGTCAAGAAGAGTGGCGCCTGGTACATGTACGAGGAAGACCAGCTGGGGCAGGGCCGCGAGAACTCCAAGACGTTCCTGATCGAGCACGCCGACATATCCAACAAGATCGAAGGCATAATCCGCGAGCAAGCCGACCTGTTGCCTGTCGCCGACGAGTTGGTCCCCGGCGAGGAAGTGGCTCCCGTCGACGTCACGCCGGTGGAGAAGAGGACCAAGTCTGGCGGCAAGAGTGCCCAGGCTGGATAGCGGAAGCCCTGGAGGCCCCTCTTATGGCCCAGACCCTGAGGCCCTGGAAAGAGCCCTCAGGTTCATCGACTACCGGCCCCGAAGCTCCGGAGAGACGCGGCGGCGGCTGCGGCGCTATGGATATGACGCGGCGACCATCGAGACCGTGATCGACCACCTCACAGTGGCGGGAATCCTTGATGACACCGATTTCGCGCGTCTCTTCATGGCCGAGCTCCTCGGCAAAGGAGTGGGTTTCTACAGGGTGCGGTCCGAGCTCGTCAAGAAGATGGTGCCGCGTGAGGTGATCGACGAGCTGACGGTCGACTATCCCATGGAGGACGAGCTGGAGCGGGCGAAGTCGGCCGCCGAGCGGCGCCTCGGGACCTTCGACGGCGATCCGTCAGATCCGGCCGTGAGGAAAAAACTCGCGGACTATCTGGTGAGGCGGGGCTTCGCGCGGCAGGTCGCGCAGACGGCCGCGAGGCTGACCCTTCGAGTTGACACCCAAACAAGCCCGGAATTAGAATGAATGCAAGGCAAATCGGGCGTTGGAACAAAAGCGATTGATATATACAAGACATTTCCAATCTGGTTTAGGCGAAGGGAACTCTCGATCTGACGGGGATTGACGTATTACCCCTGAGGTCGAGCTACTTGTATATGTGAGCGCCGAGCTTTGCTCGGCGTATTTTTATAGAGAGGGGGTAATCGAGATCATCTATGCAATAGTCGGAGTGGTTGCTCTGCTGCTCGGCCTGGTCGGGGGTTTCCTCGGCCGCAAGTATATGGCCGAAGCCCGCATCGATACCGCTGAAGCTCTCGCCAAGAAGCTGGTGGTGGACGCTGAGCGCGAGGCGGACAACCTGAAACGTGAAGCGCAGGTCGAGGCCAAGGATGAAGTCCTCTCAATGAAGGCCGATGCGGACCGCGAGATAAAGAGCCGGCGAAGCGATTTCCAGAGGCAGGAGCGCCGCCTCACGCAGCGTGAGGAGAGTCTCGAGGCCAAGGAGGTCGAAGCCGAGAAGAGGGACAAGAGGATCGCCGCCTGGGAGGAGCACCTCAAGTCACAGGAATCCAAGCTCATGAAGGCCGCCGCCGAGCAGAAGAAGCTTCTTGAGAAGGTCGCCCGGATGACCACCCAGGAGGCCAAGGACTATCTGATGGCGAGCGTTGTGGAAGACGTCAAACGAGAGAGCGCGGTCTTTATCAAAGAGGAAGAGTCGCGGGCACGCGAAGAAGCCGAGAAGCGGGCCAGGAAGATAATCTCGCTCGCCATACAGAGATGCGCCTCGGAACACGTGGCCGAGACGACGGTCTCGGTCGTACCGCTTCCCGGCGACGAGATGAAGGGACGCATAATCGGCCGCGAAGGCCGCAACATCCGCACCTTCGAGAACCTGACCGGAATAAACCTGATTATCGACGACACCCCCGAGGCTGTCATACTATCGAGCTTCGATCCCGTTCGCCGCGAGATAGCCAGGCTGACGCTGGAGAAGCTCATAAGCGATGGCCGTATCCAGCCCGCGCGCATCGAGGAGATGTACGAGAAGTCCAAGGCCGAGGTCGAGAACGAGATCCGTGAGGCGGGCGAAGAGGCCGCCTTCGAGGTCGGGATACACAACCTCAACAAGGAACTGGTGAGGGCCTTGGGGAGGCTGAAGTACCGCACGTCTTACGGGCAGAACGTCCTGATGCACTCCCTGGAGGTCGCGCACCTGTCCGGAATAATGGCGGCCGAGCTGGGGCTGGACCCCAAGCTTCCCAAGCGGGCCGGGATGCTTCACGACATAGGGAAGGCGATCGACCACGAGGTCGAAGGCTCGCACGCTCTGATAGGGGCTGAGCTGACCAAGAGGCTCGGAGAAGCCGGCACTATCACCCACGCGGTCGAGGCCCACCACGGTGAGGTCGAAGTGAAGACCATCGAGGCGGTGCTCGTTCAGGCGGCCGACGCGATATCCGCGGCCCGGCCGGGCGCCCGGCGTGAGACCCTCGAGAGCTACATCAAGAGGCTCGAGAAGCTCGAGACCCTCGCGGATTCGTTCCCGGGCGTGGAAAAGGCCTACGCGATGCAGGCGGGTAGGGAGATCAGGATCGTAGTCCAGTCCGACTCGGTCGACGACCTGGGAAGCGCCACGCTGGCCAGGGACATCGCAAAAGAGGTCGAGGAGCAGCTGGACTATCCCGGGCAGATCAAGATCACCGTGATACGCGAGACCAGGGTGGTCGAATACGCTAAGTAGCGTTTGCCGCCGGGATAATGCCGACCTGTCTATCGGACCGTTCCGGGTGCAGTTATGATGTCTTCCATGGATGGAACAGAGCCCTCGGGCGAGCGGGAAGTCGTTGACTTCGTAACGCAGATTACGGATTCGGCCCGACTTCGTATCGAGGAGAACCTGCCACACGGATTCGTTCGTCTTAAGGTTGCGGAGGCGGAACGCCGTCAGGCGCAGCACGACATCCGCTCGGTCGAGGATATCATCACCGAACTCGTGCGCAACTCCCGTGATGCCGGGGCGAGACACGTGCTGCTCGCGTTCCAGAAGGAGCAGGGCAGGTACAGGAAGATAGCGGTCCTCGACGACGGGTGCGGCATACCGTCCGACATGCACGGCCTCATATTCGAGCCCCGCGTCACGTCCAAGAGCGAGGACTTCGAGGAGGACAGGTACGGCGTGCACGGGCGGGGCATGGCGCTGTTCTCGATAAGGTCCAGGGCGATGCAGGCGCAGATCGTATCTTCGCAGCCGGGCCGGGGTACCGCCATCGGCGTGGTGGTAGACACCAAGAAGGTCCCCGAGAGGTCAGACCAGGCGACGCTCCCGGTCCTGGTGGAGACCGAAGAAGGGGAGAGCGTAGGCTCGGGACCCCACAATGTCACGCGCGTGCTCCTGGAGATGTCGGTGGACCACCGCTCGATGGATTTCTACATCGGCTCCTTTGCCGATATCCTGGCCACGGCCAGGGCGCTCGCGACTTCGGGCGAGGCGCCCGGAGGCCCCTGGGACGCGCTCGGCGCGATCGATGACGCTCGTGAGCTGGCCGACCTGTCGGGCTCACTTCTGGGCTTGCCGATCTCGGAGCGCAACGCGTATCGCGTGCTGAACGACGAGATCGCGCCCCTGGACACGGCGTACGCGCACGCGAAACACGCTCTCAAGACGAGCGAATCGAAGACGAGAAGGCGAAAGGCTCCCGGCCAGAGTGAGAGACAGTCGCGATCGAGGCCCCTGCGGAGGATCTCCAAAGAAGACCTGGCTGAGATAGGAAGAGAATGCGCCGAGATAGTCGAAAGGGTTGCGGGGCGCTACTACCTGCATCAGGCGGGTGAGCCCCGGGTGAGGCGCGGCAGGGGGAAGCTGATTATCTCGTTGTTCATCACCGGCGAAGAGGGTGAGGACGAATGAGGAGCGCCGGCTGGCGCAGGACGGTATTGATAGCGGCGATAGCGGTCATCGTGATCGGTGGCGTGACCGCCGGCGTACTTGTCCTGCTCGCCCATTCCCACTCACAGAGCGTGAAGGCATTCAAGGCGAGGACGTCCGCGGACTGGCGCGAGGTCGCAGGCAGCGCCGGCACGGTCACCGCCGCCATGCTTCGAGTGACATCGCCCGCCGACCTGCCGCCTGTCGCTGCCAGCGCGAGCAAGATGAAAGACCTGGTGCAAGGCCTTGCCTCCAGGCTCGACAAGAACGGCCCACCCTCGGGATATGCGGATGTGGGCGCCAAGGAATCGACCGCCCTGGCGTCGATGGGTTCCTACCTGGGCAAGATTGCCGACGTCGCCGGGCAGGCCAGCCAGGATGCGGCGCAGGAGAACAGCCAGGTACTGGCGGACCTTGCCAGGAAAGCCCAGGACGACACCAACGACTTCGAGTCCTCCGCGCAGTGGGTCAAGGCGAGCGTGCCAGGTGATTTCTATGGAGGGAGCGTGGCGATGCTGGCGGCCTTTCAACCTCCCAAGGAGCTTGACGCGGAGCGCCAGCAAGTCTACGACACCATGCAGACCTTTATGAACGCCGATATCAAACAGCGCAACTTCCACGTCATCTGGTCGATGTTCGACAGCAGGCTCCACACCGGCTTCGACTATTACAAGATAACCAAGGAGAAGCTCGCCGACGGCTGGGACAAGGCCTGGGACGGCAAGCCCACCAACTTCTACATATCGCAATCGCAGATCTCGTTTCCCTCACCGGGCAACGCGACGGTCAAGGTGATCGCCTACTTCGACACCGAGGGGCCTCGGATAGAGGAGTTCCGGCTGGTCAACGAGGGCGGTGTCTGGAAACTGGACGACGACCCCTTTGTGGGATTCCTCTAGAACCACGCTGTTGTCGGGCCGCGCGATGTTCTAGAATAGGGACTCTTGGAAATGCTGAAAGGAAACCGGATGGCACTCAAGGTCCTGCAGGTCGTCGGCGCCGCCGCGGTCGTCGTCATAGTCCTGCTGCTGATACCAGTCCTGCTGCGTCTGAAGCGCACCATCTGCGACGTCGGCCAGATGGTCGCCGAGACGAGGCCCCAGACCGTGACCTTGCTCAAGAAGGCCCAGCTCACTCTCGATGGTGTAAACCGGGAGCTCACCAACATCGAGACCATAACCGAGGACACGGGAGTCCTGGTGGCGAAGGTCTCGGATGCCTCATCGGCCATCGAGCGCGCGATCAAGTCCCCGGCCTCTAAGATCGGGTTCGCGTCCGCCAGCGCCGCCGCCGCGGCCTTCGCGGTGAAACGGCGCCTGTTCAGGGAGATGTCCGGCAGGAGATAATGTCGCGGCAAGAGTTCTCGAACGACAACACTTTCTTCGTCCGCACCTTCGGCTGCCAGATGAACATGCATGACTCCGAGCACGTTGCGGGCGTCCTCACCTCGGCGGGCTACACGCGCGCCGCCTCCATCGATGATTGCGACATCTTGATATTCAACACCTGCTGCGTGCGCCAGAGCGCCGAGGATCGCGTGTGGGGGAACCTCGCGTCGCTGGCCTCACCCGGACGCCCGCGAGTGGTCGCGGTGACCGGATGCATGGCGGAGCGACACCGCGAAGGGATCATGGCCAGGGCCAGGGCGGTCGACCTGGTGTTCGGGATGGATGCACTCGAGAGGCTTCCCTCGCTCATCGTCGAGTGCCTCAGCGGCCCTGTGTGCGACATGGGCGATGTGGCGGAGGCGCGGATCGACTGCCTGCCGGAGACGCGAGAGGGGGGAGCGCGCGCGTGGGTGCCGGTGAGCCACGGGTGCGACAACGATTGCGCTTACTGCGTGGTGCCATTCGTGAGGGGGCCCGAGAGGAGCAGGCCCGCCGGGGAGATAGTCTCGGAGGTCGACAGGCTCAGTCGAGAAGGTGTGCTGGAAGTTGTCCTGCTCGGCCAGAACGTCAACTCCTATGGACGCGACCTGGGCGTGCATGCGGGATTCGCCGGCCTGCTGGAGAAGGTAGCCGCCGTGGATGGTATCAGCCGCGTCAAGTTCGAGACCAGCCACCCGCGGGACCTGTCTGAAGACGTACTGGAGGTCATGGCATCCGTGCCCGAGGTGTGCGAGTACCTGCACCTGCCGGTCCAGTCGGGTTCCGACAGAGTGCTGGAACGCATGAACAGAGGCTACGGCCGCGATTACTACATGGAGCTCGCCACGCGTTCGAGGGCGGCGGTGCCGGGCCTCACACTCACCACCGACGTCATAGTCGGCTTTCCAGGCGAGACGGAAGATGACTTCGCGGATACGGTCGACCTGGTGCGGCGGGTCGGGTTCGACGCGGCGTATATCTTTATATACTCTGCGAGACAGGGAACTCCGGCCGCGGAGTGGACCGGCGATGTGCCCGATGCGGTCAAGCACCAGAGGCACGACGAGCTTGCGGGCGTGCAGGACGCCGCCACGGCGCTGTCTCTTGCCGGCCTGGTATCCACCGTGCAGCAGGTACTGGTCGAGGGTGAGGCGAAGAAGGGCGGCATGGTGAGGTGCCGGACCAGGGGCAACAGGGTCGTCCTGGTACCTGCTGGCACGCCGCGCCAGGCGGTACTGGACGTTACCATCACAGGGTCCGGGCGCCATGCGCTTCGGGGCCTGGTCGCGGGTGGCTGATGATCCGCTGGCGACAAGTTCGTCAAGGGGAGTGACCTATGAGTGTGTTCAACGAACATAGCGCGCTGGTGATAGCGGATATGATCCACGACTTCGTGGACCCGGATGGCAAGCTGTACGTCCCCGGGATAGATGAGATCGTGCCTTACATCCAGGAATTGATAGACGAGGCCCACGGCCTCGGCGTGCCCGTCATATTCGTCAACGACGCTCACGAACCGGGGGACGCGGAGTTCCAGCAGTGGGGCGAGCACGCGGTAAAGGGCACGCGCGGGAGCCAGGTCGTGGACCAGCTGGCCCCGTCCGATGACGACTTCGTCCTGGAGAAGAAGAGGTACTCCGTGTTCTACAGGACGGGCATCGAGGAGCTACTGGTGAGGCTCGGCGTCGACCACCTCGTCATTACCGGCACGGTCACCAACATCTGCGTTCTGGTATCGGCGATCGAGGCGCTGGTGAGAGGATTGGCGGTCACCGTGCCGCGCAATGGGGTCAAGGCCCTCATCGAGGCGGACGGCGACTTCGCACTCGACCAGGTGGAGAGAGTATTCGGGGGCAAGGTAGTCTAGGGTCGCGCATGAACACCGGGAGGTCGGATGGGTTTCCAGGTAGCTTCCTACGAGCACATCAAACAGGGACGGGTGACCGACGTCTATTTCGAGCGTGTCAAGGCCGCGCTCTCCAGCAAGGGGATCAACCCCCTGGTGGACATGGAGGTCCGGGCGGGCAGCCTGCCGGACGAGTGGAAGTGGGCGGTGTTCGCCGGCCTCGAGGAGGTGCTCGAACTGGTGGACGGGCTGCCGATCGAGTTGCGGGCGATGGAGGAAGGCGAGCTCTTCGGGCCGCGCGAGCCGGTGC
>DAIQAV010000112.1:2957-8105 GCA_036781505.1 Candidatus Anoxymicrobiaceae bacterium | reverse complement strand
GAATCACCTTGTAAGCAACGGTCCGGGACCCGGGCCGAAATGGCCCGGGCCGGGCCGGCCAACAACGAGGCGGGCCCTGTGCCCCTCGAGAAAGGAAAGCGCGATGAGAGCAACGGGAAGCAGGTTCAAGCGGGCGCGGCTCCTCTGCTGCGTACTGGTGGCATTGGGGCTGGTGTCCGTGGGGCTTGCTTCCTGCGGCTCGAGCGCGACATCCAGCAAGTCCACGAACAAGAACTCCGTGAAGGCACCCCCTGGCGTCAGTCAGACTCAGGCGGCAACCACAACCCCGGCGTCTGCAACCTCCCCAACTGCATCCAGCGACACTACGCAAAGCACGGCAAGCACACAGTCGCAGGTAAAGACGCCATCCAACGCCGCGGACCTCGTCGGGGGGCGCTTCACGGTAGTCAATGCAACAAGACCCAGCACCAACAAGAGCGCGATCTCTTCAAGCGCGCGTGAGGTCCCCGGAGACTACCTCGAGATCGAGCTGACTATCTTCAACACCGGATCAACCGGAGACCTCGTGGACCTGTCCGAGTACTCCTTCAGGCTGCTTAGCACGGGCATCGCCGCCGACACCTACACGGATTACTACGGCGCGAACGGGACCTACGGGGCCTACGTCGATACCAACGAGATATCGGGCTCGCTCTTGAGTTACTCGGACCTGACCCCTGCCACTTACAAGGTCAAGGTAGGCGAGACCATCACCAAAGTCTTCCTTTTCTACGACCTGAACCCGCTGACTGACGCAAAGAACGCCGGCGTGACCAAAGACAACACGCAACTGATCATCTACAAGGCGAGCGGTACCGATTACAGCACCAAGGTGACGATACCGCTCGCCGGCTACCCGGACTGAGAGGCGGTTCGATCCATGAGGGCTTTTCACCGAGGATTCAGGAGCTTCAGGCGCAACTACGCGCGCAACCTCGTCGTGGTGGTGTTGCTGTTCGTGTGCCTCACTTTCTCGATGTCCATGCTCGCGGTCAAGCTGGCGGCGGACGACCAGGTCACGACCATCAAGGCGCAGGTGGGCAACTACGGCGAGATCAAGATCAGCTCCGCTTACCAGATAAAACAGTTCGCCAGCGAGCGCACAAAGACGGCCGCGCAGCGGCAGGCCGAGGCGCGCAGTATGAGCGCGGCGCAGGAGCTCGCGAGCAGGGTCGCGGACCTGGTGCCCGAGAAGCTCACTGACCAGTTCTCCAAGGACCAGTATGTGAAGACCTACGACAAGGTGCTGGAGAGTGACGTGACCCTGAGCGACATCACCAACACCAACATCCAGCAGCTCTTCCAACTCCGCCAGGGCGACAGCAGCCCGGGCGGCCCGGGAGGCTCGAGCACGAACAGCTTCACCTTCGAGGGCAATACGGATGGGGCCGCGGCTTCCGACTTCACGACCGGTGCCAAGAAACTCGTGAGCGGCAAGCAGTTCACCTACAGCGACTACCAGAACGCCAACCCTGTGGTGGTTATCGAGAAGAACCTGGCCTCGGACAACAAGCTCAAGGTGGGCGACACCATCGAAGCCCAGATATCCGGCGCGTCAGGTGCAAGCTCGTACATCGACCTTAAGGTCATCGGCATCTACGAGACGGTGCAAGCGGCGAACCAGAGCAGTAGTAGCAGCGGATCATCGCAGACCTTCAACCCGACGGGGAACACGTTCTATGCGCCACTCTCCATCGTTCAGAAACTCAACGCGACCCCTGGCTACGTGCAGCTCGGCTCCTACTACTTCGATTCGGTCGATAACACCGCGGCGCTCAAGGTCACCTTCAAGAAAGATACCGCCGGCACCAGCAGCAAGTACCAGTTCGCCACCGACCTCTCCGACTACCAGAGCATCGCGGACCCGCTGCTCAAGGCCCGCAACACCTCGATGATCGGCCTCGCCGGTGCGCTGGGCGCGTGCGCCCTCATCATCCTGCTCGCCATGGTCATCATCATCAGCGGAAGGATCCGCGAGCTCGGGATACTCAAGGCCATCGGCTCGACGGACAGGCAGGTCATCGCGCAGTTCGCCTTCGAGGTGGTGTTCATCTGCCTGGTGGCGATCATCCTGGCGATGGGAGCCACGGCGTTCATCGGGCAGAGCCTCGGCAACTGGATCCTGCCCAAGACGGCGAAGACCGCCACCACCCAGACCCAGGCACAGGGCGGCCCCTCGGGAGCTCCCGGCGGGCCCGGAAACCAGAACAAGCTCTACAAGGAGGGCACGTCGTTCAACGCCGCGGCCTCCAAGCAGACCACACAGGCCGCCAAGCTGAACGTGGTCTACCGCGGCTCACTGTTCCTCTACGGGATCCTGATCCTGCTGGGGCTCAGCCTGTTTGGAATGGCGATCCCACTGATCTGGATAATCCGACTGCGGCCCGCGCGGGTCCTGAGCATGGAATGAGGCAATGAGATGACAAAGCCAGAGATACTCACCGTCGATGATGTCAGTAAGACCTTCCAGGTCAAGGCGGGAGAGGTGAAGGCCGTCGACCACGCGAGCTTTGCGGCCCGTCACGGCAGCGTGACCACGATCGTCGGGCCGTCCGGCTCGGGCAAGACCACACTCCTGTACGTGATCGGGTCTCTCGAGAAGCCGGAGTCCGGCAGGATAGAGGTCGCGGGACGGGACATCCTCGCCCCCGGTGCCGACCTGGTCAGGTATCGCAGGGAAAGCATCGGCTTCGTCTTCCAGTTCTTCAACCTGGTGCCGACGCTGAGCGCGCTGGAGAACGTGATGCTGCCGATGGACCTCGACGGCGTCCCGCCGGCCGAGCAACGCGGGCGGGCGACTGAGCTGCTCGCGAAGATGGGCGTCGAGGGAAGGCTCCTCAAGGCGCATCCCAACAAGATGAGCGGGGGCGAGAACCAGCGCGTGGCGATCGCGCGCTCTCTCGCCAACGACCCGGACATCATCCTCGCGGACGAGCCGACCGGCAACCTCGACACAGCCACCGGACGGGTGGTGGTGGAGATCCTCACCGGACTGGCGCGGAAGGAAGGCAAGTGCGTCCTGATGGTCACCCACGACGAGAGCATCCTCGAGGTGTCGGACCGGGCCTTCCACATGATGGACGGTGTCCTCAGCGAGATAGCGGCATAGGAGGTCGCAAAGTGAGATCGATCTGGAACCGGCACAAGCGGAACAGTAAGAGAGCCTCCCTGATTGCGAGCCTGGCTCTTGCTATAGTTCTGGCCGCGCTTCTCGCCGCGGGCTGCGGCAGTGGCGGATCTTCCTCCAGGACCACCTCGGCCACGGTCAGTGAAGCCAGCCTGGGGGTGCCCATCTATCCTGGCGCCACCAAGACCGATGCCCAGTCGCCGGGGCAGGGCGGGCCATCACAGGGCTCAGCAAACGGCTCCGCGCCGGTCGCCCCACCTGCAAATGGCAGCGCCCCACAGATGCCGGCCAACGGCAGCTTCCCCCAGATGCCCGATGGCAGCATGCCTCAGCCGTCCGCCAACGGCGCGGCCGCCCAAGGGCAGAACGGTGTGCCTGGGCAGATGACGGCGCTCTGGACGACCGACGCGAGCGACAAAGTCATCTCGTGGTACAGGGAAAAGCTCTCCGGCAAGTCCGGGTTCGCCGAGACCAGCGCGCAGGCGACGTCGGGCACGAGCAGCAACGCGAGTGGCAAGGTTTTCACTTTCACAACTGGAGGCAAGACCAGGTCCGTGATGGTGCGCGGCGATACGCAGAGCTCCAAGGGCGGAACTCTCATCATCATCGGCGACTCGATTCTCGGGCGGCCGGGCGCGAGCCAGGGGACGACGCAATGACCCGGGCCGATGCATCGAGCCTGGTTCGATATTCAGAAAGGGCATGCAAGAGATGGCAGGGATACGAGGCGCGCTGAGACGACCAGACGTGTTCGACTGGCTCTCGTTCGCGCTGATCGTCACCGTGGTGGCCCTGGCGCTCTCCTACTGGAGCAAGTTCCCGGTCCACATGGACACGGGCTACCACATGGCCGTGACCGCGGGTTACGCCAGAGCCGGCGGCATCGCCCTTCACTCTTTCTGGGAGTTCGCCCCGGCGGGCAGGGCGCAGCTCTATCCTCCGCTCCTTCACGTGATCATGTACGCGTTCACCGGGCTGGGCCTCTCTGCCACGACCACCGCCCGGCTGGTGACCTTCGCGGCCTTCCCCCTGCTGCTGCTCTCGGGCTCCTACGGGATGCGCAAGATGTTCTCGAGCCGGTCCGCGTTCTATACCGTGGTTCTGCTGGCCTCCTGCTACCTGCTGTTCTGGCACTCGGCCGTCGAGAGCGCCGCCTCGCTGGTCCTGATCCTGACGCCGCTGATATTCGTGGCGGTCGACAGAAACAGGAAGGTCGCCGCGGCTTTTCTGCTCGCGCTCGCGCTCTACAGCCACCTGACCCTTGGACACCTGGTCGCGTTCGGCCTGCTGATCTACGCGATACACCGGCGCGAGATGTTCAAGGAGATACTGATCGTGCTGGTCGGCGCCTACCTCCTCTGGCTGCCGTGGGGGATCCAGATCCTCATGCACTACAAGTCTCTCAGCTTCGATCAGGGTGGCGGCGCGGGTGGCATCACCGTGCACCTGCTCATCTGGCTGGTGGCGCTGGCCGGCTTCGTCTATTGCTACTTCAAGAAAGAGAAATATTACCTGCTCCCCAGCTTCCTGCTGGGGCTGGTTCCCATGGTGTTCTTCTACCCGGACCGCTTCTGGAATGCGCACGTCTTCCTCCCACTCGCGATGCTCGGCGGGGCGGCCCTCTCCGGCCTCCACGGCTACCTCGGCGACAAGGTAAGACTTGCGGTGAAGGACCGCAACGTGCGCCGCGTCTTTGTGACGGCCATAATGGCGGTGCCAGTCGTCCTCTTCCTGTTCGTCGACCCGGTATACGCGAGCGGCGGCGGTATGGGTGGCGGCCCGCCTGGCGCGGTGAGGAAGGCGGTCGGACAACAGGGCGTTCAGGCGGCGGCGCAGGGTGCTACGCAGCAATTGCCCGCCCAACCTCCGGGACTCGGGACTGGCGGGCCTCCGCCGCAGGGCGCGCCAGCTGGAAGCCCCCCAGGTCAAGGCGGGCAGACCGGCACCGGCACGCTAGTCGGGCCGCCGGCCCTCGGCGTCGCTGCGCCGGGGCAAGGCGTCCCCGGCGGCGGCTCTCCCAG
>DAIQAV010000112.1:0-2947 GCA_036781505.1 Candidatus Anoxymicrobiaceae bacterium | reverse complement strand
CTTCGGACCCCCGTAGCGCGTGCCGAGCCCCGCCGCCAGGACGACGATCGCGAGCCTTGTGGGAAGTGGCGGCGCGGGGCAGCAGTCCCTCAGTGGCTCCTCCCTGATAAGCTCCGACGTCCTTGCACTGTCGAAGTTGATCGAGAAGAACAGCACGCGCGACGAGATCGTCTCGGTGCAGGACGGGAGTCTCGGCAACCTACTCACCGGCCTTACGGGCAGGCCGTCGACGAGCGGGATGTTCCACGAGGTGGCCGCCGACAGCGGTGGAGCGACCGGCGCCTCCTCCAACGCCGCGCTCCTGGTCGTATCGCGCGGAGGAATGGGTGGCGGACAAGCCCAGGCCACTGCATACGCGGCCACCCCGGGCCAGGCGGCCGCCGGCGGGCCGACCGCGCAGGCGACCTCGAGCGTGGACACGTCGAAGTACGTGCTCGTCGGCTCCGCCGGCAGCTACACTCTCTACCGCAGCAAGTCCAAGGGTACGTCGGCCACCGTGAGCGGCACAGTCATACCGTGGTACATCGTGTTTTCCCTGCTCGCCCTGGCGCTTGCCGCGATCCTGATCGACTGGTTCCGTCCGCCGCGCAGCGACGCTTCGCCCGACGAGACCCGCGTCGCCGCGCCAGAGCCGCACATCGGCGGTGGTACCTTTCCCCGGAACCCTCGCGGACAGAACTGCGTGCTGGTCATCGTCCCGTGCTTCAACGAGGAGGCTAGCATCAGGCGGGTGGTAGTGGAGCTGAAGCGCTGCGCGCCGTTCGCCGATGTGCTGGTGATCGACGACGGCTCGAGCGACCGAACCGGTGAAGTGGCGCGCGCCGCCGGCGCCATGGTGTTGACGCATCCGCGGAACCAGGGCGTCGGTGCCGCAATGAGGTCGGGAAGCACGTACGCCACGGCTCAGGGTTACCTCTTCGCAGTGCGGGTGGACGGCGACGGTCAGCACGATCCGCGCTATATCGCCTCTCTGCTGAGACCGCTGATCGGCGGGGCCACCGATGTATCCATCGGGTCACGCTTCCTGGGGACTGACGGTTACAAGCCCCCGTTCGCCAGGCGCATCGGAACCATGGTCCTGTCCTCGACGGTCAGCCTCGCCACCGGCCGCGTGACCAGAGACACCACCTCGGGCTTCAGGGCGATGAACAGAGGCGCGCTCAATTTCCTCATCTGGAGCTACCCGGACGAATACCCCGAGCCCGAGTCGCTGGTCCTGATGCACCAGAACGGCCTGCGCTGGGAAGAGGTTCCTGTAGTGATGCGCTCTAGAAGCAACGGCACCTCTTCGATAAGAGGACTCGGCGGTGGCGCGCGCTTCGTGGCCGGTGCGCTTTCGCGAATCGCTCTGGATCTGCTGGTGGCCAGGCCCAGCCCCGGGCCGGCGCGCGTGTAGCCCGGCGAGACGAAACCCTGCATCTCAGGTCTGTGTGCCCGCACCGGCGGGCGCTTCGTAGACCGGCAAGCTGAAGTAGATAGTGCTCCCCTTGCCCACTTCGCTCTCGATCCAAGTCCGTCCACCCTGTGCTTCTACCAGGCTTCTGGCGATGCTCAGTCCGAGCCCCGCCCCGCCGGTCGATCTGGACCTCGACTTGTCAGTGCGGTAGAACCTCTCGAAAATGACGGGCAGCTCCGCGGAGCTTATCCCCGCCCCGGTATCCGTGACCGAGACGATGACCTTGCCTCCCGACTTCTCCGCCGCCAGGCTCACCGAGCCCCCCGCCGGGGTGTGGACCACCGAGTTGCTCACCAGGTTCCTGAGGACCTGGGCCGTCCTGACGTGATCAGCCCTGGCCGCGGGCACGCCCTCCGCCACTTCGATGGAAAGCGTGATCCCGTTCTGCGACGTCTCGTGCCGCATGCGCGAGGCGACTTCGCCCAGGAGCTCATCGATATCCACCGGGCCGAAGTCGAGGTCCAGCTTGCCGGCCTCGACCAGAGAGAGCTGCCTCAGGTCCTCCACCAGGCGGGAGAGCATCACCGCGTCTTCCATCAGCGAATCGATGGCCTCACGGTCGCACTCTATCTTCCCGTCCTGCAGCAGCTCGAGCTGGCCCCTCAGCGTGGCGAGCGGGTTCCTGAGCTCGTGGGCGATATCAGCCACCATGTTCTTCCTGAGCTCCTCGTTGCGGTCGAGGCTCTCAGCCAGCGTGTTGAACGCTTCGCCCAGCTCCTCCACTTCTTTAGCCCCGCCGACCGACACGCGCTCCGAGTAGTCGCCGCTGGTGATCTTGCGCGTCGCGCCGGTCAGCCCCGAAAGGGGCTTCGAGATGCGCCCCGCAAGCACCAGGCTCAACACCAGCGCCAGCACCAGCCCGAGCACTCCGGCGAGGATGAAGCTCAGGTTGATGTTGCGCGGCCCCGGAGGTGGCGGCGGGTGCTGCTGGCCCGGGGCCGGATTGACCGGCTGCAGTTCCTGCTGGTGCTCCTGGACGAACTGACCTATCTCGCGGTGCGACAGGTAGTTGGACAGCAGCGCCGAGGCGACGATGCAGACGAGCGCCACCAGGAGGATGACGAGAAACAGAGTGACCCTGAGGCTAAGCCTTCTTTTTCGCATTGAACCTGTATCCTACTCCGTGTACGGTCTCGATGAACGCCCACTCCGCGTCCGGGACGCCGAGCTTCCTGCGGATGTTGCCGACGTGCGCATCGACCGTCCGCTCATAGCCCTCGAAGAAATCGCCCCTGGACTCCTCCAGCAGCTCGCGCCTGGTATAGACCCGCCCCGGGTGCGCGGCCATCGAGGCGAGCATCTCGAACTCGGTCGCCGTCAGAGCGACCTCGTCACCGCCGACCGTCACCCGGCGCTCGTCCGCCTCGATCGAGAGAGGGCCCGCGGCCAGGACGTCCCGCTCCACATGCTCCAGCATCTTGCGCCGCCTCAGCAAAGCTCTTATCCGCGCGACCAGCTCGTGCATGCTGAAAGGCTTGGTAAGGTAATCGT
>DAIQAV010000111.1:0-8195 GCA_036781505.1 Candidatus Anoxymicrobiaceae bacterium | reverse complement strand
GAGGCAGGTTCTGACAGATGAGGGCTTTTCAGAGAGGGTTCAGGAGCTTCAGGCGTAACTACGCCCGCAACATCATAGTAGTGGTGCTCTTGTTCGTGTGCCTGACGTTCTCGATGTCGATGCTCGCGGTGAAGCTCGCGGCCGACAACCAGGTGCAGACCATCAAGCAGCAGGTGGGCAACTACGGCCAGATTCAGGTGAGCTCCGCCTACCAGATCCAGCAGTTCCAGGCCGAGCGCCAGCAGACCGCCGCCGAGAGAGCGGCGGCAGCCAGGAGCATGACAGCCGCGCAGACGTTAGCGAACAGGGTCGCGAACCTCGTGCCCGAGACGCTCACCAACCAGTTTGCCAAGGATAACTTCATCAAGACCTACGACAAGGTCCTTGAGACGAATGTCACCATGACCAACCTTACCAACACCAACGTGACGCAGCTCTTCGCGCTGCGCCAGGGCGCTGGCGACGGCGGCGGTGGAGGCGGAGGGCGCGGCATCGGTGCCATGACCCAGAACAGCTTCGTCTTCGGCGGCAATACTAACGGGGCCTCGGCCTCCGACTTCACGACGGGCGCCAAGAAGCTCATTGCAGGCAATTACTTCACTTACGCTGATTACCAGAACGCCAACCCCGTGGTGATCATCGAGAAGAACCTTGCCGACCAGAACTCGCTCAAGGTGGGCAGCACGGTACAGGCGCAGATATCGGGCGCGACGGGGGTCGGCTCGACCATGGACCTCAAGGTCGTCGGGATCTACCAGACCGTCCAGGCCCAGCAGCAGAGCCAGGGCAGCTCACCGGGGCAGGGCTTCAACCCGGCGGGCAACGAGTTCTACGCGCCGGTGTCGGTCGTTCAGAAGCTGAACGCGACGCCCGGATACTTGTCACTGGGTTCGTACTACTTCGACTCCGTGGACAACACGCCGGTCCTGAAAGTCACGTTTAAGAAAGACGCCGTCGGCACCGGCAACAAGTTCGAACTGGCGACCGACCTTACCGACTACCAGGCCATCGCCGACCCGCTGGTGAAGGCCAAGAACACATCGCTGATCGGCCTGGCCGGGGCGCTCGGGGCCTGCGCGGTGATAATTCTTCTGGCGATGGTCATCATCGTTAGCGGCAGGACACGCGAGCTGGGCATCCTCAAGGCCATCGGCTCCACCGACGGGCAGGTTATAGGGCAGTTCGCCTTCGAGATCCTGTGCATCTGCCTGGTGTCCATCATACTGGCGATGGGAGCGACTGCTCTGATCGGGCAGAGCCTGGGCAACTGGATCCTGCCCAAGACGCAGGCGTCCACGACCCAGCAGGCGCAGCAGAGCCAGGGCGGACCGGGCGGCGGCTTCGCAAGGGCGTTCTCGAACCAGCAGCTCTACAACAAGGGCGGCAGGTTCGCCGCGGCGACATCAGCTCAGAAACAGCAGGCGGCCAAGCTGAACGTGGTATACCGGGGCTCGCTCTTCCTCTACGGGATATTGATCCTCCTGGGGCTCAGCCTGATAGGAATGGCGATCCCACTGATCTGGATAATTCGATTGAGGCCCGCTCGGGTCCTGAGCATGGAATGAGGTCGTGAGATGTCGCAAGAGATCCTGAACGTCGAAGACGTAAGCAAGACCTTCTCGGTGAAAGCGGGAGAGGTCAAGGCGGTAGACCAGGTGAGCTTCACGGCCGATACGGGTGCCGTCACGACTATCGTCGGGCCCTCGGGCTCCGGCAAGACGACCCTTCTTTACGTCGTAGGCTCGCTCGAGAAGCCGGAGTCCGGGTCCATCGAGGTGGCCGGCAAGGACATCCTCGGCGCGAGCGCGGACCTCGTCCGGTACCGCAGGGAAAACGTAGGGTTCGTGTTCCAGTTCTTCAACCTGATACCGACCCTGACCGCGCTCGAGAACGTGATGCTGCCCATGGACCTCGCCGGCGCCTCGCAGGAGAAGCAGCACCAGCGGGCCACCGAGTTGCTCGAGCAGGTGGGAATCGAAGGACGGCTGCTCAAGGCGAGGACGAACAAGATAAGCGGGGGCGAGAGCCAGAGGGTGGCGATCGCCAGGGCGCTCGCGAACGATCCGGACATCATCCTCGCCGACGAGCCGACTGGAAACCTCGATACGGCGACCGGCCAGATGGTTATAGACATCCTCAGCGGTCTGGCCCACGACGCTGACAAGTGCGTGCTGATGGTGACGCATGACGAGAGCATCCTGGAGGTTTCGGACAAGGCCTTCCATATGAGCGACGGGAAGCTGAGCGAGATCCCGGCCGGAAACGGCTCCAGTAGTTAGAAGCAAAGGAGTGTAAGGTGTCAGGCATGAAGAAAGCGGTCCTGTTCGGGACTGTCGCCGCGCTTCTCGCGGCTGGGCTACTGATTGCCGGCTGCGGCTCGTCCACGAGCGCTAGCAAGGGCTCGAGCGGAGCGCTCACGGAGGCGTCCGTAGGGGCGCCGATCTACCCGGGCGCGACCAAAGAAGACGTTTCACAGTTGCGGTCGGGCAACGGAGCCAACGGGTTCAGGCCGCGCGGCAGCACGCCGCAGGGGAGCACGCCGCTGGGCAGCACGCCGCAGGGCAGCGTTCCCAACTGGCGAGGCCAGGGTTCGGCGCCCGGTGCGCGCAACAGGAGCACCACCGGTCTCTGGACCAAGGATTCGACCGACAAGGTCGCGGCCTGGTACAAGGACCAGCTTTCCGGAAAGAAGAGCTTCAGCCAGGTGAACATGCCGAACTTCTCGGGCCAGGCCAACAACACGACGACCTACAGGTTCACTTCCGGCCAGGACACTGTGATGGTCATGATCCGCCCGGCGCAGCAGTCCAAGGGCGGCACGACCATCATGGTGAGCAAGAGCAACGGCCAGGTGCCTTCGTTCCCGAATGGAGGGCCCGGTGGCGCGGGGCAGAACCCGTATCAGAATCAGAACCCGAACCAGAATCCCGGCCAGAGTTTCTAGACAAGGGGAGATGAGAGCGAACCATGGATGAGTACCAGCAAACCGGACAGGGTCAGGGGCCCGCGGAACCCGCGCAGCCTTCCTACGGCGGCCCGGACGCCGGGCAGCAATACGGACAGCAGCCGTACGGACAGCCCGATTACCCGCAACACCACCAGGGCCAGCACGAGGGCAGGCGGAAGAAGGCCAGGAATGGCGTCGGCGCCGGCAAGATCGTCCTTGTATCAGCAATATCGGCGGTCATCGCGGCGCTGCTGGTGCTGCTGGTGATGCCGGCGATCTTCGGCGTGAACCCGTACGACCTCGTCACTGGCAAGGTCAAGAAGAACCAGACGGCGGCGCCGGTCAGCTCGGCCGCCAAGGTCACCAACGTGGTCAGCACCAGCCAGGGCGCGGCCGACGTCTCGACCATCGCCAAGAAGGTGACCCCCTCTATAGTCAACGTGAACGTCTCGAGCACGACCCAGGGCAACTCGTTCTTCCAGTCCAGCGTTCAGGAGGGCACGGGCTCGGGCGTTATCTACACCGCGGACGGCTACATAATCACCAACAACCACGTGGTCGAGGGCGCGCAGACCATCACGGTCACACTCGCCAGCGGGACGGAGCTCAAGGCGAAGGTGGTCGGCACCGACCCTGAGAACGACATCGCGGTCATCAAGATAGACAAGACCGGTCTCCCGCCCATCAGCATCGGCAACTCGGACAACCTGGTAGTGGGCCAGTTGGTGGTCGCCGTCGGAAGCCCGCTCGGCTTCGAGCAGACAGTGACCGCGGGCATAATCAGCGCGCTCCACAGGAACCTCGCCGCCGACAGCGCGACCGGCCAGTCCAACGTGCTGACCGACCTCATACAGACCGACGCGCCGATCAACCCCGGCAACTCGGGAGGGGGGCTCTGCGACGGTGGAGCCCAGCTCATCGGCATCAACGCGATGATAGCCAGCCAGTCCGGCGGCTCGGTGGGAATCGGCTTCGCGATCCCCGTGAACACCGCCAAGCGCGTTGCGGACGCAATCATCGCCGGCAAAGCAGTCTCGCATCCTTACATCGGGGTGCAGGGCCAGAGCGTTACCACAGACGTGGCGACCCAGTACAACCTGCCGGTCACCGAAGGCGCGATGGTCACGGGCGTCATGCCAGGTAGCTCCGCCGAGAAGGCCGGGATCAAGTCGGGCGACATCATCGTCAGCGCCGACGGCCAGCCGGTCAAGACGATCGACGACCTCATCGCGGCGATCCGCAAGAAGAACGTCGGAGACAAGATATCCGTCACCTACTACGAAAACGGAAGCAAGAAGACAGCCGATATGACCATCCAGGAGGAGCCCGCAAACCTCAATTAGAGCAACCACCACCCACCTTCATCACGAAGCGACTGGCCGAACCCACCCGGCCGGTCGCTTCACCTTGCGTTAGTCCCATAGTGGCCTGGCTGGCTGTTCAGGGTTCCGCTCCCGCATGGGAGGCTCGCGCCTCCCCTACGAAACCCCTCCATGAGTGAATCAATGCCGGGGGATTCTCCCCCGGCACCCCCTCGGGGCCTTGCGGCCCCGGTCGCTTCACCTTGCGGTGCAAACAATTCGACACCCCGGCTCCAGGCCATATTTCAACATAACGGAAAGTGGCGCGGCGGTACATCAGACCAAAGGCATACTTAGCGCATCCAGATCTTTAGGGCAAGATCGACTGGGGCTGGCTGTTCAGGGTTCCGCTCCCGCTGGAGAAGATCCACAAGGGAGAGTCAGGGATGGCGCGCACCGCGCTCACCGGCGGGCTGAAGGTCAAAACGAGCTGGCTTGCCGGGGCGGCGCTCGCGGCGAGGTACCACAGGTTGTTCAAGATGAACGAAGTGATCGCGTCGATCCCGACTGAGTTCCCGCCCGGCAGAGGCGCCCGCTAGGCCTTCTCCTTCAGCTGGACGCCCAGCTCTTGTCGGAAAGCGTAGGCTCGTTCGAGCTCACCCTCGATCAGAGGGCCCTTCATGTTGGTGGCGATGGCTTCCGCGATCTTCTTCGAGTTGCCCCACCTGCTGTGGTAGACGACCATCCCTTTCATCACGTGCCTCCCTGTCGACTGGCCGCTTGCGTAAGGGTGTCCGGGCGTCAGCTCTCTGTCGCGCTCCCTGAGGCCTCGGCCTTACCCGCAGAGAGCCTACCGACCTTGTCAAGGATCTCCAGTATCAGCTTCTCTTGCTTCTGGAAGTTCAAAAGCACGGTCTGGATCTCCTTCTCTGCACGCTTGTCGGTCTCGAAGTCGTGCTCTCCCCTGATGTCGGTGCGCATGCCCTGGATGTTCTGGCCGATAAGCAGCAGAGGCATCAGCAGTATCTGCAGGATGTTCGAGATGATGAGCCAGAGGACGAAGGCCGGATAAGGGTCCCATTTCAAGCTCTTGGGCATGATGATGTTCCACGCCAGCCAGATCACAGTCCATGAGAGTATGATGAAGAAGAACCCCATCGTCCCGACGCGCTGGGTGACGAAGAGCGCGAGCTTCTGGGTTGGCTTCAGCTGGTCCTGGAAAGTGTCGTTGGGGTTCTTGACCTTGGAGAAATGCTTCTGGAGGTCGTGGACCGAGTCGGTTATCTGGTTACCGAGGTCCTTGCTTTCGGCCGGTTGCGCCTCTTCAGCCACTGTCCATCACCCCTTGTGTTACCCATGCGACTCCAACAGGGTTCTTCTGCCTCGCAACGCATGCACCTTTTGCCCTGGACAGGTTATTGAAGCAGACAATCGCCTCATAGAAACAGTCGCTGGCTACATGAAGCTCAGAAATGAGCGGAGATCAAACTGCGAGGCAAGCAGAGCCCGTGCGTGCTCACTACTTCGCGGGCATCACCGAGGCGAGCCAGTCCAGCATGCGCTGGTCATAGAGGCTCCTGGCCCTCGGCTCGCAGTGCCAGTTGGCGCCTTCCTCTCTGGTGAAGCGCACGATGGTCCTGGGGCACTGGAGCGCGTCGTACACCTGCTGCGACTGGCCGGGCCAGAACTGCTCGTCGTCCGGGTCGGCGATAAACATGGGGCACTCGATCTGCTTGATGACGTCGGAGGCGTTGTACTGCCTCGACTTGTTCATCCAGTCGAAGTAGCTTTCGGTGCGGTAAGGCTTCATCCGCCAGAGGATGCCCTGACGCGCCGCCTCGCCGCCCATCTTCAGTCCCTGGTCCATCAAGTCGTTGAAGGTCTTCTCGTCCCCGGAGTCCAGCAGGTCGAGCATCTCCTTGGGGAGCTTGCCTTTGGTGGCCTCGAACACGTCCATGACGCCGGGATCGACGATGCCCGCGGCGATGCGATGCTCGAAGGCCAGGGCGCGCAGGACCCAGTAGCCGCCCTGGCTTATGCCGGACAGAGCGATCCTGCCAGGGTCCACGTCCTTGCGCTCCAGTAGAGCGTCCACCACGGGCGTGATGACCTTCTCCCAGTCATGGCGGAACGGAACGTCGTGCAGCCAGAGCATTGAGTTCTGACCCGGGCCGTCGAAGACCAGCGCGGCATAGCCCCTGCGTAGAGCGCCGGCGACCCCGCTGTTCCACATGGCCGCGGTGGGGCCGTCGCTGCCGTTGTTGAAGATGATGGTCGCATGCGGCCCGCCCGAGCCGTCCGGCTTGAAGAACCAGCCGGGCATCGGCGCCGGATCGTAAGGGATCTGTATCGCATCGGCGGGCGGGTCCATCCGGGCGCAGAACTCCTCCCAGCAGGCCAGGTGGCGTTTCCAGGTGGGGATGCCCCTGGAGGGGTCCCTGGTCCCGTCGATCATGCTGATAGAGGAGGCGAAGTAGTTGGCCGCCCGCAGGTAGGCCTCCCTCGCGCTCACCGCGTTACCGCCGGACGCTGCCTGCTCCGCGTAGCCCAGCACGCGCTCGGCGACGGCCAGCCACGCCTGGTACCAGCTCTCGAAGTCACCGTCGGTGATGTGGTCGACGGCGGAGAGGACCTCGCCGGTATCGGCCTCGCTGTAGTAACAGCAGCCCAGAATCAACTGGATCTCGAAGTCCATCTGCTCGTGCTGCAGGAAGTAATGCTTGACCGGCGGCTCATCCATTATGACCTCCGTGCACTAGTCGAACACGATCGAGAAATCCTTGTCAGCGAGCCTCCGCCTCCGTCATGGAGGCTAACCTCCGGCGACGATCCTGATATCCAGACCCTGGACCGCGCCCGGGGCGATGCGTAGCTCGTTGGCGGACGACTCCCCCAGGAGCCCTTTGGACTGCAGGTAATCCTTCGCTTTCGACAGCGATTTGACAGTCAGGAGGAAGGAGACGATAGCGTCCGAGCTTCCCTTGATGAAGCGGATCGCCGGACCGGTCCCGATCGTCATCACGCCCGACGACGACATGGGAGCGGGAGCCAGGGCCGCCTGCCACTGCTTCTTGACAGCCTCCGGGTCCTTGGCCGATATCACCAGCTCGCGCATGGAGGTGACCCCGATGCTGCCGAGCGGCCCCGATACCTTGTGTGAGGCGAGCAGCGCGGCGTAGGTGGGTGAGTACTGGCAGAGGTAGACAGTGTAGTTGGGCCTGGCAAGTGCGCTGAGCGTGACGTTGGTCCATACGGGCACTGGCGCGCCTTTGATGACCGCGGTCTGGACGGTGGGCTTGCCCGGCTTGGCGCCCCGCGCCTTGAGCTCGGGCGTGACTTTCGTCAGGGCGTGCGGCTCCAGGACGATGCCGTAGATGCTTGCCCCGAAGCCGCCGCCGGAGCCGGCGGACGACGGACCTCCGAGGGCCTCGATGTTCACGTTTCCCGCCTGGACCCCGCCGCTGCTGAACCCGGGGTATTGCGCCATGGGCCAGGCGACCGGGAGCCCCAGCGTGCCTGAGAGCACGTCGAACAACTGCTGGGAGTTCTGCGTGACAACGGTCACATGGTCCACTTTCTTGACCACCGCCGACGGTGAGCCGCAGCCCGCGATGGCGAGCAGCGTCGCTAGCGCGATCACGGTTATAGCTAATGGAAGTCTGTGTGACATCGTCATCCTCCCTGGACGTGACGGACTGTTCGGCATCATCATATACAGGATAGGCGTCTTTCACCATGCGGAACGATGCGGGCGAAGGGATGCAAACCGTTGCGGCGAAGTCGGTATCCACGACGGCTGACTGAGGTGGTGGAGACCGGCATGGCCAGGAAGAGACTCATAGAGAAAGTGCTGCAGAAGGAGCGGTCGGAAGACGAGGGGCCGCGTAAGCGGCTGCTGCCCGACATGCTGGGCTCGCTGGCGCACCTGCCGCTGGCATGGGCCCACC
>DAIQAV010000110.1:0-8280 GCA_036781505.1 Candidatus Anoxymicrobiaceae bacterium | reverse complement strand
GCTCTATACTGAAGCCTAAACTAAGGTTAAGATATATCTGTAGTAAACAGTGATTAACTGATAACGATACTCTCACTTCATCATTCAAACAGACCGGTCATCGAAGGTGGAGGAGCTGCGAAGAGCGGACGAGGCGCGATTCATACATGGGTCGCGCGCTTTCGGAAGAAGGGGAAAGGAAGTAGTCATGCCAGAGGACCTGAAACAGTTTTTTGCGGTTATCAAGGTCGTCGGTGTAGGCGGAGGGGGAAACAACGCCATAAACCGTATGATAAGGGACGGCATGACCGGGGTTGACTTCATCGCCATAAACACCGACGCCCAGGACCTGCTAGCCTGCGACGCGGACGTCAAGATATCCATCGGCGAAGAGCTGACGCACTTCCTGGGGACAGGCAACCAGCCAGACATCGGCGCCGAGTCCGCCGAGGAGCACCGCGACGAGATCAAAGAAGCGCTCAAGGGCAGCGACATGGTGTTCATCACCGCGGGCGAGGGCGGCGGCACCGGGACCGGCGCGGCCCCGGTGGTCGCGGAGATCGCCAAGGAGATCGGTGCGCTCACCATCGGAGTGGTGACCAAGCCTTTCGATTTCGAGGGCTCGCACAGGCGGAGGCAGGCCGAAGAGGGAGTGGAGTCGCTGCAGGACAAGGTCGACACCCTCATCATCATCCCTAACGACAAGCTCTTCGAGCTGACGGATGCCCGCATAAGCATCGAGGACGCCTTCAAGAAGGCGGACGAGGTGCTGCGCTACGGAGTGCAGGGCATCACCGACCTCATCAACATCCCCGGCCTCATCAACCTCGACTTCGCCGATGTGAAGAAGATCCTCTCGATCCCGGGTTCGGCGCTGCTGGGCGTGGGCGAGGCCTCCGGCGAGGACCGCGCGATAAAGGCCGCCGAGAACGCAGTTTCGAGCCCGCTGCTCGAGTCCTCGATCGACGGCGCGCAGGGGACCGTGGTAAACGTCACCGGCGGCTCCGACATGAGCCTGCAGGAGGCGCGCGACGCCGCCGAGATAATCCGCGGCGCGTGCGACCCCGACTCCGAGGAGATATTCGGCGTCATCATCGACCCCGTCTTGAGCGACAAGGTCAAGGTGACGGTTATAGCCTCAGGCATCGAGCCCGGACGTCTCGGGTTCGCCAGGCCGGCCAGGACCACCAGACGCAGGATCGAGGGCGAAGATGAAGGCGAGCAGCGTGAGGCCCCCAGGGAGAGGGAGCGTCCTACGCGTGAGCGGGAGCGTCCCGGTAAGACTATCTTCGAGGAAGAGGACATCACCATCCCGCCATTCCTGCGTAACAGATAAACCTTGGATATATAGTTTAGACCCTACTTCAGGGTTTGATGGACCAGGGGTCGAGCCTCTAGACAAGGGCTCGGCCCTCTGTTTTTGGGCTTCATCTAAGAAGTCCGCGCACGGGATGGCGGCGGCTGCTTCGGGCCTTGCGAGGCGAGGTTTTCTTTGCATCGCCCCGAAGGAATCTTGCCGCGAGATCGATCTCTCTGATAGGATTCGGCAGTCCTTCAAGCTGCCCTCGACACGTTGGGAGTGATTCAGATATGACTGGCGGCCCAAGACCTTTCATAGCGGTGATCAAGGTGGTAGGCGTCGGCGGCGCCGGCAACAACGCCGTCAACCGGATGATCGAGGCCGGGCTCCACAACGTCGAGTTCATCGGGCTGAACACAGACGCGCAGGCCTTGCGGGGCTGCCAGGCCGACCTGCGCATAACCATCGGGCGGGAGATGACCCAGGGGCTGGGCGCGGGCAACGACCCCGGGATCGGCGAAGATGCCGCCGAGGACAGCGCGGACGAGATAAAAGAAGCGCTTCGCGGGGCAGATCTTGTCTTCGTCACCGCCGGCAAGGGCGGCGGTACGGGGACGGGGGCGGCGCCGGTGGTCGCCAGGCTGGCGATGGAGGCTGGAGCCCTCACGGTGGGAGTGGTCACCAGGCCCTTCTCGTTCGAGGGGAACAAGCGCGCCAACCAGGCGTCGGAGGGAATAGAGAAGCTGCGCGAGAACGTCGACACCCTGATAGTCGTGCCTAACGACAGGCTGTTGGAGGTGGCCGACAACATACCGGTGGTGGAGGCCTTCAAGCTCGCGGACGACGTGCTGCGGCAAGGCGTCCAGGCCATCACGGAGGTCATGACCGAGAAGGGCGAGATCAACGTGGACTTCGCCGACGTGAGGCACGTGCTGGAAGGCTCCGGCACTGCCCTGATCGGAATCGGCCACGCGACTGGCGAGGACCGCGCCAGGCAGGCCGCGATCAATGCGATTAGCAGCCCGCTGCTCGAGTCCAGCATCGATGGTGCGACCCGCGTCCTGCTCAACGTCTCCGGGGGACAGGACCTGGCGCTCTATGAGGTGAACGAGGTCGCCGAGGTGGTGGCGCAGGCGGTGCACCCCGAGGCAAACATGATCTTCGGCGCCATCGTCGACACTGACCTGGACAACCACGTCAAGGTGACGGTGGTGGCGTCCGGTTTCCGCGACGCAGAGCGGGCGAAGCCTCCCAGGGGCGGCCGGCCCCCGGCCCCGGAGGAGAGGAAAGCCTCCAGGGTGGTCCACGACGTCGAGCCGGTGGACATACCGAGCTTCCTGCGCAACCGCTGAGGTACGGGAAAATCGGAGTCGTCGCTGCTATAATCTGATCAAGATTGAAACTTTGCGTGGCTTCGGACGCCACGCTTGAATAATTACCGGTAAAGGTGAACAAGATTTGAATAGCACATATCCCGGCAGCCTCGCCGACAGGCTCCAGCCTCTGCTGTTGCGCGTAGAGAGGCCCAGCCGATATCTCGGAGGCGAGTGGAACTCGCCGGATATCCCGGCCGAATCGACATCCGTGGTCTTTGCGTACCCCGACGTCTACGAGATAGGCATGTCCAACCTGGGGCTGGCCATCCTGGCGGAGGTCGTAAACGACATCGAAGGCGCCAGCGCCGAGAGGGCCTACGCTCCCTGGCTCGACATGGAGGCCGAGATGCGGCGCGAGGGAATTCCCCTCTTCTCTCTCGAGACCAAGCGACCGGTCGCCTCGGCCGACATCTTCGGCATCTCGATCCCTCACGAGCTCACATTCACCAACGTGTTAAACCTCATAGACCTCGCGGGTCTGCCGCTGCGCGCTTCTGACAGGACGGGCGGCCCCATCGTCGTGGGAGGGGGATGCGGGGTGACCAACCCCGAGCCGCTGGCGGCCTACTTCGACCTCTTCGTCCTCGGAGAGGGTGAGGAGGTCATCGGTACGCTGGTCGAGATGGTAACCCGCGCGAAGTCTCAAGGTTGGGGCAGGATGCGGCTGCTAGAGGAGGCTTCGCGCCTCCGCGGTGTCTACCGCCCTGATGACTACCTGCCCGAGTACGCTGACGACGGTACCCTGAAGGAGATGATCCCCCAGGGGGGAGCCGCCCGGAAAGTCACCAAGAACCTGGTCGACCTCGACGACTGGCTCTACCCCTCCCATCCGGTGGTCCCGTTCTGCGAGGCCGTGCACGACAGGCTCAACGTCGAACTCTTTCGCGGCTGCACCCGCGGCTGTCGCTTCTGCCAGGCAGGCATGACGTACAGGCCGGTCCGCGAGAGGACGGCGGGCGAGGTCGTGAAGCTGGTCGATCAGCTGGCCCAGTCGACGGGCCATGACGAGGTCTCACTGTGCTCTCTGTCCTCGACCGACTACTCGAGGATCGCCGACGTGACGTCGCGCGTCGCACAGGTCTGCGAGCACCGCCGCATGATAATGTCGCTGCCCTCGCTGCGTATGGACGCGATGTCCGCGGAACTTGCCTCGCGCCTGGACCGCGGTGGCCGCGGCGGCCTCACTTTTGCGCCCGAGGCGGGAAGCCAGAGGCTGCGTCTGGTGATCAACAAGCCGATAGCTGAGCGCGACATGGTCGACGCCGTAATGTTCGCTGTCCGCGCCGGCCGCAGGCGGATAAAGCTCTATTTCATGATAGGCCTCCCCACCGAGACCGACGAGGACGTCGCCGAGATCGCGAAGCTGGTGTTCCGCCTGAGAGACGCGGTAAAGGCCGAGAAGCTGACTCCGCCGTCGTTCAAAGTGAGCGTCTCCACGTTCGTGCCCAAGCCGCACACGCCGTTCCAGTGGTGCCCGCAGATAACGGGCGATGAGATCAGGCACAGGCAGGACATCCTCAAGGAGACCCTGCGCGCGCGAAGCGTGAACCTCTCCTGGCACGACCGCGAGATGAGCAAGGTTGAAGGGCTGCTCGCCAGGGGGGACCGCCGGTTGGGGCGGATGGTGGAGAACTGCTGGGCCGCGGGCGGACGCTTCGACTCCTGGTCCGATCACTTCGATTTTGAGAGGTGGATGCGCGCGGCGGCCGACTCAGGCATAGATCCTGACTTCTACCTGTACCGCCAGAGGCGGCCGGACGAGGTCTTCCCCTGGGACCATCTCGACTTCGGCGTGGACAAGAAGTTCCTGCTGGCCGAGCTCTCCCGGGCGATGGAGGCCACCACGACCCCGGATTGCAGGGTCGCCGAGTGCAGCGAGTGTGGCGTCTGCGAAGGCCTGGCGGTTGAGCCGGTGCTGAAGGGGAGTGACTCCTGATGTGCGCGGCCGACAGCCCGCTGAGGCTTCGAGTGCAGTTCACCAAGCAGGGGCAGGCCAGGTACCTGTCGCACTCCGAGTACGCCAGGACGCTGATGATCTCGGCGCGCAGGGCCGGGCTGCCGCTGGAGTACGCGGGCACCAACATGTCGCGCATGAAGGTGTCCCTCTCGCCGCCGCTGCCCATCGGGGTGACCAGCGACTGCGAGCTGGTGGATTTCAACCTCACCTCTTACGTCCCGGCGGCCGAGGCGTGCGACCTGCTGGGGAAGGCTACGCCCGATGGGATCGCTCCGGCGAAGTGCCGGCTGATGGGACCGGAGGCGAAACCGGTGGGCAAAGTGATCGATACCGCGGTCTTCGCCGCGGCCTTCCCGGAGACGGTCGGCGGAGGTGAACTCGAAGACGCGGTGGAAAGATTCTCTGAGATGAGCACGCTGCCCTACCAGAGGGTTCAGCCGCGGCGCACCAGGACGGTCGATATCCGCGCCGGGGTGCACGGCCTCGAGGTCGTGGGCGAAACGGAAGGCCGCGTCTCGCTGAAGATGACTGTGGACGACGGCATAGCAGGCACCATCAAGCCCTGGGAAGTCGTAGAGGTGATCTCGGGCATGGCGGGGATAGGGCGCGAAGTATGGCAGCAAGCCGAGGTCAACAGGACGGGTCTCTTCTCACGCCGGGGAGACAGACTGATATCGCCGATGGATGCTGGCGCTGGGAGATCGGGCGCCGGGAGGGGAGCACGGGGGGTAAGCTATTGAAGAAGGTCAAGAAGGAGCTCGTGGTCACCTGTGAGCATGGCAAGTGCAGGCTCGCCTTGCTTGAGGACGACGGGGTGGCCGAGGTCTATCTGGAGAAGAGTCGCAGGCGCTCGATCGTCGGCAACATCTACGTCGGCAGGATCACCAGCGTACTGCCCGGGATGAGCGCCGCGTTCGTCGACGTCGGCGTAGGCAAGAACGCGCTGCTGTACCTGCAGGACCTGGTCTTGATGGAGGACGGCTCGCACGTGCGGCCGCGCAAGATCGGCAAGGCCCTCAAGGCCGGTGACACCATCGTGGCGCAGGTCACCAAGGACCCGATGTCGGGCAAGGGGGCGAGGCTCACGACCTACATCAGCCTGCCGGGCCGCCTGATGGTGTACATGCCACAGTCCAAGAGGTCCGGGGTCAGCCGCAAACTGCCGGACAGGGAGCGCACCAGGCTGAAGAACATGCAGAGGGAGCTCAAGCCGCCAGAGGGGAGCACTATCATCAGGACCGCCGCGGCCAAGGCGCGCAAGAAGGACCTGCAGAGGGACATGGACTACCTGGTGAGGCAGTGGGAGGACACGCGCCAGAACATCGCTGACGCCAAGCCGCCGACGCTCGTCTACGGCGAGCCGGACCTGGCCGTCAGGGTGGTGAGGGACACGCTCACCCGCGACTTCAAGACGGTGTTCGTTGACAACAAGACGGAGGTCGGGCGAATAAAGGATTACCTCAACCGCTCGGCGCCGGAGCTGCTGGACCGGGTGCAGCACTACAAGGAAAAGGAGCCCCTGTTCTCGCGGTTCGGGGTGGACAAGGCGATCGAGGCGGCCCTGCGCCGGAAGGTGGGATTGCCTTCCGGCGGCCACATCGTGATCGACGAGGCCGAGGCTCTCACCGCGATCGACGTCAACACCGGCTCGTACACCGGCAAGAAGAGCCTCGAGGACACGGTGCTCAAGACGAACCTGGAGGCGGCCGTCGAGGTCGTCAACCAGCTGCGGCTGAGGGACATAGGCGGGATAATCGTCATCGACTTCATCGACATGGAGGTCCCCGAGAACAGGACCAAGGTCCTGGAGACGCTCGAGTCCGAGCTGGAGCGGGACAGGACCAAGACGCAGATCGTCACCCTGTCGCGCCTGGGGCTGGTGGAGATGACCAGGAAGAACGTGACCGAGGGCCTGGCGGACACCATGGGCAGGACCTGTCCGCGCTGCGAAGGCAGGGGACTGATATTCGACGGTAAATGAACCGGTGAGCCAATGCGCGCGCCTGTAGTGTATAATGCTTAAATCAATCAGACCGGGAGACGAGTGAATTGTATGCAGTGATAAGAACGGGATCTAAGCAGTACCGGGTCGCGCCCGGCGACGTCATAACCGTCGAGAAGCTCGACGTGGAAGAGGGCAAGAAGCACAACTTCGAGGACGTCGTGCTGTACAACGACGGGGAGAAGGTCATCGTGAGCCCTAAGGAGCTCGCCAAGGTGCGCGTGTCCGCGAAGGTCGTTGCCCAGGGCAGGAGCAAGAAGCTCATCGTCTACAAGTACAAGCCAAAGAAGGGCTACCACCGCAAGAAGGGGCACAGGCAGGACCTGACCCGCCTCGAGATCGAAGATATAATAGTTCGCAAGAGCGCACCTCGAAAGGCCGCGGAGAAGGCTCCGAGCCCGGCCGCCGAGGGCGCCTGATCGGAGGTATTGATGTCCAGCAAGAAGGGCGTCGGGAGCTCGAGGAACGGACGCGACAGCCAGTCGAAGCGCCTGGGCGCGAAGATGTTCGGCGGCCAGGAGGTTCGCGGCGGCAACATAATCGTGAGGCAGCGGGGAACCAGGATAAAGCCGGGCGAGAACGTCGGCCTGGGCAAAGACTACACGCTGTTCGCGAAGGTGGACGGGACCATCCATTACTACCGACGGGGCAACAAGGCTTTCGTGAGCGTCCTGCCCGGAGCCGCGGGCGAGTAGAGGCGCCGGTTTTCAGGGCCTCGCGGGGCGAATGTATAATGGTCTGGTAGCGCGGGCAAGAGCAATAGGAGCGCCAATTGGCCAAGAGAAAGATCCTAGTGGTGGACGACGACCCCACCATGGTCAAGCTCATCAACGTCAACCTCAAACTCAACAACTACTCCGTTGTCGAGGCGACGTCCGGTGAGCAGGCGCTGGACGTGCTCGAATCCGACGTGCTCGACCTGGTGGTGCTCGACATAATGATGCCGGGCGTCGACGGGTGGGAGGTCCTCAAGCGGATACGAGGCAACACCGAGACCCAGGAGATGCCGGTCATACTGGTGACCGCGAAGACCCAGGACAGCGACGTGATACGGGGCTGGGAACTGGGCGCCGACGAGTACGTGATAAAGCCGTTCAACCCACTTCTCCTGGTCGAGGTCATCAAGATGGTTCTCGACCGCAGCTACGACGAGCGCCTCGAGCGCCGCAAGAAGCAGAAGGAGAAGCTGGAGGTCCTTCGCAGCCTCTCGCGACCGCGGCAGGAACCGGTAACTTAAGCCACCCCTCGATCCCCTCACGATTGAAAGCGGCGTACCCCCATGTTCGTTGACGAAGCCAGCATATTCGTAGAAGGCGGTCGCGGCGGTGACGGCTGCGTCTCGTTCCTCAGAGAGAAGTACCGGCCGCGGGGCGGACCCGACGGAGCCGGAGGAGGAAAAGGCGGGGACGTCGTTCTCGAGGCGACCAACAGCGTGAGCACCCTGAGCGCGTTCGCCAGGAGGCGCCACTTCAGGGCGCACGCGGGCGCCAGAGGCGGCTCGCGCGACAAGAGAGGCGCCAGAGGTCGCGACGTGGTCGTCATGGTGCCACCCGGCACGGTCGTGCGCGACGAGGGCGGGCGGGTCATCGCGGACCTGCTGGAGGCCGGGCAGGTGTTCGCGGCGGCGCGGGGAGGCAGGGCCGGGCGCGGCAACGCGGGGCTGGTC
>DAIQAV010000109.1:0-8343 GCA_036781505.1 Candidatus Anoxymicrobiaceae bacterium | reverse complement strand
AGCCTACTCAGCCGACTCAACCGACCGAGCCTACGCAGCCGACGCAGCCGACTCAACCCACGCAACCGACCCAGCCAACGCAACCCACGGTGCCGACGCAGCCGACACAACCGACGCCGCCTCCGAACGTGCCGCCGCCGGGACCGAACATGGCAAAGAGCATGGACGTAACACCTTCTTCCCAGAATGTTGACGCAAACGGCGTGATCACCGTGCACATCGCCCTGGCGAGCGGGTACAATCCCGCCAACTTGGTACCAGAGTCGTTGAGGTGCTACGGGGCCAGCCCCACCGACTTCAGCTACTCGGGCAGCGGGCTCGATGTGAAGTTCAACAGGCAGGACATACAGTACATGCCCTCCGGAGACAACGTCCTGTTCGTGGTCACCGGAAAGTACCAGGACGGGTCGGACTTCCAGGCCTGGAACTACGTGAAGATCATCGACAATAACTGAGTGAGCGCGGCCCTGCCGCGTTCATATGGAGGACCGGCCCGGTCCCGCGCGAGATGCGCGAGGCCGGGCCGGACGACGTTCATTCGAACTGTCCTACTGAAAGACGGCGGCCGGAGCTTCGGGGTAATCGGCCGGCACTATGCTCGTCCCGAAGTCCACCACCGTCCATGACCCGCCCGAGCTCTTCAAAAGCCAGCTGGCCGCATCGGTGGACTTGTCCTGTGGCTGCATATCGACCCTCGCCCACGAGCCCACTATCTTGACCTTGAGCACCTCTAGCGGCCCCAGCGCCGGATTGTTCGACTGCGCGCTCGCCTTCGCCGCCGCGGTCACCGCATCGACCTGCGAGCTATCCTGCTTCGCCGGAGACGTCTCCTTGGCATTGTCATCCTTGGTCGGCTCGCTCTGCCTGGACGTAGTGGCGCTATCGGCAGGCTCGGTGGCGTTGCTCTGCGGCTTCACCTTGCTTTGCGGCGACGTATCCTGCGCCTGGGGTGTCCCGCTCCCGCATCCCTGGGCGAGGAGCAGAAGTGGACACGTCGCGATCAGGGCTATCACCAGCAACGGGCGCAAGAATCTATGTGACGGCATTACTGCTCCTTTGAGAGGATTCATCCGTGAGATTCTTCTATGCGGTGCCTACAGAGACCTTGAGAGCTTCAGCCGAGCAGGTCTTTCACGGCGGCGACGACGGCCTCCGCCGTAAAGCCGGCCTCAGCCAGAGCGATGTTACCCGGGGCCGACATCCCGAAGCGGTCCCATCCTATGGTGGCTCCGCCTTCGCCCACGTACTTAAGCCAGCCCATCGTGACTCCGGCTTCGATCGAGATCCTGGGGACGCCGGAAGGGAGGACCGAGGCGCGGTAGGCGACACTCTGCTCGTCGAAGAGTTCCCAGGAGGGCATGCTTACCACCGAGGCTTCGATCCCCTGTGTCGAGAGGGCGCCGCGCGCCTCCAGCGCCAGAGAGACCTCTGAGCCCGAGGCGATGAGGACGACGTCGGGGGCCGCCTCAGATGCGGCTATCAGGTAGGCGCCCATCTCGAGCCCTGAAGCTGGCGCGAGCGTCTGCCGGTCCAGCACGGGGAGGGACTGCCTGCTGAGGGCGAACGCGACCGGGCCGCTCCGCTCGAGTGCCACCCGCCACGCCTCCACGGTCTCGTTCGCGTCGGCCGGCCGGATGACCGTCAGGCCCGGGATCGTGCGGAGGGCCGCCAGCTGCTCGACAGGCTGATGGGTCGGACCGTCCTCTCCCACCCCCAGGCTGTCGTGGCTGAAAACGTAGACGACGTGGGTCTGCATCAGCGCGGCAAGCCTGATCGCGGGGCGCATGTAATCCGAGAACACCAGGAACGTGCCCCCATACGGGATCAGGCCACCGTTGAGCGCCATCCCGTTCATGACGGCGGCCATCGCGTGCTCGCGCACCCCGAAGTGAATGTTGCGCCCGGAGTAGTCGCTCTTGTGTATGCTCGGGCTCCCCTTGATGAGGGTCTGGTTGGAGGGGCCAAGGTCGGCCGAGCCGCCGATGAGCTCCGGAATCACTGGCGCCAGGTCCTGCAGCACCTTGCCCGAGGCGGCCCTGGTGGCCACCTTGTTGCCCGCCTCGAAGACGGGAAGCGACGACTTCCAGCCGTCCGGCAGCGTGGACTTCATCGCGCGCCGCCAGTCGTCGGCGAGCTCGGGGTACTCGCTCGCGTAAGCGGCCAGGAGCTCGTCCCAAGCCTGCTCGGCGACCTTGCCCAGTTCGACGGCGATGCGCATCCGCTCGAGGACCTCGTCCGGCACGCAGAACTGCTGGTCCTCCGGCCAGCCGAGGTTCTTCTTCGTGAGCAGGGCCTCTTCGGGTCCGAGCGGAGCGCCGTGCGCCTGCTCGCTTCCCTCCAGGTTGGGGCTGCCGCACGCCAGCTTCGAGCGAACGACGACGAGGCTGGGCCTCGACTCATCGGCGCGAGCCTCATCGATCGAGGCGGCCACGGCTTCCATATCGTTGGCGTCGGCTACGAAGGGCGCCACCTGCCAGCCGTACGAGGAGAAACGCGCGCGCACGTCTTCGCTGAATGTCAGGGAGGTGCAGCCCTCGATCGTGACCTGGTTGTCATCGTAAATGCATATGAGCCGGCCGAGCCCGAGGTGCCCGGCCAGGGAGCACGCCTCGCTGGCCACTCCCTCCATCATGTCTCCATCGCTCGCTACCACGTAGATGAAGTAGTCGGTGAGGTCGAAGCCCGGCCTGTTGAAGCGGGCCCCCAGGATCTCGCGGCCCAGCGCCATCCCCACTGCCATCGACAGGCCCTGGCCCAGCGGGCCCGTCGTGACCTCGACGCCGGGAGTCACCCCGTGCTCGGGATGCCCCGGGGTCTTGCTGCCCAGCTGGCGGAATTCGCGCAAGTCTTCGAGCGCCAGGTCGTATCCGGTGAGGTAGAGCAGGCTGTAGAGCAGCATCGAGGCGTGGCCGGCGGAGAGCACGAACCTGTCGCGCCCGGGCCATGCCGGGTCGGCGGGGTTGTGCTTGAGGAATCGCTGCCAGAGCGTGTAGCCGACGGGGGCGAGACCCATCGGAGCTCCGGGGTGACCGGACTTGGCGGCCTCGACGGCGTCCACCGCCAGGCATCGGATGGTGTTCACGCAGAGCAGGTCGACATCGTCGCTCAGGTACATCTTGCGGGCGTCTCCTCTCAATGGGCCGGCGTTCCGGGTCGAGTACAACCGATACTATAATGCAACCGCACCTGCGCTGCACGTCGCGCCGGCCGGCCTTCTACGAGCGAGCTTGACGCGACTGCCGTCCTCGTGGATGTACCTCTCCGGGGCCGGCTCGTGCAACACCATTTTATCCTGCTTGAACGGGCGCAACAGGCCGCGTGGCGGACAAAAACCTCGAGGGCGTTGTTGGACCGGACTTGTTATATAATCGCATCGGTCGTATTGCCGAGTGTCAGGGGGAGCCAGATGAAGAAGCAGGACATAAGCGGGAAGTGGGCGCTGGTCACCGGCGCGGGGAGCGGCATGGGCCGAACCACGTCGCTGGAGCTCGCCAGGGCCGGGGCTAACCTGATCCTGGTCGACATCTGCGGCGAGGCGATAGGCAATGTCGCGCGGGAGGTGGAAGCGCTGGGCGCCGAGTGCCAGACCTTCTGCGTGGACGTCACCGACTGGGACCAGATAAAGAACATGGCGGACACCATCAACGCCAGGTATGGCGCGGTGGACATCCTGGTCAACAACGCCGGCATAGCGCACATGGGTTTCACCGTCGACACCAGCATCGCCGAGTGGGAGAAGCTGTGGAACGTCAACGTCTGGTCCATCATCTACATGGTCAAGGCGTTCGCGCCGGCCATGATGAGGCGCAAGTCGGGCCAGATCGTCAACGTGTCGAGCGGCCAGGCGTTCTTCGCCGTCCCGACCTGGGGACCTTACGCGACCACCAAGTTCGCCGTGGACGGCTACAGCGAGGCGCTCCGCTACGAGCTCTACTGGCATAACATCGCGGTATCGGCCGTCTACCCCGGCATCGTTCGCACGCCCTTCTACGATTCGATCAAGGGCGGCTGGATGGTCAACCTCGGCATGAAGCTCCTGATGGCGACAGCCATGAAGCCCGAGTCGATGAGCAAGCTCACGGTCAAGGGGATCCTCAAGAAGAAGAGGATGGTCATCCCGGCGATAATGTGGCCGGTCTACCTGTTCAAGCCGATGATGCCGATCCCGTTCGAGATCGTTGGGCGGGTCGTGGCCTGGGCGCTGCGCAAAGAGCAAAAGACCCCCGTGTAGAGCGCGGGTCGGCAAGTGAACGACTCGGTATTCGAAGTAATCAAGCGCGACCCCTTCGCCGAGCGGATGGGGGTCGAGGTGCTCCTGGTGGAGGAGGGTCGGGCGGTCGCCCGGATGGAGATCGCCGACTCCCACCGCAACTTCCTGGGAATGGTCCACGGAGGCGCGATATTCTCCCTTGCCGACGTCGCGTTCGGCGCGGCCGCGAACTCCTGGGGGACGCGCTCGATGGCCATCCACATCAGCATCGACTACCTGGCCGCCCCCGGCGACACGCCCTACCTGGAGGCAGAGGTCCGCAAGACGGGACGTGCCGGCAGGACTTGCCATTACGGCATGCAGGTGCGCAACTCCTCGGGTGAGGTCGTCGCTGAGCTCTCCGGCTGGGCCTACCAGACCAAAAAAGATCTGGCCGAAGGCGCAACATATCCCTGAACCTCTCCGTCTTATCTGTAGGAGGTAGGGGCCGTTCAGTAGTCAGGCTCCCGTGCCGATTCATATATCGAATAGAACGCGTCTGGAGAAGGACAAGTGCGTTTTCGGGCATGTCTCGCAGCAATAGTGGCATCGGCGCTGGTGGCGCTCCTGGCAGGGGCAGCTCCAGCGCTGGCGCAGCCTGCCTCAAGTCCCGCCACCCGGTCGCAAGCGGGAGCGGGCAGTCTCGGAATGACCCTCTCCAAACCCGATCCGTCGCGCGCCGCGAGCCCGCGTTACGGCGCAAGCGGCATGCCGCTGGCCGCCTCGGTCGACATCTCCGCGAAGGCGCCACCGGTTGGCAACCAGGGACCGCACCAGAGTTGCGTCGGCTGGGCGGTCGGATACTACGCCAAGACCTGGTTCGAGAAGACCGAGCATCCCGCCTGGAACATCTCTCAGCAGAGCAACCAGATGAGCCCGCAGTATCTGTGGAACGGGATCAACGGAGGCCGGGACACGGGCACCAGCATCGACTCCGCGCTGAAGTACCTGCAGGCCAACGGCTGCGCCGACTGGGAGGAGTTCCCTTACAACGGCGATCCCACCTCGCTGCCCAGCGCTGAAGCCGTCGAATCGGCCAAACAGTTCAAGATCGCTGGGGACTGGGGTTACTTCTTCTGCGAAGGCTCCTGGACCATCCCACACCGCGGCGACGTGATAACCAGGCTCAAGAGCTGGCTGAACTCGGGCAAGCCGCTGGTGCTGGGCCTCCCCATCTACGACGATTTCCCCGACTACGACGGCAACCCCCACAACAGCTACTACCTACACTCAAACGGCTCGGCTTTCGTCGGCGGCCACGCGGGGTTCATCGCAGGTTACAACGACAACGCCAATCCGTACGGCGCCGACGCCAACAGCAGGGGCGGCTTCCTGATGGTCAACTCCTGGGGGCCTTCCTGGAACGGCAACGGCAAGGTCTACCTCAGCTATGACTTCGTCCAGCGGTACGTGCCCGAGGCCTGGTTCTTCAACGACTCCGACTCCTCGCCGACGATGTCCTCGATGAGCCCGAGCGGCGCAGGCGCCGGCCAGATCGTTACGATAACCGGGAACAACTTCGGCGCGCGAAGGCGCTCCGCGCGCGTCGCCTTCCAGGGAAGCTCGACCCCGCAGTACGTCTCCTGGGCCAACAACCAGATAAAGGTCAGGGTGCCGTCGAGCGCGCGCAGCGGCTACGTCTACGTCTACGACTGGGAGAGTGAGAAGACCGCCGGCAGGGTATTCAGCATGGGCAATGCCTCTTACGCGGGAGCAAACTGGCTGCTCGCGGAAGGTTCGACCTGGCCGGGGTACGACGAGTGGGTCCTCTTACAGAACCCCAACAGCCAGAGCTCCAGCGTGAGCGTGGCTTTCCTGACGCCCGCGGGCGCGGTAAAAGGGCCCACGGTGACTGTGCCGCCGCTGAGCAGGATAAGCATCCACGTCAACGACTACGTGCCCAACGCCGACGTCTCCACCGCCATCACGGTCAAGAGCGGCGCCAACGTGTGCGCCGAGCGCGCCATGTATTTCTCCGCGGCCGACGGCAAGTGGGGCTCGCACGATTCCATCGCCGCCCCGGGCGTCTCTGACGTCTGGTATCTCGCCGAGGGCGCGACCTGGCCCGGATTCGACGAGTGGATCCTGGTGATGAACCCGTTCGAGTACCGCGTCACCAGCAGCATCACTTTCCAGACTCCTGACGGCGACGTCCCGGGACCGACTCTCGACCTCGCTCCCAACAGCAGGCAGAGCGTGCACGTCAACCAGTACGTCCCCGACCGAGACGTCTCGGCGACAGTGAGATGCCTGACGCCGGGGTACGGAATCGTCGCGGAGCGCTCCATGTACTTCAACTCCCCCGACGGCAAGATCGACTGCCACAACTCGATGGGGGCTGACGAGACGGCCTCGGTATGGGGACTCGCCGAGGGGGCCACCTGGCCGGGGTACGAGGAGTGGGTGCTGGTACAGAACCCGACCACGACGGACGCCAGCGTCACGCTGTTCTTCCTCACGCCGTCCGGAATCGCCAAGGGTCCGACGGCCGAGGTCTTGCCTGGAAGGAGGGTCTCTTTCCGGGTCAACGACTATAAGGCGAACAGCGACGTGTCCACGATGGTCCAGACCGCGGACGAGAGCCAGAAGGTCGTGGTGGAGCAATCCATGTATGTGTCGTCTGGCGACGGTAAACGCGGGGCCACCAACGCGCCGGGGTCCGCCTACGCCAGCAAGGACTGGCTGCTCACCGAGGGATGTACCAATCCCGGCTTCGACGAGTGGGTGCTGGTGATGAACCCCAACAGAAACACCGCCACGGTTCACCTGACGTTCATGACGCCGAGCGGTGAGCTGGCCGGACCGAGCGCGCAGGTGCCGGCAAACGGAAGGGTCAGCTTCCACGTCAACGACTACGTCGCCGGTGACGTCTCCACCCGGGTCACCGCGGACTATTACGTGGTGGCCGAGAGGGCGATGTATATCAATTCGCCCCAGGGCAAGGGCGGTGCCACCTGCTCGCTCGGCGTAGTCGCGTCGACGCTGGGGGGTACGGCCGGGGGCGGCGCCGCGCCGGACAGCGAGTTGCTCCAGAGGCACTGAGCCTGCCCCCCGGGCGGGTGCCGATACAATCACAGCGGACAATGCGGTAAAATCACTTCTCACCACGGTCTTTGTATCGATCTGAAAACGAGGCGACATGAAAGTGAAATGCGACGCGTGCGGGCGCGAGTTCGAGAAGGTATATGACGACATGGAGCCACACCTCTGCAGGTCCTGCCAGGCGCTGGGCAAGGACGCCTGCGGCGAGTGCGAGGGCTGGTGCTGCGAGCGGCCGAACGAGGAGGGCCGCATCGCCCTGCTCGACGACGAGAAAGAGAGGTTCGGCTTCAAGCGCGACTGGATGTGGGCAGAGCCCTGCAGGTGGCGCGACCCGGCATCCGGCTTCTGCATGCTGCGAGTGCCGTTTCAACCCGCCGTGTGCCGCGAGTACGTCTGCGATGACATGGTCAAGTCCGCCCGGGCCAAGCTGAAGGCGGGCCAGGGAAAGCGGCCGGGGGGCGCGTAGCCGCGTGAAAGGCCTCTCGCTGCGGATGGGGTCAAGATGAAGCTCACGCTCGGCGCGCTCCTGGCGCTGGTAGCCACCATACTCATCAACTACGCGAGCTTCCTTCAGAAGCGGCAGCTGGACTACCTGCCGCGCATCGGCAGCGAATCCACCATGAAGACGATCCGGGCGTTCCTTGCTTGCAGGCCCTGGCTGGGTGCACAGGGAATGCAGATCGGCGGGACGTTCCTTCACACCATAGCGGTCGGTCTGGCGCCTCTCTCCGTCGTCCAGCCCATCAACGCGGCAGGCATCTGCCTGCTGGTGCTGCTGGCGGTGACGCGCCTGAAAGAGAAGGCCTCCATGGTCGACTGGGTCGGGATCTCAGCCATCGTGGCGGGCGTCATCATGCTGGGTGTCACGCTCGCCAGGTCACACGCTCCCACCAGCGCGTACCGGCCGGTCATCCTCTGGTTCTTCATCACGTTGATGATCGGCGTCGCCTTGACGACCTTGATCTCGGCGTTCACCAGAAAGGACGACCGCATGTCGTCGTTCCTGGGGATCGGCGTCGGCTGTCTGGTGGGCCTGACCGCGATCTTCACCA
>DAIQAV010000108.1:0-8359 GCA_036781505.1 Candidatus Anoxymicrobiaceae bacterium | reverse complement strand
GTTCCAGCGCTTCTTCAACGTGGACGCGATACGCTCGCTGGTCAACAAGGAGCCGCACCCGGTGGTCTCGCGCTTCGAGGTCTCCTACAACATGGCCGCCAACATGCTGGCCGAGCACGACCTCGCCGAGACACAGCGACTGCTCAACCTCTCCTTCGCGCAGTACTCCGCGGACAAGAGGGTGGTGACGCTGCAGGCGCGGCTGGAGACGCTGGACGAGGACCTCGAACGGGAGCTGACCGCGAGCAGGTGCCCGGAGGCCGACGCGACCCGGTTCCGCGCGCTGGAGAAACAGATCGCGCAGATGCAGCGCAGGCTGGCGACGATCACCAAGGACCGCCGCGCGCGCGAGATACGAGACTCAATGGCGGCAATGAAGCCGGGCGATGTCTTCACGATTGGGCAGCGCGGCTCGCAGAAGATCTTCGCGGTCGTTCGCAAGCACCAGGGGAAGAAGGACGCGGCGGGTATCCTGGTCGTCGACCCCACCGGGCGCTACCGGCGCCTGACGCTCGAGACCCTCAAGCAGGCGCCCCGGGTGGTCGGCGCGGTGGAGGTCTCCAAGATCACCTCTCCCACCAAGAAGGTCCGCAGGCAGGTCGGGGTGACGATGGAAACGCTGGGCAGGAAGGCCGAGCCGGCGCAGGGGCCCGAGAGGAGCCCCGAGGAGACGGAGCTCGCGGAGGCCACCGCGAAGCTCATCTCCGAGATGAAGGACAACGCCTGCAACGAATGCGCCCACAGCGGGCGCTGCATGGAGGCCGCCCGCAAGGTCGAGAAGATCTCCCGGCAGATCGAGAGCGCATCCACGGAGAGGGACTCGGGCTACGACGTGGTGTCACGGAGGCTGGTGGACGTGGTGGACCTCCTCAACGCCTACGGTTTCATGGAGGGCGCCACGCCGACTCACAAGGGCGACGTGCTGAGGCGCGTCTACAACGAGTGCGACCTGCTGCTGGTCGAGGCGATCGACGCCGGGGTCATCTCGCGGCTGGAGCCTGCGGAGCTGGCCGCCTTCGCGTCCTGGTTCATCTACGAGTCGCGCGAGACCTTGACCGACGAGGACCGGGCGATAGCCCGGGCGGCCGAGGCGCACATGCAGGGCGAGCTCGCCCACGCGCTGGAGTGGCTGAACACTACGCTGGCGGAGATGAAGGAGGCGGAGGGCGCGAGGGGCCTGGACCTGCTCGGCTTTCCCGATGCGGGCTTCGGTGAGGCCGCCTTCATGTGGGCGCAGGGGGCGGGCCTCGACGAGATGCTCTCCCGTTTTCCCGACAGGTCGATCGGCGACATGGTGAGGACGATGAAGCAGATCATCGACCTGCTGCGCCAGCTCGCGGAGGTGGCCGAGGACCCGGTGCTGGCCGGTAACCTGCGCAGGGCCATGGACGACATCGACCGCGGGGTCGTCGGATACTCCTCGCTCGAATCGATCATAGAACACGCCCCCCCGGAGCTGTGATCTTCAGGCCGGCCGGCGACGGGCGCCGAACATAGAGAAGAGGGAAGATTGCCCAGATACCTGCTCGTCCTCGAGTACGTCGGAACTGAATTCCACGGGTTCCAGAGGCAGCCCGGGATGGAGACGATCCAGGGCGCGGTCGAGCACGCGATCACCGCTTTCACGGGCCGTGAGGTACGGGTGCAGGGATCAGGGAGGACGGACACCGGGGTCCACGCGCTGGGACAGGCCGCCGCCTTCGACATAGCCGACAGGCTCGACACGGACAAAGCCTCGGCCAGCCTCAACGCGCTGCTGCCTGCGGGGATCTCGGTCACCTCGATGATGCGCGTGCGCGACGGGCTCGATCCGAGGCGCGACGCGCTCTGGCGCGAGTACCGATATTTCATCCTCAACCGGAGGGCGCCTTCCCCGGTACTCGAGCCTTACAGCCATCACCTGGGCGCTCCGCTCGACCGCCTGGCGATGGCGCAGGCTTGCGGAGCGTACACCGGAGAGCGTGACTTCTCGGCGTTCAGGGTCAAGGGCGGCGTCGAGGAGTCGAAGGTTCGCAGGGTGCTCGAGTGCGAGATGACCGAGCCTTTCGAGGACCTGCTGTGCATCCGCGTCAGGGCGAACGCGTTCCTCTACCGGATGGTGAGGATAATGGCCGGGGCCATAAAGGACGTCGGCTGCGGCAGGATGGACCTCGAGGCGCTGGGCCGATATCTCCAGGGCGGCGATCGGCCCTGCGCCGACCCGCTGCCGGCGCAGGGGCTGTTCCTCTGGCAGGTGGCCTATCCGGAGGGGACCGTGGTGGTGGAGCGCGGGTCGAACCCCGCCTAGATGGATACGCCCTTGGAGCGGCAGGCGGCGAGGAAGGACGGCCAGGCCGCGTCGAAGCTCGCCTTGGCTTTGGCCCCCCGGTCGAACTCGGCCGCGTAGTCGCCACCAGAATCAACCGCCTGCAGACCCTTCAGCAGCGCGTCGGGGCGCACCTGAAGATACCCGCAAAGAATCTCGAACTTCAACTCCAGGTCTTTCATGTCGGCGGGCGCCGAGAGAGTGTCAGCCGTCGAGGTAAGTGAGCTTGCGCTGGCGTTGAGCGCCCTGACCTCGGCGAGCAGCGACGCGGGCACCACGCGCGCGGTGAAATTCACCTCGGTGTTGACAAGATCGGCGTCCCGGGCTATCCGGTCGTTGAGGGTCGTGGCCTCGTTTATCTCGGATGCGAGCGCGTTCTTAAAAGCCGCCGACTGGTCCTGACCGGTCGGGCCTCCATCGGGTGGTTTCCCGGTCTTTCCCTCGGAGGTGAACGTGCCCGACGCGCGTGCGAGCACGGAGCCGCTGGCGTCCAGTGCCGAGGCGCTCAGCGAGTGCTTGCCGTTCTCGACCGACCCGAGCGTCGTCTGGTAGGGCGCGGAGGTGATGGTCGCGCGCTTCTCCGAGTCCACGAAGACCTCTACCGTCTCCACCTTTCCAGTGCCGGAGACCGCCAGCTTCACCTTGACCGAATTCCCGTCGACCGTGGAGCCCTTCGACGGGCTCTGTATGGTCAGTGAAGTCTTGCTGTTTCCGGTAAGCAGAAAGACGGCTGCCACCGCTCCCCCGATGCAGAGGACGGCTATGAGGATGAGTGCGACCGCGAGCCCGGTGCGCTTCTTCTTGCGCGGCTCGGCCGGTAGCGCCTGTGTCGGGCCCTTGAAGACGGGGGGAGAAGCTTTCATCACCGGCGGCGGCGCGACACGGGGCGGCCCCGCAAGGTCCGGCGCCGCGGTCGACCCGTGCGGCGCAGCGACTTCCGGTGGCGGTGCGAATCCGGGAGGAGGAGGAGTTTCGGGCGGCGTCGAGCTTTCGACTGGTTCGATGGACGGCATGGACGCGGTCGGCTGCTCCCCGGGCGCTTCCTTGAAGACGCGCTCTCCGCAGAAGGGACAGTATTTGCTGTCGCCCGTGTCCTCGCCGCAGGCCGGGCATCTTGTCTCCTGGTCCGCCATAGCCGATATTATGCCACATCGTGGCGCGCCGCCGCCGCCGAGACCGCCAGTAGCCGAAGGGAAGGATAACCGGAGGCCGGGGTCCAAGGTGTATACAAACCGTCACCTATAAAGGTAGAGTCTCTTATCATGTTTCGAAGAAAAAAACTCTTGCTGGCGCTGACGCTCATCCTCGGGCTCGCCATCGGCGCGGCCGGTGGATACCTGGTGCAGGCGAAGCTCAAGCCAAAGCCCAAGGCCAGCATGCAAAAGGTCGTCAAGGTCACCAAGAGTTCGTCGCCTGCGGCCTCCAACAAGCCGAACGCGGCCGCCACCCCCGCGGACCCCGAGAAGATCCGGCGGGTCATGACCTTCTTGAGCGCGAACATCGGTCCGCGCCCGGAGGGCAAGGCGGGAGAGAAACAGGCCGCCAGCTACCTCTTGACCGAGCTCGAGAAGCTGGGCTACAAGGTGGGGATGGAGGAGTTCGTCCTCCCCAGCGGGTCGAGTTCGCAGAACCTCGTCACCGCCGACCCCGGTCAGTCCAGCAAGTACACCTTCTTCGTCTGCGCGCACATCGATTCCAAGTCGGGCTCACCCGGCGCGAACGACAACGCCTCCGGGTGCGCCGCCGTGCTCGATCTGGCACGCACGATAAAGGGGACCAAGCATTATCCCGAGGTGCGGTTCCTGCTGTTCGGCGCGGAGGAGAACAACTCATCGGGCAGCGGCAGGTTCGGCTCGCGCCACTACCTGGGAACGCAGCCTGAAGTGGAACGCGCCAAGGTGCTGGGCGTCCTGTCCCTGGACGCCATCGGCGTGGGCTCGGAGAACACTTTCAGGGACTGGGGCGCGAGGAGCCCTGGGCTCGCCGACGCGCTGGTGAACTACACCCAGGGCAAGGGCCTGGTCAGCAAACGCCTGCAGGGGCAGGGGAGCGATCACGAGCCGTTCGGTGACGCGGGGATCCCGGCCGTCTGGCTCGAGCGGATGCTGCCCGGCTCGCAAGCGGACACCAAGGCCGGTACCTCGGAAGACACCATGGACCATGTGTACGTGAACCTGGTCGCGGAGTCGGTGAACCTCGCCAGGGACTACCTGTTGAGCCTGGACGCCAAGACCTGCAAGTCGATGTACGACGCCGCGCACGCCCACGTCTCCGGCGCCCAACCGGGCGGCGATACCACGACGAGCCCGGGCAATTCCGGCAACTGAGGTCGGGCCTCAGCCGCTGCGCGCCAGGAAGCTCTCCTTCACGTAGCCTTCCTTGCCGGCCGAAGGGCCTTCGGTCACCTCGACCCTGTACCACCTCTTGCCGCCCGCGTAGAGGGTCGACAGGACGCGGACCTTCCAGCCGTCGTAGAGCCTGACCTGGTCGGGCCCGCCCGGGTAGTCGGTCATGTAGCACGCCGCGGTGCCGCCGGAGGTGTCGACCTTGAGGACGTCGCCCTGCACGTAGCGGGCTTTTGGCGCGTGCGCGCTCGACGCCTTGTTCGCGGCCGGCTTCGACCTGAACCAGTTGGTGGCCAGGCCCAGGCCGAGGACTGTCCCCGCCGCGATCAGCAGGATGGCCAGCAACGCAATGAGCCAGCGACGCCGATGCCCTTTCCCCTTACCATGTGCTTTTGTTCCAGGGCCGGTGGGAGCCACTGCTTCCTCATCCACCGACCGGCCGGGGACGCGCCAGGCCGCGACGGTTAGGTCTCCGCCCGCGCCTCTGGCGGCAGCGGTCTCGGCCAGCGTTCGGCAGGCGGCGGCCGTGTCCGGCGCGCCCATCACCGATACGATCTCGCCCTCATCGAGCGCGGAGTAGATCCCGTGGCTGCAGAGCAGGAGGACCTCGCCCGCTTTCAACGGGACCCTGAGGATGTCGGTCTCGACCTCGTCGTCGATGCCCAGCGCGCGCGTCAGCCTGGTCCTGGCGCCCTCGAGGTACTCCACGTGGTCGCTGGTGAGTTGCCGCAGGCCTCTTTCGGTCAGCAGGTAGGCCCTGGCGTTGCCGACGTGCCCTATGAACGCGCTGGAGGCATCGGCTGCGACCACGGTAAGAGTCGCACCGATCACCTGCTCCGAGCCGTCGTCGCTCTCGCGAAGGCGCGAGTTGGCCAGCTCGAAAGAGGTCTCGAGAACGCGCCCGGCGGCGGCGTTGAACTCCGTAGCCCCTTCGAAGCGCCCGGGGTCGAGCAGTTCGTCGACGCTGTCCAGCGCGATGCGCGCCGCGGCCTGCGAGCGCGCCGCAGGGCCGAAGCCACCGGCGAGCGCCATAAAGCAGAGGAAGGACGGGACCTGTCTGCCCGAGTAGTCCTTCATCGCGGAGGCGGCGCCGGCGACGCCACCCGGGACGGTGAAGATGCCGGAAAGCGGCGCGACTTCTCTGGTGATCTCTTGCTCTTCCACAATTGTCTCAGCAGTTCTTCTATGTTTCATGTCAGTGATTATATATCGCACGCGCCGCACGCGCGGAACCCGCGGCCGGCCCGCGGCGTCATCCATTTTGAAGGAATAGCCCGGGCATACTTATAATTCTCTTTACGGCGGGATTCCAGGTGGTGATGAAGATAGCCGACGATGGATCCTTCGAGGACGAACTGAGAAACGAACAGCTGAACAGGACTTCCATGCGCCTCGAGCGGCAGGCGAGGAGGCGGCGTATCAGGAACACGCTGCTGCTCGTTGGGGTGGTGGCCCTGATGGGGGCCGTCGCGGCCACCATCGTCATGGTGCTCACGATGAACTCGGGCGGGCTCAACGCGCCGAAGCTGGTGGGCATGAAGTTCGCCGACGCCAAGAAGCAGGTCGAGTCACTCGGCCTCTTGGTGGAGATCGATTCCATGCAGGACTCGAGCGGCGACTGCAGCAAGCTCAAGGTCGAGGTCCAGGACCCCAAGCCCGGCACGGACATGGAGAAGAACGAGACGATGATGGTGCGCCTGAAGGGCCTGCACGAGTCGCCCGAGTTCACGGGCAGGACCAGCAAGCCGACCGCACTGGCGACCAGCCCAGATGCGGGCTCCAACGAGCCCGGAGCGACTGATACCCAGCCCGCGGCTCCGGCTCAGCAGCAACCGGCTTCAACGGGCGTCGTCATCTGCCTGGACCCGGGGCACTCGGGGCGCGACGGGAACGAGGTCGACTCGGCCACCGGGCTGAACGTGGGGGACAACGGGGGCTGCACCGGCGAGCTGCAGAACATGTGGGACCTGGCGCAGAAGACCAAGGCCGCCCTGGAGCAGGCCGGCTTCACCGTGAGGCTCACCAAGGGCAGCGCCGGCGCTTACGCGAGCCTTCGCACCAGGGCCGACATCGGAAACGCCTGCAGCGCGGTGGTCCGGCTGCACTACGACGACACCGGCTACGCCGGCGTGATGCGCCCGCCCGCGAACGGGGCGAGGTGCCCCTCGTCGGACACCTCACACGTCACGGTCGTCGACGGGGGAGTTGCCAGCGCCAGCGACGAGCTCGCGCGCGCTATCGCGCCTGGTCTGGGGCTGTCGGTCAAGGACGATACCGGCGGGACCTCGCAGGGCAACTCCACCCCGGCTGGACATCCGACGGCCCTCATCGGCAGCGTCCTATCAACAGTGCCGGTGGTGTGCATCGAGAACAACATGTCCCGGGTGAAGGACAGCCCGTCAGGCCAGGATGAGGTCGCCCGGCAGATCGCGGCCGGGGTCACCGCCTACTTCCACTCCCGATGAAAAGACTGTTTTGGAGGCGATCGCGCGGCGTTGTGCTTGGTTGACACCGCCCGGCGCTTAACTTATCATCAGGAGGTCTTGACGCCCGTTTGGGCGTCGTTTTTTACGAGGAAAAGCATGGCGCATCTGAAGCTTACAAAGAACACCTATTCTGCAAGGCCCGCGGACATCGAACGCAGGTGGTTTGTGGTCGACGCAGAGGGCCAGGTCCTGGGCAGGCTGGCGACGCAGGTCGCCGGAGTGCTGCGGGGCAAGAACAAGGCCATCTTCACGCCGAGCATCGACACCGGCGATTTCGTCGTGATCGTAAACGCCGAGAAGATCGTGCTGACGGGCAAAAAGGAGACCCAGAAGGTGTACTATCACCACAGCGGTTATCCGGGCGGCATGAAAGAGACCCCGTATTTGACCATGCACGAGGCGCACCCCGAGAGGGTCATCATGATCGCGGTCAAGGGCATGCTGCCGCACAACAGGATGGGACGCGCGCAGATCAAGAAGCTGCACGTGTACGCGGGGCCGGACCACCCGCACGAGGCGCAGAGGCCCCAGACACTAGAGATCAAGAGGTAGGTTAGCTTGGCTGACGAGTTCTTCATGGGAACAGGCAGGCGAAAAGAAGCCGTCGCTCGTGTGCGCCTCTACCCGGGGGCCGGAGAGCTGACGGTCAATGGCACAACCCTCGAGAAATACTTCCCCAACCGCCGGCACCGCATCGAGGTGCTCGCTCCGCTGGTCCACCTGGACCTGAAGGGCAGTTGGGACGTGGTGGCCAAGGTCGAGGGCGGCGGAATATCGGGGCAGGCCGGCGCCATGAGGCTCGGCATCGCGCGAGCGCTGCTTGTTCACGACGAAGAGCTCCGCGGTGACCTCAAGAAGGGCGGGTTCCTCACCAGGGACGCGCGCATGAAAGAGCGCAAGAAGTACGGACTCAAGGGCGCTCGCAAGCGGCCGCAGTTCTCCAAGCGCTAGATCAGGGCACCAGCAACAGGCTCGCACCCCTCCCCAATCGGCGGCTCATTTCCGCGTGTCCGCAGTCAGGCAGGTAAGGCCGTATCGTTGTGATATATTCCTAGTGTAGGTGGCCCCTCGGAGGACTATGAAGAAATATTTCGGCACAGACGGCATCAGGGGAGAAGCGAACCGCGACCTTACTCCCGAACTCGCGCTGCGGCTTGGGAGAGCGGCTGTCATCGCGTTCGGCGGACCCGGTTGCCGCATCGTGGTCGGCAGGGACACCAGGC
>DAIQAV010000107.1:0-8440 GCA_036781505.1 Candidatus Anoxymicrobiaceae bacterium | reverse complement strand
GATGCCGGCCAGCAACTCGATGACCCTGCGCACTCCTTTGCCAACCTTCTCGGGGGCTATCTGGTCGATGAAGACCGCCGCGCCGATGCCCAGCGGCGCCGCGATTACCATCGCCACCACGGTGGTGAACACGGTCCCGAACGTGAAGGCGAGCATCCCGTAGTGCCCGCTCTTGGGGCGCCAGTCGGTCGAGAGGAACAGCTTGGGTATCCCGACCTTGGTTATCGCGGGAAGGCTTTCCCGGAAGATAAAGAGGAAGATCAACAGCACGCCCACGAACGAGACCGACGCGCAGCAGAACATCACCAGCTTCACCCAGCGGTCGCGGTCGCCGGTCACTATCGCGCGCATCGTCGACGCGGGTGATATCCGCGGACCTTCACTCATTTTATGTTGACGTCCTTGATCTTCACGTATTCCCTTGCCACGATATCGTTCTGGAACTTGTCCGAGAGCATGAAGTCGATGTATCCCTTCACGACGCCCTTGGCCTCCCCCTTGGTGTAGAGGCGCAGGAACCGCGCGATGGGATAGAGGCCGGTGGCCGCGGTCTTGACCTCGGGCGCGACTCCCTTGAACGAGATCGCCTTGAGGTTCTGATTCACGTATCCGAAAGAGATGTAGCCGATGGCGTTGGGGGTGCTCCCGACTATCTCGCGCATCACACCATTGCTGGAGCACTGGATCGCCGATCCGGTGCTCTCGACGACCTTCGTGTCCGTCGCGCCCAGCGCCTTCTTGTCGAAGATATCGCGAGTCCCGGAGGCCTGGTCGCGTATCACGACCACTATCGGCTTGTCAGGGCCACCGACCGCTTTCCAGCTCTTCACCTTGCCCAGGAAGATAGCCTTGACCTGGGCGTCGGAGAGGTTGGTGATCGGCATGCTGGGGTTGACGACTATCGCGATCACATCGAAGGCGATGTCGTGGTTGATCAGGCCTTTGCCAACCTCATCGGGGTTGAGGTTCCGGGAGCTCATCCCGATGTCGACGATGCCTTGGATGAGCTGCGTTACGCCGACGCTGGAGCCTCCCCCCTGGACGTCGACGCGGACGCCGGGGTTGGCGTCCGAGTACTCCGCCGCCGCCTCCTGCGCGATCGGAAGGACGGTGGTAGAGCCGGAGACCTTAACTCTGCCCCTGGCTGCCTGCTTCTGCGTCTGCCCTCCGCACCCGCTGGCCAGCGTGACCACCGCGACCGCGAGCGCGATGCAAATGGCGGCAATAAGCCTTTTCTTCCCGGGCCTGGAGTCCATGGCCAGAATCTAACACGGCGCCGTTTCAGATAGGGTTAAGGATAGTTTAAGAATTGGTTAAGGAATGGAGAGCCTCTCAGAACAGGCTGGGGGTCGAGGGCAGGACCAGCCTGAAGGTCGAACCCTCGCCGGGCCTGCTCTCCAGCAGGACCGTCCCGCCGTGGAACTCCGCCGCGTGCTTGACGATCGACAGGCCCAGCCCGGTGCCGCCGGTCTCCCTGGACCTGGCCTTGTCGACCCGGTAGAAACGCTCGAACACCTTCCCCTGCTCCGCGACCGAGATCCCTATGCCGGTGTCGCGCACAACCACCGCGACCTCGTCGGGTGCCGCCTCGATGGACAACTCGACCCGACCGCCGGGCCGGTTGTATTTGATGGCGTTATCGACCAGGTTGGAGCAGGCGGTCTTGACCAGCTTGCGGTTTCCCCTGATCACGGCGTCAGCGCGCGCGCCGTCGACCTTGATGCCGACGTCGTTCCTCGCGGCGAGCTCCGCCTTCTCCTCGGCGATCTCGACGAGCACCTGCCGTATGTCGAAGGGCTCCTCCGCCTCTTCTCGTTTCTCCGATTCGAGCCTGGACAGGGTCAGCAGGTCCTCGATGATGTCGGCGAGCCTGATGGACTCACGGTCCAGGTCGCGGACGAAGCGGTCGGCGACATCCGGGTCATGCGCGGCGCCGGCGACGAGCGCCTCGACGACCGCCCTCATGTTCGCCACCGGCGTACGGAGCTCATGGGAGACGTTGGCCACGAAGTCGCTCCTCACGCGCTCCAGCTCGCGCTTGGACGTAATGTCCTCAAGGATGCAGATCACGCCGCCGACCTTGCCGGCCCTGGTGGTGATCGGGCTGACCTGGACCTTGAGGGACCGCCGGCGCGGCAGCGTTATCGTGACTTCCTTCTCGATGACCTCCCCGCGCCTGGCTTTCTCTATGGCCCTGTCGATAGTCGGCGTGTGGTGGATCTCGGTGAACGTCCTGCCCACCGCGTAATCGCTGGTGGTCCCCAGCAGCTTCTCGGCGACCGGGTTTATCATCCGCGTCCGCAGGTCGCGGCCCAGCACGATTATCCCGACGTTGATGTTCTCGAGGACCGCCTCGAACCTGTTGCGCTCCTGCGTCAGGAGCCTGTAGTTTTCGCGCACCTTGTCGGCCACCGCGTCGAGGTCCTGCGCCAGGTCGTTCAGCTCCACTAGCCTCGGTTGCGGCATCCGGTCGAGGTCGTTCTCCACCAGGATCTTTTCGGTCGCCCTGCCTATCTCTTTCAGGTCCGCCGCCAGGGTGCGCTGCGTCCAGATGGTGATCGCGCCCAGCAGTCCGGCAAGCACCGCGATGCCGACCAGGAATACCACCGTCTCCGACACCTGGGCGTTGATGCCGAACACCAGGATGAGCACGACCATCAGCACGACGAGGCCCAGGACCGCGGCGTACCTGACCAGGAGCGTCCTGCGCAGGCTACGCAACCGGCCCACCGCCTTCGGGTGCGGCAAGTTTGTAGCCCGCCCCGCGGACGGTCAGGAGGCGCTCCGGTCTTGCCGGGTCCTCCTCGATCTTCTCCCTCAGGTGCCGAACGTGCACGTCCAACGTCTTGCCGGACCCGTAGTAGTCCCCCCAGACGCCATCGAGTATCTGATGGCGGGATACGACCTTGCCCGGCCTCTTCATCAGCAGCTCCAGCAGGTTGTACTCGGTCGGCGTCAGCTGTACCGGCCCGCCGCGCACGGTGACCTCGTGGCGGCCATTGTCCATCACGATGTCCCCGCAGGAGAGCGATTCGCTGACGTGCGCCTCGGGCTTCTCCTGGCGGCGAAGAACGGCTTTGACCCTGGTGATCAGCGTCCTCATGTTGAAGGGCTTGGTCACGTAGTCGTCCGCGCCTATCTCGAGGCCGACGATCTCGTCCATCTCAGAGTCCTTGGCGGTGACCATGATTATCGGCACCGATGAGGCCGCCCGGACGCGCCTGCAGATCTCCAGCCCGTCCAGCGAGGGCAGCATCAGGTCGAGGATCAGCAGGTCGGCGCCGTCGCGCCGGAACATCTCCAGCCCCGCCGCGCCGTCGTGGGCGACGTCGACGCCGTAGCCTTCCTTGCCCAGCGTGTACTTCAGGGCCTCGGCGAGGGGCACCTCGTCCTCGATGATGAGTATCTTTTTCATGGCTCTATGATAGCGGAAGTGGCCCCTTCCGGGGGGCCTGGCGCCGGGCCGCTGAAGGCAAGCCGAGCCAGCCCCCATTTACACGGATGCGCGCCGGTTATAGAATCTACTGGCTTTGACGGCTAACAGTATAGCCTTGGTGGTCAAAGTGTTAAGCACTGGGAGTCCAACGGTGGAGGTGAGGCAATGTCGGCGCAGCAGGAAAGGATTGTCGCCAACGCGGTCGTCCCGCTCGATTTCACGTACAACTACCGCGTAGGTCAGTACGTCGAGCGGTACATCAAAGGCCTGGGGCAGAAGAAGATCATGGGGGTCAAGTGCCCCGGCGACGCGAGCGTGGTCGTTCCGCCCAGGAAGTACTGCGGCAGGTGCAACGAGATCATGAACGAGTGGGTCGAGATCGGACCCGAGGGAACCATCGAGAACTTCACGGTCTCACACGTCAACCTCAACAAGGGCGTGGTGGAGAAGGCCGACACGGAGTTTGTCGTCGCGCTGGTGAAGCTCGACGGGGCTACCTCGTTGCTGCCGGCCATGGTCCAGGGCATCAGCCCGGTAGACGTCGAGGTCGGCATGCGGGTCAAGGCGGTCTTCAAGGACCCGGCCGAGGACAGCCTCGAGGACCTGAGCCATTTCGAGCCGGCGGGTTAGGGGGGTGACGACATGCAGAGAGATATAGCGATAGTTGCACAGGCCCAGGTGATGACCGACTCGATCGACATCCCGCGCGAGAGGATGCTGTTCGACCTGGTGAAGGGCCTTTTTGACAAGGTGGGGATCACCAGGCACGACATCGACGGGTTCGTGCTCAACTCCAACGATTTCGAGGTCGGGCACACGATTGCGAACGTGTTCGAGGACACGCCCTGCGGCGCCTACATGAAGGACGAGACGCACGTGGAGGCGGACGGCATGTGGGCCGCGCAGTACACGACGATGCGGCTGCTCTCGGGCAACTACGACACAGCCCTGGTGGTGGGCAACAGCGCCGGCTCCTCGACGTTCCGCCCCTACCTGGTGATGGACTACCAGCTGAACCCGACTTACGACAGGCAGCTGGGGATCCTCAACGAACTGTCGACCGCGGCGCTTCAGGCGAAGGCCTACATGGCCAAGTACGGCGTCGAGGAGGACGAATTCAACGAGATAGCCGCGAGGCTCCTGCGCAACGCGGCCCTGAACCCGTACGCCGTCAGGTCCAAGGCGGACGCGACCGCCGGCGACGTGCTGGCCAGCGACTACCTCTACGAGCCGCTCCACGAGCTCTCCTGCTACCCGTTCACGGACGGCGCCTGCGCGATGATCCTGGCCTCGGGCGACCGGGCCAAAGAGCTCACGGACAAGCCCGTCTGGATCAAGGGCATGGGCAACTCGGTGGACACCTACTACATAGGGGAGCGCGATCTGGCGACATCGAAGTCCGCAAGGATGGCCGGTGAGAGGGCCTACAAGCTGGCCGGGATCTCCGATCCCGCCAAGCAGATCGACGTGGCCGAGGTGAGCGCGAAGTTCGCCCACCAGGAGCCGATCATCAGCGAGGCGCTGGGGCTGTTCGAAGAAGGCAGCGCCGGCAAGGTGGCAGGCGAAGGCCTGGCCGACCTGGGCGGCTCGATGCCTGTCTGTCCATCGGGCGGCGGGCTCGGCGCCTACGTGTTCACCGCCAACGGGCTGGTGAGGGTGGCCGAGTGCGTGCGCCAGTTGAAGGGCGAAGCGGGCGAGGCGCAAGTGTCCGGCGCAAAGACGGCTCTGGCCCACGGCCAGGACGGTTTCTGCGCGCAGCACAACGCCGTCATGGTCCTGAGCACCGAGGAGGGATGATAATGAGAAACGTTGGAATAATCGGTGTCGGGTACACGCCGGTCTTCGTCAGCAAGCGCAAGGACGTGAACATACCCGAGATGATAAGCGAGGCGGTCGACGCCGCCTTCCGCAACACCAAGCTGACCCCGGATGACATCGACGCCATAACCTTCGGGAACATGCAGACCTTCGAAGGTGTCAACATGCCGCACCTCTGGGCGGCGGACCACATGCGCGCGCTGGACAAGCCGTACATGCGCATCGCGACCGGAGGGACGACAGGCATGTCGACTCTCCACTCGGCCTACTACCACGTGGCCAGCGGTCTTCACGACGTGGTGATGGCCATCACCTGGGAGAAGCAGTCCGAAGGCGACTCACAGGTCGGGCTCTCAGGCATAGTGATGCCCGAGGCCATGGTCATGGTGCAGCACGGCATGGACCTGTTCGGCGGCAAGGGCATGGGCGCGATGGGCGGCGGTTCGACCGGCGCGGCCGCGTACCAGGCCATGAGCTACCTGCACCACTCCGGTGCGGACCCCGAGCACATCGACAAGATGGCCGCGCTGGAGCGCTCGAACGCGGCGCTCAACCCCTATGCGCACCTGCGCAAGAAGACCAGTGTGGCGGACATCCAGGCGACGCCGTTCATCTCCTGGCCGCTGCGGTTCGGGCACACTTGCCCCACCAGTGACGGAGCGACGGTGGCAATAGTGGCCTCCGAGGAAATGGTCGAGAAGCTCGCCGACTCTGTCGCCTGGATCAACGGCGTCGGATGCGCGACCTCCGACCCTGCGACCGGAAACTTCATCGAGGGGCAGATCACCGACCCGGCCGAGCAGGAGCCGGCGAAGATGGCATCGGCGAAGGCCTACGCCATGGCGGGGATCAAGGACCCCTCCAAGGAGATCGACATGGCCGAGCTGTACAACGGCTTCGCGCACCAGTCCCTGATGTGGCTGGAGAAGCTGGGGCTGTGCAAGCAAGGCGAGGCGCACAAGATGCTCGACGCGGGAGCGCTCAACATCGATGGCGAGCTCCCCACCAACGCGAGCGGCGGCGTCTTCTCTACCAACGCGATCGGGGCGTCCGCGATGAACAGGCCGGCCGAAGCCGCGCTGCAGATCATGCGCAAGATCGAGGGCGGCCACCAGATACCCAAGAAGATCAAGAACGCCGTCTCCCACGGTTGGGGCGGCATGTTCCAGTACGTGACAGTTACTGTGCTCGGCGACGAGCCGCGCCACGGCTAGGGCCAGGAGGTGGACAGGATGACATTCGAGATGGGTGAGGAGACCCGAGAGGTACAGGGAACGTGGGACATCTCCACGTACAACTACCTCGTCAACGGCGCCGGGATGAAGCTGCTCGTGGACAGCATGAAGGAGAAGAAGATCCGCGGCATCAAGTGCCCGCAGTGCGAGACGGTCTACGTCCCCGGCCCGACTTTCTGCCGCAAGTGCTACATCGATATCGACGAAGTGGTCGAGATCGGTGAGACGGGCGTGGTGATGAGCTACGCGGTGGAGATGGCCGATGTGAGGGGCAACCCGCTGGAGGAGTTCCGGCTGACCGCGATGATCAAGCTGGATGGTGCGGACACGTGGATCATTGGCACCATCAGCGGCATGGACTGGCAGGACGCCAGTATCGGCATGAGGGTCAAAGCGATCTGGGTGGACGAGCCGGCCGGAAGCCTGGCGGACATAGACAGGTTCGAGCCGATCTAGAAAGATACCGCGCTAACTCGAGAGGGGCGGGCCGGTGCCCGCCCTTTTCGTTTAGCGTAAAACGCATAGAGGGACAGGCACCTTCATGCATTCTCAGGCTCACCGGCCGGAGCGAAGCGACAAGAACGCTTTGAATGCAGCGTCACGCTTTTTCTACGCGGTCCGCGGCCCTTCGGCGAGCGATGTTTCGTATACGGCCATGAACTGGTTCATCTCCTCGGTCGTGACGCTACGCGGACGCTCGATCCGGTCGAAGACCGCGTACTCGTCGAACTTCATTACCGGCCATCCCCTGCCCCTCACTGCCAGGCGCAGCTTGAGCTGGGGGTTGACCATGACCGGGTGACCGACGGCCTCGAGCAGCGGCAGGTCGCTCGCGCTGTCCGAGTAGAACCAGCAGTCGGCGAGGTCGACGCCGCGCTCTTCGCAGAAGCTGGCTGCCATATTCAGCTTCCCCTCCATGAACGCCATCGGGAGGTCGGTGACCTCGCTGGTCATATGGTCGCCCTTGATGGGAGTGGAGGTGGCGATGAACTCGTCCGCCCCGAGCTGCGCCCTGACTCGCTCGGCGATGTACTCGCCGGCCGCTGTCGCGATGACGGTGGTGTGGCCCTTCTCGTGGTGCTCACGGACGATATCGACTCCGCCCTGGTACAGGCGCGGAACGATGTAGCGCTCGAAGCCGATGTCCATCATCTCGATCATGCGGAGCACTGTGTATTTGCCCATCTCGTCGAGGACCTTCTTGTAGACCGCCTCCCGCGGCAGGCGGTTGAGCTTGTAGAGTATGGAATACCAGGCCACCAGCAGGAGCACGCGCTGCTCCATCAACTTCTCGCGGACCATCTGCACCGCGTAGATGGTGCCGTTCGCCCCATCGAGCAGGGTGTGGTCGAGGTCGAAGAATGCAATTACGTTTTTCAAAGCGGTCTCCTTGTCCATGTCACTCCGATCCGATTACGATAATTCTAACAATAGCCCTCAGAGAGCACTAGGACGCTCCTGAAGGCCGCGGCCGGCAGGGCACGGACCCGTATCAGCCTAGACGAAGGCCTCGGTTTGCTGCGGCTCTCCCTGGTAGACGGTCGTGTTCTCCCCGTCGGGTCTTCGGAGCGACAGGAGCACCGCTCCCCCGATGATGAGGAGTATAGAGCCCATCCTCAGGAAGATCATGACAGTGCCCTGGGGGAAAGGCTCGCGGAAGGCGATGAACCCGACCACGATGGGGATGAGGTTGCTGAAGCCGGTCACCAGCGGAACGACCACGATGGCCGATCCGCGCTGCAGGGCGACCTGGAACAACACCAGCGAGACGAGCGTCGTGGCTATGGCCAGCCAGAAGAATGCCGAGAAGAGGAAGCCGGCGACCCGGAACTCTCCCCAGCGGTTTCCGATGTCGGTCCAGGCCATCTTGGTGAAGATAGCGGTCAGGCCCACCAGGCAGCCGACGCCGATCCCCAGGAACGACGACATGCGGTCGTCCTTTCTGGTGAAC